>JBOGET010000090.1:0-10261 GCA_050741975.1 Acidimicrobiia bacterium
TCTCGACACATAGGTCGAGATCTCCGCGCCAAAACCGTGGGAGAGGTGCGAAACGGGTTGACATCCGTCATCCCTACTTTGTATGTTTAGTAAACATTGAGAGTGGAGAAGCACATGACCGAGACCAGGGAGACGAGGGGATCCGGGCTCACCCCCCTCTCCACCCGGGCCAAGGCGACCCGGGGTCAGACCCGTCTCAACAATCTCCGGCTCGCCCTCCAACTGGTCTACTCCGACTGGCCCACCTCCCGCGCCGACGTGGCCCGGGCCTCGTATCTGACCCCGGCCACAGCCTCGGGTCTGGTCGACGAGCTGCTCGAGCTCGATCTGGTCCGGGAGGTCGGCACCGCTCCCTCCACCGGGGGCAAGCCCCCGACCCTCATCGCACCCAATCCCGCGGGAAGGTCGATCATCGCTCTCGACACCTCCTCCACCGACTTCCAGGGAGCCCTGGTGGACCTCACCGGGGAGATCGTCGAGGAGGTGACGCTCCCGGGGGCGACCGGTGAGAAAGGCATGAAGGCGGTAGCCGATCTGGTGGCCTCGCTCGCCGCCCGGAGCGCCGCTCCCCTGCTCGGAGTGGGAATCGGGACCCCCGGAGTCGTCGACCCGCTTCACGGGCTGATCACGTCGGCCAACCTCGGATGGCAGTCGGCCCCACTCGCCGCTGCGGTAGCCGAAGCCACCGAGGCGCCGACCCACATCATCAACGACGCCCATGCCGCCGCCCTGCACGAGTACAGCGTCCATTCCCCGCGAGTCTCGAGCCTGGCCCTGGTCAGGGTCGGCCGCGGCATCGGGACCGGATACGTCCTCGACGGACATCTCTACAGGGGTGACAACGCCGCCACGGGTGAGATCGGCCATGTCCGCTTCGACAACGGCGGGAAACCGTGCACCTGCGGCAATACCGGTTGTTTGGAGACGGTGGCGTCGATGTCCGCATTGATCGAGGGCGTCGGCGGCGATCAGGCCCTGACCCCGGAGCGTGTGGCGGCGATAGCCGCCGACCTGTCGGCAGCGGACCTCGTGCAGCGAGTGGCCGTGGCCCTGGGCCGTGGGCTGGCCCCGATGGTGGCCCTCCTCGCGGTGCGTGAGATCGTGCTCTGGGGCGAGGTCACCTCGCTCGGCGAGGCCTACCGGCAGACGGTCGAGCGTGAGATCCAGGATCGGGTGCTCCCGGTCAACATCCATCTGATCCGGGTGCGATACGCCTCGGCCGGCGGGGACGCAGTGATCAAGGGCGCTGCCGGGCTGGTCCTGTCCGCCGAGCTCGGGGTGGTCTGGTGAGCGAGATGGTCGCCGGCATCGACATCGGAGGCAGCGGGACCAAGGCCTGTCTCGTCGCCGACGGGCGCATCCTGGCCAGGGCCACCCTCCCCACAGACCTGACCACCTCCGATGCGGTGGGCAATCTCGCCATCACCGCCCTGAGCAAGGCCCTGGCCGAGGCCGGGTACGAGCTCGACCGGGTCACCTCGATAGGAGTCGGCATCCCGGGGCAGGTGAGCGAAGGACACGTCCGATACGCCGCCAATCTCGGCATCGGCGAGGCGGGTTTCGACCTGGGTGGCTACGTCTCCTCGGCCACCCAGGTCCCCACCTTGGTCGAGAACGACATGTCGGTCGCCGCCTATGGCGCCTACACCCTCACCGTGGCCAGGGACCGCTCGGTGTGCAACCTGGTCTACGTCGGCATCGGCACCGGCGTGTCTGCCGGTGTGGTGCTCGACGGTGATGTCTACCGCGGCAGCCGGGGTCTCGCCGGGGAATTCGGGCACGTGCCCATGGGGACCGGGATCGAATGTGCCTGCGGCTCTGTCGGCTGTTTGGAGACGATCATCGGGGCCACCGGGCTCAATAATGCGTGGGAGGGTGATCGGGCCGGCTCCCTTTTCGATTCTGCGGCGGGAGGGGATGCCCACGCCGTCGAACGTGTCGAGAGCGCCATCGCCTACCTTGCCCGGGCCATGTGGTGGCTCGCCGCCACGTACGACCCGGACCTCTTCTACATCGGCGGCGGCGTTGGCGCCGGGAATCCCGCGATCCGGGCCCTACTCGCCACCCGCTGGAAGGAGATGGCGGGTGAGTCAGACCTGGCACGAAGAGTTCTGGATCCAGATCGGGTCCGAATGTACGACCTCGAGGAACCGGTGGGTGCCTACGGCGCCGCCCTCCTCGCCGCCGCACGTCCGGATCGATCGGGGAAACGACATCAGAAGCGATCTGGGAGGAGGAATCAATCCCATGAGTAAACGATGGTTGATCGCAACGATCACGGCGTTGGGCCTGATCGTTGCGGCGTGCGGAGGTGGTGGTGCCACCACGACGACCGGGGCGACCGGGGCCGACACCACCGGGGCATCGGCGGAGCCGACAGGCTATGAGCATCTCGACCAGGCATTGGCCGGGGAGTTCGACGGCACCACAGTGGAGGTCTGGGCGCAATGGCTGCCCGATTCCTCGGAGGCCTCCAACTTCACCTACACGTTGGAGCCGTTCCAGGAAGCGACCGGGATCACGGTCAACTTCCAGCCGACACCGGACTACGAGACGGCACTGCAGGTGGCGGTCGATGGCGGGAACGCCCCCGACCTCGCCCAGATCGCCCAACCGGGGAAGATGCACCAATACGCAGATGCCGGTTCGCTGGTTGGTCTGAGCGACTGGTTGAACACCGACAAGCTCTCATCCGACATGGTGCCTGCTTTCTATGAGCTCGGCACCCACAACGACACCCTCTACGGCGTCTACTACAAGGCCGACGTCAAGTCGATCGTGTGGTACCCGGTGCAGGGCTTCGCCGACGCCGGCTATGAGGTGCCGACCACCTGGGACGAGCTGATCGCCCTCAGCGACCAGATCATCGCCGATGGGAACGGCAACCCATGGTGTATCTCGATCGAGAGCCAGGAGGCCGACGGTTGGGTGGCAACCGACTGGGTGGAGGACATCCTGCTGCGCACGGCGCCGCCGGAGACCTACGACCAGTGGATCACCCATGAGATCCCCTTCAACGACCCGGAGGTGTTGGAGGCGGCCGAATACATGTCGCAGATCTGGTTCACGCCGGATTACGCCTATGGCGGCAACACGTACATCAACGCCACATGGATCGGTGAGACCCAGGATCCGATGTTCGCCGAAGGAGGCCCCCAGTGCTGGATGCAGAAGCAGGCAGCCTGGATCGGTGGTTTCTGGGGGGCCAACCGCGACGCCCTGGCGGATGATCCGAATCTCCCGGCGAGCGAGTGGCCGATCAAGCCCGAGACCGACGTCGACTTCTTCTACTTTCCCCCGATCGAAGAGGAATTCGGAACCCCGGTCCTGGGTGCGGCCGACATGTTCGTGATGTTCGAGGACCGTCCTGAGGTGCGCGCCTTGTTGGAGTGGCTGGCCACTCCCGATGCAGCCGCCGGCTGGATCGAGCGAGGGGGGTTCCTCTCGACACTGACCACAGTCCCCGACGAATGGTACGTGTACCCCAACAACCAACTCTCGGGTCTGGTCGAGGGAGCCACGACCCTCGGCTTCGACGCTTCCGACCTGATGCCCGCGGAGGTGGGGGTCGGGACCTTCTGGAGTGGGATGATCGATTGGGTGGCCGCCAACGGCGAGGGCACCGAGGAGGTCTTCCAGGCGATAGAAGACAGCTGGCCGGCAGGCTAGAAAGGACAGTGAGTAAGGTCCCGGGGCTCGTCCCGGGACCTTCTCACATGGAAGACATCATTGATAGAGGCGGTTGAGCCGACGCGGCCTGGCCCACCCGGGCTCAAGATCCTCCGTGCTCTCCTGGTGGCCGGGGCGGTAATAGCAGTCTTGTGGCTGGGTCTTGATGTGCTGCGAGACCCCAACGTGTTCTCGGGGCTCGGGCCCACTCTCTCCAAGTTGGGACAGGCGCTCGTTGCGCTCATCCTGGGAGTCGGGGGGATCTGGGCACTGTTCTACGCCGCCAATGTCATCATCGAGGCCCTACCGGGGCGGGCGACTGCGTTCCTCCGCCCCTACGTCTTCGTGCTCCCCGCCGTCGCCGTGGTCGGCGTCTATCTCATCTACCCGACTGCCGGCACCGTGGTGGAGAGCCTCACCTCGGTGCCGGCAGGAGCCGGTCCCTTCACCAATTATGCCGAGGCATTCACCAACGAAGAGGTTCTGGTGGCCCTGCGCAACAACCTCGTCTGGCTGTTGGTCGCACCAGCGGTCTCGGTGGTGATCGGGCTCGCCTTCGCCGCCCTGGTCGATCGGGTGCGACGCGAGGCGGTGGCCAAGTCTTTTGTGTTCATGCCGCTGGCCGTCTCGTTCGTGGGCGCCTCGGTGATCTGGAAGTTCGTCTATGCCTGGAAGCCTTCGGGGCAGCCACAGATCGGGATCCTCAACGCCCTCTGGGTTTGGGCCGGAGGGTTCCTCGTCGATCTCGGCCTTCTCGAAGTGGTGGAGCCAATCGCCTGGCTCCACCTGGTCCCGTGGACGACGTTGGCCCTCATCGCCATCATGGTCTGGCTTCAGGTCGGTTTCGCCATGGTGATCTTGTCGGCCGCCATCAAGGGAGTCCCTCCCGAATTGATCGAGGCGGCCCGAATCGATGGGGCCACCGAGCTCCAGACCTTCTTCCGGATCACCGTGCCTTCGATCAGGGGCTCGATCCTGACCGTTTTCACCGCCATCGCCATCGCGGTCTTGAAGGTCTTCGACATCATCTTCGTCACGACGGGAGGGAACTTCGACACTTCGGTCGTGGCGGTCCGGATGTACCAGGAGATGTTCAGGTACCGCAACTTCGGGCAGGCGACGACGATGGCCGTGATCCTGCTCCTGGCCGTGCTCCCGATCATGGTGGTCAACATCCGCAATCTCCGCCGGCAGGGAATCGGGGCATGACCACGGCGACCGAAGGACTCCGAACAGCCGGGGGCAAGCGCAGTGGCTGGCTGGTCAGGTTGACCGTCTTCCTGATAGTCGCCGTTTGGACCATTCCGTCACTCGGGTTGCTGACCAACTCCTTCCGCACCTCGAGCGACAGCAGCCAGACCGGTTGGTGGACGTCTCTGTTCAGCCCGGTGGCGACCGAGTGGACCCTCGACAACTACAACCGCGTCCTCACTTCGGGCGGCCTGTTCGACGCCCTCATCAACAGCCTCATCGTCACCATCCCGTCCACGATCATCCCGATAACGCTGGCGGCGTTCGCCGCCTTCGGGTTCGCCTGGCTCAAGTTCCGGGGTAGAAGCCTTCTATTCGGGGTTCTCGTCGGCCTGCTGGTCGTCCCCTTGCAGCTGTCACTAGTGCCGTTGCTGAAGATCTATCAGTCGACCGAGCTCACCGGGAGCTTCCTCGGCATCTGGCTGGCACACACCGGTTTCGGTCTCCCCTTGGCGGTGTTCCTCCTCTACAACTACATATCGCAACTGCCCAAGGACATCTTCGAATCGGCCTATATCGACGGCGCCTCTCCGTTCACCGCCTTTACCAAGCTGGTGTTGCCGCTCTCCGTGCCCGCCCTTGCCTCGTTCGCCATCTTCCAGTTCCTCTGGGTCTGGAACGACTTCCTGGTGGCACTGGTGTTCTTGGGGACCTCCTCGGACGTGGCCGTCCTCACCATTGAGCTCGCCTCGCTCGTCGGCTCGCGTGGTGAGGCCTATCACCTGCTCACCGCCGCCGCCTTCGTCTCGATGCTGATCCCACTGATCGTGTTCCTGTCACTCCAGCGCTACTTCGTCCGCGGCCTGCTCGCCGGCTCGATCAAGGGATGAGCATCGCCGACTCACATCTCATGCTGGCCTTCGAGGGGACCGAGGTCCCCGACTGGCTCGGCGAGCGGCTGCGCAGCTCCCCGCCGGCCGGGGTCACCCTGTTCCGGGAGTGGAACATGGAGAGCCCCGAGCAGGTTGCCGAGCTGACCGCTGCCCTGCAAGAGCTCAACTCTTCGGCCCTGCCCCTCCTCATCGCCGTGGATCAGGAAGGCGGGCAACTGGTCGGGCTTCCCGGCTCCACCCCGTTCGCCGGGAACATGGCCCTGGGCGCCACCGGCGATGCCGGTCTGGCACGCGCCGTGGCCGGGGCGATGGCCGGCGAGCTGGCTGCGATCGGGATCAACCTCGACTACGCCCCGGTTGCCGACGTGGCGAGTCAGCCGGACAACCCTTCGCTGGGGGTGAGGAGCTTTGGCGACGACGCCGACCTGGTCGGCCGTCTCACCGCCGCCATGGTGGCGGGGCTCCGGGAGGGCGGTGTGCTCGCCACCGCCAAGCACTTCCCGGGCAAGGGTGAGGCCCGGGTCGACCCCCACTACGAGCTGCCGCTGCTCGACCTCGACTCCCATCGTCTCGAGACCGTAGAGCTACCCCCATTCCGTGCCGCCTTCGACGCCGGGGCCGAACTGCTCATGATGGGTCATTACGCCGTGCCTGCCCTGACCGGGAGCCCGGACCTGCCCATCTCGGCATCGGAGCGCGCCATCGAAGGCTTCGTCCGGACCGAGATGGGTTTCCGGGGCCTGGTCATCACCGACGCACTCGACATGGGCGCCCTGGACCAAGGCCCGGCCCAGGTGGTGGAGATCATCGCCATGATGCGGGGGGGCACCGACCTTCTCCTCTGTATGCCCGATCCCGACCTGCAGCAACGGGCCCGGGTGGCGGTGGAACGGGGCACCTCGCGCGGGCTGATCCCCAGGGAGACGTTGGACCGTTCCCGTCTCCGCATCGAACGGTTGCGCAAGACGATCCCCGCCCCGGAGCTTCGACCCGAGAGGGTCGGAGACAACCACCTCGCTCGTGAGCTGGCCGCCAGGTCGCTGACCGTCGTCCGCAACGACGACGCTCTGCTCCCCCTCCGCCTCGAGCCCGATTCGAAGGTCCTCTCAATGGAGCCGGTGCCCACAAATATGACACCGGCGGACACCACCGCCCTCTACCCGCCCGTTCTGGCCGAGGCACTGCGTGGACAACACCCCGAGGTCACCGAGGTGGTGTACCCCCATCATCCGGGGCGAAGTGATGTCTCGGCGGCGGTGAGCGCAGCCGGGGAGCACGACCTGATCGTGGTGGGGACGGTCAACGCCACTCCGGGTCAGGTCGAGCTGGTCAGGGCCCTGCTCGCCACCGGCACCCGGCTGGTGACCGTTGCGCTGCGCAACCCCTACGACCTGGCCCACTACCCCGAGGCACGGACCCATCTCTGCACCTATAGCGGCCACGAGCCCTCGCTGGCCGCCCTGGCCGAGTACCTGTTCGTGGGCACCGGCGGTACCGGCTCACTGCCCGTGGCCATCCCCGGTCTCCACCCCCGGGGCCACGGGCTGGGCGGATGATTGCCCACTCACGTCCCGGGCTCATCGACATCCAGGTCAATGGGGGCTGGGGACACGACTTCACCGCCGACCCCACGTCGGTGTGGGAGGTGGGACGACGTCTTCCCTCGACCGGGGTCACGGCCTTTCTTCCCACCATCGTGTCAGCACCCTATGAGGTCGCCGACACCGCGATCGAGGTGCTTCAGGCCGGGCCGCCGGAGGGCTACATCGGCGCCGCCCCGATCGGGCTCCACATCGAGGGCCCCTGGATCTCCCCGGAATGGCTGGGCGCCCACAACCCGGAGCATCTCAGGTCGCCCGATGTCGCAATAGCCCGTCGATGGGCCGCTTCCGGTCTGGTGCGCATGGTCACCATCGCCCCCGAGCTCGACCGTGCCTTCGAGGTGGCAGAGACTCTGGCCGAGGCCGGGGTGGCCGTCTCGGCCGGTCACAGCGAGGCCGACTTCGAGACTGCCTCACGCGCCCTCAATGGCCCCTGGTCGGCGGTCACACATCTCTTCAACCAGATGAGCCCGTTCCATCACCGAGCCCTGGGGCTGGTGGGTGCGGCTCTCCTCTCCGATCGGCCTTGCGGTGTGATCGTCGACGGGATCCACAGCGACCCGGCTGCGGTCCGCTTCGCCTGGGACCTACTGGGCCCAACCCGGTTCGTGTTGATCACCGACGCCATGCAGGCCGCCGGTCTCGGGCCGGGGACATACCTTCTCGGGGACCGAGCCGTCGAGGTGGGCCCCGATGGCCCACGCATCATGCCCGAGACCCTGGCCGGGAGCACGCTCACCATGGACCGGGCCGTGGCCAACCTGGTCCGCTGGACGTCGGCCAGCCCGGACCAGGCTCTGGCCTCCGCTTCGCTCACCCCGGCCAAAATGATCGGGGCCAACGACCGGTGGCGGGTCGACCCCAGGATGGGGGCCGATCTGGTGGTGTTCGACGACCGGTTCCGGGTTCTGGAGACGATGGTCGGCGGTGTGGTTGCGCATCGGGCGGAGGAAGACTGATGGGCCTCCTCGACGAGATCCGGGAGCAGCCCGAGGTCATCGCCCGCACCATCGCCGCCAACACCGGGCCGGTCCGACTGGTGGCCGGCCTCGCCGCCGGGTGCACCCACGCCGTCATCGCGGGGAGGGGAACCTCGGACAACGCCGGCCGCTACGCCCAGTACGTCTGGGGCACCCGCAACGGCCTTTCGGTCGGTCTGACCACCCCTTCGCTCTTCTCGGTCTACGACCGGCCACCCCGTCTCGATGGAGCCCTGGTCGTCGCCATCTCCCAGAGCGGGGAGTCACCCGACATCATCGCGGTCCTGGAAGAGGGTCGGGGCCAGGGCCGGCCCACGGTGGCCATAACCAACGAACCCGGCTCTCCGCTGGCCGAGTTCGCCGACGTCGTCATCGACATCGATGCCGGTGAGGAGAAGGCGGTGGCCGCCACCAAGACATACACCGCCCAATTGGCCCTGATCGCGCTCATCTCGGAGGCGATGGCGGGCGACACCGATGCCCTCAACGGGCTCGGGTCGTCGATCGGCGACGCCCTTGGTGAGGAGGAGCGGGCTGGCGAAATGGCGAGGACACAGGCAGCTATGGAGCATTGTGCCGTGTTGGGGCGGGGCTTCAACCAGGCCACTGCCTTCGAATGGGCCCTCAAGCTGCAGGAGCTGACCCATGTCGTCTCACAGCCGTTTTCCACCGCCGATTTCCTTCATGGCCCCATCGCAGTCCTCGAGCCCGGGTATCCGGTCTTGGCCGTGGCAGCTCATGGTCCCGCCATGGACGACGTCCTCGACGTCCTCCGTCGATGCGGCGAGGCGGGGGCTTCGCTGATCGTCGTCGGCAACGACCCCCGGTTGAAGGAGGTGACCCCGAACACTCTGAGTTTCGGCGGAGAAGTCGAGGAGTGGCTGTCCCCGATCCCGGCCATCGTCATCGGCCAGTTGTTCGCCTATCACCTGACCTTGGCCAAAGGGCTCGACCCGGAGACACCACGCGGGCTGCGCAAGGTCACCCGGACGACATGAGGGTCGATTCGGCCAGGACCAGGCCCCCGGCCAGCCCGGAGACTGAACCCAGCTCGGGCCGCACAACGTAGCCCGCACCGTGCGCGTCGAGACCCGGGTAGCCGGCCAACTCGTCCACCAGACCTGCTCCGACCGACTCCAGCAGCCTCGGCATCTGCGAGACACCGCCCCCCACGATGATCCGCTCCGGGGCCAGGGTGTAGACCAGGGCTCTCATCATCTGGGCCAGATAGAAGGCCTCGATGTGTGTCGCCTTGCGTTGCTCGTCTCCGCTCAAGTCGTCCCCGGCGGCGCCGAACCGACCCTCGATGGCCGGGCCGCTGGCCAGTCCCTCCAGACAGTCGCCGTGGAGACGACATGACCCGGGGTAGCCGTCGTCGAGGTGACGTCGCACTGTGATGTGACCCATCTCGGGATGACCGAGGCCATGGAGCGGCTCGCCGTTCACCAGAGCGCCGCCACCGATCCCGGTGCCGACCGTGACATAGACGAAGGTTTCGAGACCCCGGCCCGCCCCCCATCTCCCTTCCCCCAGGGCGGCTCCGTTCACGTCGGTGTCGAAACCGACCGGCACGCCCAGCGCATCCCGGATCGGGCCGACCACATCGACCCCCGACCAGCCCTCCTTCGGGGTGACGGTGATCCGGCCGTAGTCGGGCCGGCGAGGGTCCACGCCGACCGGGCCAAACGATGCGATTCCCACGGCCTGAACCGGTTCGTCGTCGAGGGAATCGATGACTCGACCGATGGTCTCCGCCGGGTAGGTGGTGGGGATGGTCAGCACCGGAGACAGGTCATCGGGAGACGACCCGACAGAGATCGACGTCTTGGTCCCCCCCATCTCCACGGTCCCGTACCTGGCCACCACCGGAGGCTAAGCCGCCACCTCGTCGTTTTGGCGCGGAGATCTCGACCTATAGGTCGAGATC
>JBOGET010000091.1:0-20286 GCA_050741975.1 Acidimicrobiia bacterium
GCGGCCGGTGACTTATCCCTGGACCAGGTGGATGCCATCTCCAGGATGGCCACCCCGGATACCGAGGCTGCTCTGATCGAGGAGTGTCTGGGATTGTCGACTGCCGCCCTGGATCGGACGGCCCGAAGAGCCAACCCGCCGTCGACTGAGGAGGAACGCACGGTGTGGGAGCGGCGTCATCTGGGATTGCAGTGGAAGCGAAGGGCGTCGACCTCCGCCTCGCAGAGGCCGCCCGGACATGGCTCGTCGAAGCGGAGCGAGCCGGACTTGGCGACCAGGACTACACGGCGATGTTGGCGACGGTGACCGGAGACATCCACCACTAGCCTCGACTCATGGAATTCGTGGAGCTCACCATCGACGGTCCCGTCGCCCTGGTCCGGATCGACCGGCCGCCGGTCAATGCCCTGACCGAGGATGTCGCCCTCGAGTTGAGGGAGGCCTTCGAGGGATGCGCCGATCCCGCCATCCGATCGGTGGTGGTGACCGGGCAGCCCCATTTCGCCGCCGGTGCCGACATCAATGGGTTCCAGGCCGCGTTCGATTCAGGAGCCGAGGAGCGCACCGCCTGGACACTCCAGGAGGCGATCGGCGCCCTCGAGTCGCTGGGGAAGCCGACCATTGCCGCCGTCCACGGTTACGCCCTCGGTGGGGGTCTGGAGCTGGCCATGGGTGCCGACTTCCGCCACCTGGCCGATGACGCCCGGGTCGGCCAGCCCGAGATCCTGCTCGGGCTGATCCCCGGGGCGGGGGGCACGCAGCGGCTGGCACGGCTGGTCGGCTATCAGAGGGCCAAGGAGATGGTCTTCACCGGACGTCAGGTCGATGCGGAAGAGGCGTTGGAGATCGGCCTGGCCGACAAGGTCTTTCCCGTCTCCGAGCTGCTCGACGCTGCCATGGAGGAGGCCCGCACGTGGGCGACCCGGCCAACCCGGGCCATCGCTGCCGCCAAGAAGGCGTTCAACTCCGGTTTCGGAGAGCCGGTCGGCACCGGTGTTCTCATCGAGCGTGACGCCTTCAACGAATCGTTCAAGACCGAGGATGCCCGGGAGGGTGTGGCCGCCTTCATCGCCAAACGTCAGGCCGAGTTCAAGGGCCGCTGACCTCCAATCGCTCTCTGAGTCGTTCCAGGTTTCCTCGCCACACCCGCTTCAGCACCGGACGCGCCGCCAAGACGCCCAACGGCCCGCCCATCCACCAGGGGAAGCGCAGGCTCTCGCTCCAGCGCAGCCGCGTGCCCGAGCCGGACGGACTGATCTCGAATCGCCCTCGGCCCGAGATCGCACCTTGATGGTCGACGGCGATCAGCCTCCCTTCCTCCCACTCGACCACCTTCATCACATCGGTGGCCTGGAACGGCCCGACCCGGGTGGGCACCCTCATCCGTGTGCCTGGCCCCCTCGTCTGGGCGCCGAGGAACTCGATGGTCCCGGCGTCGGCCATCCACTCGGGGTGGGAGCGGAGATCGGCCAACGCGGCCCACACCCGCTGCGGTGGGGCGTCGAAGTGGACGACGAGAACGACTGGTTTCAGGGGATGAATCGTGACAGCCCGGGCATCGTGCGACAATTGAGCCCGCTGTGATCTACCTCGACCATGCCGCCACCACGCCGATGCGTCCCGGTGTCTGGGAGGCGATGGGTCCTTTCTCGGACGACGTATTCGGCAACTCCTCGGGGATTCACGAGGTGTCCCGTCGGGCAAAGAACGCCCTCGAGGAGGCCAGAGAGCGGATCGCCGCCGTCATCGGGGCCGGTCCCCGGGAGATCGTCTTCACGTCGGGAGGCACCGAGTCGGACAACCTGGCCCTGAAGGGCTCGGCCCTGAGCGGCAACCCGAGACGGGGGGTGGTCACCGTGTCCACCGAGCACGAGGCGGTCCTGGAGACCACCGACTTCCTTCGCCGGCTCGGTGTCCCCACCGCCGTGATCGGCGTCGACGAGAGAGGTGAGGTCGATCTCGACGCCCTTCTCGATGCAGTCGACGCCAACACCTCGGTTGTCTCCGTGATGTATCTCAACAACGAGACGGGGGTCATCCAGGACCTTCCCCGGATCGGGGCCGCGGTGAGGGAGCACGACCCCGACGTCGTGATCCATTCCGACGCCGTCCAGGCCTTCTCCTCCGAGGAGATCGATGTCGATGCCTTGGGCATCGACCTGCTCACCATCACCGGGCACAAGTTCGGCGGGCCCAAGGGGGCCGGGCTGCTCTATGTTCGCGAGGGATCGGCGCTGGAGCCGGTGCTGCACGGTGGAGGTCAGGAGCTCGGCCGGCGCTCCGGGACTCATGACGTGGCCGGGGCGGTGGGACTGGCCACCGCCATGGAGGCGGCTGCCGCCGACCGGGCCCGGTTCCGCAGCCAGGTCGGTCAGATCCGGGACGACTTCGAGAAGCGGATCGGGGCCGGCGTGCCCGATCTGGTGGTCAACACTCCCGAGACCATGCGCTCGTCCCATCATCTCAATGTCAGGTTCCCCGGGGTGCGTAACGAGACCCTCCTGATGCGTCTCGACCGGGCAGGTGTCGCCGCATCGGCCGGCTCGGCCTGCCAGTCGGGCGCCTCGGAGGTGTCCCATGTCCTCGAGGGCATGGGCCTCAGCGCCGAACAGGCGAGGGAGAGTGTCCGGTTCAGCTTCGGCTGGAACAGCACCGCCGATGAGGCGATGGACGCCGCCGACATCGTCATCGAGCTGATCGAGGAGCTGCGATGAGGGCGCTGGTCGCCATGTCGGGCGGAGTCGACTCCTCGGTGGCGGCCGCCCTGATGAAGACGGCCGGCCACGACGTGGTCGGTGTCACCCTCAAGCTGTGGTCTGGTCCCAACGGCGAGGCCCCGACCGCCGGATGCTGCACCGTCTCCGACGCCGAGGACGCCCGGCGGGTGGCGGCCCAGCTCGACATCCCCTATTACGTGCTCGACTACACCGACGATTTCCGGGACGGTGTGGTCGAGCGGTTCGTCCACGACTACGCCTCGGGCCGCACTCCCAACCCCTGCATCGAGTGCAATCGCACGGTGAAGTTCGACCGGCTGCTCAACCGCCTCGCCGAGTTCGGCTCCGAGGTCCTGGTCACCGGTCACCACGCCCGCAACCGCTTCGAGGACGGGTTATGGAGTCTCCATCGGGGAGAGGACCGGGCCAAGGATCAGTCATATGTCCTCTCGATGCTCACCCAGAGCGAGCTGTCCCGCGTCAGGTTCCCGGTCGGGGAGCTGACCAAGGCCGGAGTCAGGTCGGTTGCGGCCGACATGGGTCTGCGCACCGCGGCGAAGCCGGAGTCGATGGACATCTGCTTCGTCGGTCAGAGGGACTATCGCGGATTTCTCCGCGACACGGCGCCCGAGGTCTTCGAGCCGGGACCGTTGGTGGCGACCGACGGCACCGAGATGGGCCGACACGACGGGATCATCGGGTTCACCGTCGGCCAGCGCCGGGGTCTGGGCGTGGCGGTGGGCGAGCCCAGGTTCGTGGTCCGCATCGAGCCCGGGACCTCGACCGTGGTTCTGGGGAGACGTGAGGAGCTGGCGGTGGCCGGCGTCGGGCTGCGCCAGGTGACCTGGTCCGGCGGGATGCCGGTGGAGGGTCGGGTCACGGCCCAGTTCCGGGCCCATGGTGAGCCTGTTTCGGCCGGGCTCCACCACGATCGTCTCCTTTTCGCCGAGCCCCAGGAGGCGGTGGCGCCGGGTCAGACCGTTGCCTTCTACGACGGCGATCGGGTGCTCGGCGGGGCCCTTATCGCCGACACCTTCGGCTGATCACCGGCCGTTAACGTCGAATCCGATGACCGATGACGCAACCCGGATCGAGGAGCTTCGCTCCCAGGTCAACGAGCATCTCTACCGCTACCACGTGCTCGACGACCCCACCATCTCCGATGCCCAATTCGACGCCCTGATCGCCGAGCTCCGTCGTCTCGAAGAGGCCAGCCCGGAGCTGATCACCCCGGACAGCCCGACTCAGCGGGTCGGGGCGCCGGTGGGCGACCTGTTCCGACCGATCCGCCATCTTCGCCCCATGTTCTCCCTCGACAACGCCGACGCGGCCGATGTCCTGGTCGCATGGGAGAAACGGATCGAGCGCCAGCTGGGGCGACCTCCCGAGGGGTATGTCGCCGAGCTCAAGATCGACGGGCTGGCCGTGGTGCTCACCTATCGCGACGGGGTGCTGGACACCGGGGCCACCCGGGGCGACGGTGTGACCGGCGAGGACATCACCGCCAATCTCAGAACCATCAAGTCGGTCCCGCTCCGGCTGCTCGGCGACGACTCGCCCTCGATCCTCGAGGTCCGGGGCGAGGTGTACATGCCGGAGACCGCCTTCGAGGAGCTGAACCGGCGCCAGGCCGAGGCGGGTGACCGCATCTTCGCCAACCCCCGCAACGCCGCCGCCGGATCGGTCCGTCAGAAGGACCCTTCGGTGACGGCATCCCGCAACCTGGCGATCTGGGTCTACCAGCTCGGTCTGGTCGAGGGTGGGCCCGGTTTCGAGAGCCACGCCGACACCATGCAGTACCTGCGCGACGTCGGGTTCCGGACCAACCCGGCCAGCAAGACGCTGGGCGACATCGACGAGGTCCTCGACTACGTGGCCGAGGCGGAGAAAGGCCGTCACGACACCGGTTACCAGACCGACGGAGTGGTGATCAAGGTCAACTCCCTCGCCGACCACGATGCTCTCGGTTTCACGGCACGGGCGCCGCGGTGGGCCATCGCCTACAAGTTCCCCCCCGAAGAGCAGGTCACCCTTCTCAAGGACATCCAGATCAACATCGGCCGCACCGGGGCGGCCACCCCGTTCGCCGTCCTCGAGCCGGTGTTCGTCGGCGGGGCAACGGTGGGGATGGCAACGCTGCACAACGCCGACCAGGTGGCGCTCAAAGACGTCAGGGTCGGCGACCAGGTCATCGTCCGGCGAGCCGGGGACGTGATCCCCGAGGTGGTGGGGCCGGTCGTGGCGGCCCGGACCGGCGAAGAGGAGCCCTGGTCGATGCCGAAGAAGTGCCCCTTCTGCGGCCACTCGATCGTCCGGGTTGAGGGTGAGGCCGTGGCCCGTTGCACCGGCGGCTTTGAGTGCCCTTCCCGGGTCCGGGAATGGTTGTTCCACTTCGCTTCCCGTGGCGGAATGGACATCGAGCACATGGGGTACAAGACCATCGACCTCCTCCTCGGCGAGGGCCTGATCACCGACCCGGCCGACATCTTCACCTTCGATGTCGACCTGCTCCGGGGCCGGGAGGGCTGGGGGGAGATATCGATGAACAACCTGAAGCGGGCGATCGAGGCGGCCCGGGATCGTCCGGTGGCACGGCTACTCACCGCGCTCGGCATCCGTCATGTCGGGGGCACCATCGCCCGCACCCTGGTCCGCCACTTCAAGGGTCTCCCTGCCCTCATGGCCGCCACCGAGGAGGAGATCTCGGAGGTGGAGGGGATCGGTCCCACGATCGCCAGGGGAGTGGCCGAGTGGGCCGCCGACCCGGTCAACCGCGATCTGGCGGCCAAGCTGGGCAAGGCCGGGGTGCGTCTCGAGGAGGAGGTGGAGGCGGGTGTGCCCGGGGATCTCCTCGCCGGGGCCACATTCGTCGTGTCGGGGACCATCGAGGGATTCAGCCGGGAGGAGGCTCAGGCCGCCATCGAGCAGCGCGGGGGCAAAGCGGCCGGCTCGGTGTCATCGAAGACCAATGCCCTCATCGTGGGCGACTCACCGGGCGCCTCGAAGACCAGCAAGGCCGAGCAGCTCGGGGTGCCGATCATCGACGGCGAGACGTTCCAGAGACTCCTGGCGGAGGGCTTGTCGGCGCTGGGCTAGGTGTCCTTCCCGCAGACGTTGTCGACGGGCCAGAGTCACCACTTCCTCGAGACATCGCGATCGAGATCGGCGGCGGACTTGAAGGTGATTGAAAGCCACCGATGCTCACCCCACCCGGAAAGTCCACTCGAACTCCCCCGGGTCGGGGAGACCGCTGATCGTGTCCCAGACCACGCGGACGGTGTGCTCACCGGGCGACCACTCGGTGATGGTGGGGTTCTGCGGGGAGGGCGTCCATCGATAGACCCCGGTGCCCTCGACGAAGACGGCGTCCTGGACCAGCCACCCGTCGATGTAGATCTCGGCCCGGTAGGCCACAGGGAGATCGATCTCGACATTGGTCTGCGGCGGCACCAGGTCTCCGGGCCGGGGGGAGAGACCCTCGATCTGCTCGGGCGTCACCAGTTCGTCGCCGCTTCGGTTGAAGGCGATGCCGAAGGCGATGGCGGCGACCGCGACGAGACCCAGCCCGAGGTAGATGAGGCGGTATGACATCGAAGGGCACCGTAGCCGCCGCCCGATGCAATTAGCCTGCCGCCAGACCGTCCCCGAAGGGAGCCCGTTGCCCGATCAAGACACGATCCGCGCCGCCTACACGGGCGAGATGGCGCCGGAAGGCGCCCGGGAGGCAGTCGAGGCAACCATCGCCGGGCTGGACCGGGGCGAGATCCGGGTGGCGGAGAAGATCGAAGGCGAGTGGGTGGTCAACGAGTGGGCCAAGGAGGCGATCCTCCTCTACTTCCGTCTTCGCGACATGGAGACCTTCGAGATCGGCCCCTACGAGTATCACGACAAAATCCCGCTGAAGAGCGGTCTGGCCCCACAGGGGATCCGAGTCGTGCCCCCGGGGACGGTCCGTTACGGTGCGCACTGCGAGCCGGGGGTCATCGTCATGCCCGGCTTTGTGAACATCGGCGCCTATATCGGCTCGGGGACCATGGTCGACACCTGGGCCACCGTGGGCTCCTGCGCCCAGATCGGCCGGGACGTTCATCTCTCCGGCGGGGTGGGTATCGGTGGCGTCCTCGAGCCCCCCGGGGCCCGTCCCGTGATCGTCGAAGACGGGGCATTCATCGGCAGCCGCTCGATCGTGGTCGAGGGGACCATCGTCGAGGAGAAGGCGGTCCTCGGGGCCAATACCGTCCTCACCGCCTCCACCCCGATCATCGACGTGACCGGGCCGGAGCCGGTCGAGTACCGGGGCCGGGTCCCCGCCGGCTCGGTGGTGGTGCCGGGAACCAGGCCCAAGGAGTTTCCCAGCGGGACCTATGACCTGACCTGTGCGCTGATCATCGGCAAGAGGACGGCGGCCACCGACGAGAAGACGGCGCTCAACGAGTTCCTGCGCCAACTGGACGTCCAACTTTGACCGATATCCTCGAGACTGTCTCCTGGCTGGTCGACATCCCCTCGGTCACCGGAAGCGAGGCGGCTCTGGGCGACGCCATCGCCGGGCGGCTGGGCGGTTTGCCCCAGCAGCGCATCGCCGACTCGCTGGTGGTGGGGGCGTCCGGGGAGGGCGGCGTGCTCCTGGCCGGCCATCTCGACACCGTCCCGCTCCAGGGACCCGCCGCGGCCAGGGTGGACGACGACCGGGTGCATGGGCTCGGCGCCACCGATATGAAGGGGGGGCTGGCGGTGATGATCCATCTCATCGAGGCCCTGGGCCCGGACCGGCTCGCCTGTGTCTTCTACGCCGGTGAGGAGGGCCCACTCTCCGGCAACCAGCTGGCATGGGTCCTCGAGGAGGCGCCGTGGCTGCGGACGGCGTCGGCGGGTGTGGTGCTGGAGCCGACCGACCGGGCCGTGGAAGCAGGATGTCAGGGTGCGATCAACGCCGATGTCGTCTTCACCGGCGAGCCGGCCCATTCGGCCCGGCCCTGGCTGGGGGAGAACGCCATCACCAAGGCAGGTGAGTTCCTCACCCACATGCGGGACCTGGAGCCAGACCTGCACGTCGTAGGCGGTCTCGAGTTCAGGGAGGTGTTGTCGGTGACCACCGCCCGTGGCGGTGTCGCCAGGAATGTGGTTCCGGCCCAGTTCGTCATGAACGTGAACTATCGCTTCGCTCCTGACCGTCCCTCCGAGAAGGCGGTGGAGCGACTGCTCGAGGTGTGTGCCGCTGCCGACCGGGTCGAGGTGACCGACCTGGCCCCGGCAGGATCGGTCGACATCGATCACCCTCTGTTCCGGGCGCTGATCGAGCGGTCGGGGGCCACGGTGCAGGGCAAGCAGGGGTGGACCGACGTGGCCCAGCTCTCCTCGGCCGGGATCCCGGCCGTCAATTTCGGTCCCGGTGAGCCCTCGCTGGCCCACAAACCGGGGGAGTCGGTCCGCATCTCCGATCTGGGTTGGGTCTACGACTCCTTGTTCGACGTCCTCCGTTGACGACCGAGGATCACCCACAGGGACCAGGCGAGGAGGGCGGCCCAGACCAGAGCGGGCCGGGCCAGGACCAGGATGAGCCCGGCACCGGCGAGGAGGAGTGTGGACAGGGACGGTCTTCGGATCGTAGGCAGGACCAGTGCCACCGCTCCCAGCAGCGCCCCGACCCGGATGAGCAAACCACCGGCAGTGCTCCCCTGATCCGGGTCGCCGAGGAGGATGACGGCGGCACCGCCCCCGATCGTCGCGATTGCGATGACGCCCAGGGTCAGCGCCGTGCTCTGAAGCGGGTTGCCCTCGGCCACCCGGGGAGCGTACATCCGTTTCGCCGCGCCAAAACGGATGGTGGGTGGTCTCACCGGGTTCGTACAATCGGGCGATGCCCATCGAGATCGATATCGCCCACGTGGCGCGTCTGGCCCGTCTCGCGCTGAGTGACGCCGAGTTGGAGTCGTACAAAGCCCAGCTCGGGGTGATCCTCGAGCATGCCGCCCGGGTCCAGTCGCTCGAAGGTGAGCCACATGTGGAGGCGGCGCACCCCCTGGGCTTGGACAACGCCTTCCGCGAGGACGAGTTGCGCCCCTCGCTCGACCGGGACGAGGTGCTCGCCCAGGCGCCGGAGGCGGTCGACGGCTACTTCGTCGTGCCCCCGGCGATGGAGATGGAGTGATCGCATCCAGCCTCTCCGAGGCCGGGCGGATCCTCCGCTCGGGTGAGACGACTGCCGAAGCCCTGCTCGAGGACGCGCTGGACACCGCCTCCCGCACCGAGGCCCAACTCCACGCTTTCCTCACCATCGACAGCGACGGGGCCAGGGAGGCGGCGAGACAGGCCGACGCCGACCTGGCTGACGGGATCGACCGGGGCCCGCTCCATGGGATCCCGGTCGCTCTCAAGGACAACATGTGCACGCGGGGTGTCGAGACCACGGCCGCCTCGCAGATCCTGGCCGGTTATGTCCCCCCGTACGACGCCACTGTCGTGACCAGGCTGCGCAGTGGTGGAGCGGTGATCGTGGGGAAGACCAATCTCGACGAGTTCGCCATGGGCTCCTCGACGGAGAACTCGGGCTACGGCACCACCTACAACCCTTGGGACCTGACCCGGGTGCCCGGTGGCTCCTCCGGCGGTTCCGCCGCTGCGGTCGCCGTAGGCTCGTCCCTCCTCGCACTCGGGTCCGACACCGGGGGGTCGATCCGCCAGCCGGCCTCGCTGTGCGGGGTGGTGGGGATGAAGCCGACCTACGGGACCGTCAGCCGTTACGGGCTGATCGCCTTTGCCTCGTCGCTCGACCAGATCGGCCCGTTCACCCGGACCGTGGAGGACTCGGCGCTGGCACTTTCCTCGATCTGGGGCCACGACCCCCTCGACGCCACCTCGTACCCGGGCCGGTACCCGGATCCGACCGCGGGTCTCGACCGGGGAGTGGACGGGATCAGAATCGGGGTGGTGACCGAGCTCTCCGGCGAGGGCTTCGAGCCCGCGGTCGAGGCGGCTACCGCCGACATGGTTGCGAAGCTGGAGAAGTCGGGGGTTGAGGTCATCGACGTCTCGCTGCCCACCTTCGACATCGCCCTCTCCGCCTACTACCTCATCGCTCCTGCCGAGGCCTCGTCCAACCTGGCTCGCTTCGACGGCATTCGCTACGGGCTCAGGGTCGACGGCGCCACCACCGAGGAGCTCATGGCGCAGACCAGGGCCGAGGGCTTCGGCCCCGAGGTGACCCGACGCATCCTCCTCGGCACCTATTCGCTCTCCGCCGGGTACTACGACGCCTTCTACGGGCAGGCGCAGCGGGTCCGGGCGGCCATCCAGGAGGACTTCGCCCGCGCCTACCAGGAGGTCGACGTCCTGGTCTCGCCGACCAGCCCCACCGTGGCCTTCGAGGCGGGGGCCCGCACCGCCGACCCGCTGGCGATGTATCTCTCTGATGTCTGCAACATCCCGGCCAATCTGGCCGGTCACGCGGCGATCTCGGTGCCGATCGGGCTCGACGAGGCAGGTCTGCCCGTCGGGTTCCAGGTGATGGCCCCCGCCCTCGGTGAGGAGGTCATGTACCAGGTCGCGGCGGAGGTGGAGCGTCAGGCGGCCTTCACCTCGCGTCCCAAAGCCCTGGAGACGGCGTCATGAGCTGGGAGTCGGTGATCGGCATCGAGGTCCATGTCGAGTTGATGACCCTCTCCAAGATGTTCTGCGGCTGTGCCGTCGACTTCGGGGGAGAGCCCAACACCAGGGTATGTCCCACCTGTCTCGGTCTCCCCGGCGCGTTGCCGGTGACGAACCGCGCCGCCATCGAGTCGATCATGTCCATCGGGCTCGCCCTCGACTGTCAGGTCTCCGATCGGTCGGTGTTCCACCGCAAGAACTACTTCTATGCCGACCTCCCCAAGAACTACCAGATCTCCCAGTTCGACGTCCCGGTGTGCCACGAGGGGCATCTCGACATCGAGATCGACGGGGAAACCCGACGAATCAGGATCGAGCGGGCCCACATGGAAGAGGACACCGGCAAGTCGACCCATCTCGGAGCCGGGGGTCGAATCCATGCCGCCGAGGGCACCCTGCTCGACTTCAACCGCTCGGGGGTGCCGCTGGTCGAGATCGTCTCGCGCCCCGATCTCAGCAGCGCGGCCGAGGCGAGGGTCTACGCCCAGGAGCTGAGAGCGGTCGTCGCCGAGCTCGGCGTCTCGGATGTCAGGTTGGAGGAGGGCTCGATCCGGTTCGATGCCAACGTGTCGATTCGACCTATGGGGGAGGAGGCCTACGGCACCAAGGTGGAGATCAAGAACATGAACTCGTTCCGCTCATTGGAGCGGGCGGTCGACTACGAGATCGGTAGACAGATCGAGGTGGTGGAGTCGGGTGGGATCGTGGTCCAGGAGACCCGTCATTGGGACGAGGAGTCCGGTGTCACCCATTCAATGCGGGTCAAGGAGGGGTCGTCGGACTATCGGTACTTCACCGAGCCCGACCTGGTCCCCCTGGTGATGAGCCCGGAATGGGTGGCACAGGTCAGGGATCGTCTTCCCGAGCTCCCGGCCCATCGTCGGGCCCGCTATCTGAGCCAGGGCCTGGAGCCGGGGGCGGCCGGCATCCTCTCCAACCTGGACGGCACGCTGCGGGCGATATACGACGACGCGGTGCTGTCCGGGGCACCGGCTCGGGCCGCCGCCAACTGGCTCAGTGGCGAGGTGGTGGGCTGGATCAGGAGGAACGAGGTCGAGCCGGAGGAGCTCGCCCTCGACGGTCCGGGGCTGGCCGAGTTGATCGAGATGGTCGACGAGGGATCGATCTCGAGCTCGGCGGCCAAAGATGTGCTCGAAGGGGTGCTTTCCGGGGAGGGCTCGCCCCGGTCGATAGCCGAGCGACGTGACCTGCTCCAGGTGAGCGACACCGCCGCGCTGGAGGCGGCGGTCGAGGAGGTTCTCGCCGCCAACCCCAAGGCGGCTGGGGAGCTTCGGGCCGGGGAGGAGAAGGTCCTCGGCTTTCTCGTGGGACAGGTGATGAAGGCCACAGAGGGCAAGGCCGACCCCCGCGCCGTCAACCAGATCCTGCGGGAGCGGGCGTCGGGCTGACCGCCCGGCGACTCCTAACGCGCTGCCGCCATCCCGACGTGAGCGCCGGCGACGATCGACACGTCGGCGAGGCCCTGGGTGTTGGAGAGCCTGATGTACAGGGTCAGGTTCGATGGCCGGTAGACGGCAACCGTGTCGTCTCCGTTCCCGTCCCAGTCACCTGCCGTGACGGGGTCGCCGGGGTCGCCGTAGATGAACTGCGAGTGGGCGACGCCGGTATCGAGGGTGTAACGAAAGTAGACCAGCCCCGTCGACTCGCGGTGGAGACCGACGGTGTAGACGCCATCACCATCGGCTCGACGGCGTCCCGTTGCCGATCACCAGGTCCGGGTTCGAGATGTCGATCGCGTGCGCCGCGGGAGGCACCGGATAGGTCCCATCCGGGTTGCCGGTCGGCGGCGCCGCGGACGCCGCCCCTGCTATGAGGAGAAGACCCGCCATCGCCGACGCGGCGAGCAGGACCGAGCGTCGAGCCGGAATGGCCTTCATCTCGGCGATCATCGACCACTGTGTGTGATCCCTTGAAGTCTTTCCCTGTCCCAAGCGTTCACGTCCTGGAGCGGATAGCCATTAGCTTCATTCACACATGCAGCGGCACACCAAGATCATCGCCACGCTGGGCCCGGCAGTGGCGTCCGAGGCCCGGATCCGGGCCCTCATCGAGGCGGGGATCGACGTGGCTCGTCTCAACTTCTCGCACGGCGACCACGAGCTCCATCAGGCACTGGCCGGATGGGTCCGGGCTGCCTCGAAGGAGACCGGGAAGACCGTGGCCCTCATGCAGGACATCCAAGGCCCCAAGCTCCGGGTGGGGGAGTTCGCCGATGGCGCCGTGACCCTGGAACCGGGAAGGCAGGTGATGCTGGTCGCCGATGGCGCGTTGGGCAACGAGGGTCTGATCCCGGTCGGGTACGAGCCGTTGCTCGAGGACGTGGTCCCCGGGGACCGCGTGCAGCTCGCCGACGGGCTGATCCGGTGCGAGGTGGTGGACAGGACCGAGGGCGGGCTCCTCGCCGATGTGCGGGTCGGGGGCGTCCTCACCGATCACAAAGGGGTGGCATTCCCCGACAGCAAGTTGTCGCTGGAGATCGTCACGCCGAAGGACGAGCGAGACATCGGCTTCGGCCGAGAGCTGGGAGTCGACTATCTGGCGGCCTCGTTCGTGCGCAGCGGGGACGACATCCGAAGCGTGGCCGAGCTGGCGGGCGACGTGCCGATCGTGGCCAAGATCGAGCTGGCTCAGGCCTATGAGAACCTCGACGACATCATCGAGCCCTCGTCCGGCGTGATGGTGGCCCGTGGGGATCTCGGAGTCCAGCTCCCCCTGGAGAAGATCCCCCTCATTCAGGCCGAGATCCTCAAGAAGACCAACGCCGCAGGCCGGATCTCGATCACCGCGACCGAGATGCTCGAGTCGATGACCAAGAGCCCGCGGCCCACCAGGGCCGAGGTGACAGATGTGGCGCATGCGGTCATGGCCGGCACCGACGCGGTCATGCTCTCCGGGGAGACCGCCGTGGGCGACTATCCGGTGCAGGCCGTCAGCGCCATGGCCTCGGTCTGTGTGGCGGTCGAGGAGGGGACGCTCTCGGTGCGCGGTGATCACCCCATCCCATTCGTGGGGGATGGCAACACCGTCGCCTCGGCGGTGTCGCAGGCTGCGACCGAGATCGCCGCCAACCTGGAGGCGCACACGATCGTCGCCTTCACCGAGTCGGGGAATACCGCCCGGCTCATCTCCAAGTACCGGCCGGAGGCCGGGATCGTCGCCTTCACCCCCAACGAGGTGACCCTGCGTCAGATGGCGCTCTACTGGGGGGTCAGCCCTCATCCCTTCGACCGCCGCACGTACACCGATCAGGAGCTGGCCGCCGCTGCCGACATCCTCGAGAAGGAGGGGGTGGTGAAAAGGGGTGACCGGGTGGTGATGGTGGCCGGGGTGCCCCCCAACGTGCAGGCTTCGACCAATCTGGTCAAGGTGCACGTGATCGGCGAGCTTTCCGGTGGGCTGGGGTCCTGAGTACGATCCCGAATCCAATGGGTCAGGCAGTCGTGGTCAACAAGGTCATCGAGACAGGTGACCTTCTGCTCATCGACACCGATCGAAGCTTCACCGGGCAGGACGGGATGGCCATGTCACCGGTCTCCCGGGGTCATGCCGTCCCCGGCAGCCTGGCCGACCGTCTCTTCGAGCTGGGGCTCGGCATCGACCACGTGTACGTGCTGCAGAACGCGGTCACGGTCCGCCGACCCGTCGGCTGGGACGAGGAGAGCAAGAACGCAGTGACCTCGGTGGTGGAGGGCTTCCTGCTCTTCTACTGAGCCCGACGGCGCTGCGCCGGGTCAGGGAGAGAGGGCGGCCGGAGGGACCGTTGTCGCCGGGACGGTCGTGGTCGGGGGAATGATCGTCGTGCTGGGCGGGATCGTCGTCGTACTCGGGCAGGTCGTGGTGGTGCCCGGCATCATGCAGGGATGCACCTCGATCACGGCGAACCTGGGTGCGTAGCGGACGGTCCATTCCTGCTCCTCGACCACCTTGTTCTCGTCGCCGCCGAGCAGGATGCGCCGGGTCACCGTCACGCTCCAGCCACCGAGCGGGCTCTGGGTCTGGACCTGTTCGTCGACCGCCAGCTCGGGGTTGGGCTCGTATCGAGGAGGCGGCGGGTCGGTCTGGGCGAAGCGGTCCGAGACCAGGCCCTTCACGTGCAGGGCATTGGGACCACCCTCGGTGTCGACCCAGGCCCGGCTCCTGCCACCGGACTGCTCGCCCTTGAGGGTCCGACCGTCGTTCTCGCCGAACATGCGGACGGTGATCGAGGTGTCGGTGTAGGTGGTGTCGATGAGGATCCCGTTGTCGGTGTTGTTGCGGAACTTGAGGCCCGGGCTTCGCCAGTTGAGCGTGGCCTCCACGCCTTCGGGATAGCGAGAGAAGTAATAGGAATGCGGCTTGTGCTCCACGTCCTCGTACCCGCCCCAGAACACCGCATTGTAGAGGGTGGTGGTGAATTGGCTCACGCCTCCGCCGACCGTGTCCTCGAGCTCGCCGGCGATGATGGTCCCTGCCGGGAGATAGCCCTTCTCCAAGGTCCTTTCCCCCACGAGGTCGTTCAGGCTGAACGTCTGACCAGGGAGGACGATGGTCCCGTCGACCGCATCGGCGATGGTGTGGATATTGAGGACCCGGTCCTGACAGCAGTCGTGGTAGGTGGTGAACTGGGAGACGAGGTGTCCGATGTTGAGGCTCTCGAGGTACCCGGTCGTGATCTCGGGCTCGGCGGCCTCGACCAGCGGGAGCTGTCCCACCCTATCGATCGTCATCCCCGTCTCGGCCAGACGCAGGGCGGTCTCCTCGGCATCGATTCGGGTCCCGTTGGCTCCGGGCACGATCGAGATGCTGTCTCCGGAGATCTCGAATCGGGCGTTGACCGGCTCGGCCTCGATCTGGTCCCTGATGGCGTCGAGGTACCCGTCGATGGTGTCGGCGTCGAAGAGGTTGACGATTCGTGGCTCGCTCTCCATCATCGTCTCCGATCGGAACGCTTCGGTGAGCTGCTCGACCGTGAACCGCGCCTCGGTCTCCTCGTGGACCAGGCGAATCGGTCCGGCGAGCATCAGCTCGGCGCGAGCCACGGCCAGATCCACATCCCGGTCGGTGAGGACCGGCACGATGGTCACCGTCGGGATCGTCGTGCGGTCGGGCCGTGAGGCGAGGAGGTTGGCCTCCACCACGGCTCTGGCTGCAGGGCGGTCCACACCGGTGCCGACCTTCGGGTAGACCGGGACCGGCCGGCCATCGTCCAGGGTGACACCGCCGGGGCTGGCAGGCAGGGCTATCACCTCGCTGTCCCACATGTCGAAGACCGCTTCGATGGCCACATCGTCGACCGAGCCCCGGACCGGAAGATGGATGGTGTCGAAGATGTGCGTCAGCCACCAGCCGAACTCGGAGAAGACATTTCCGCTTCGCCCTATCTGGAGCGCCTGATCGGCTATCGCCTGCTCGTCGACATCGAGCCCAGCCTCGGGAGGCTGCATGCTCACGTACTTCCCCTCGATGTTGAAGACGGCGGGGCGGTTCAAGTGCTCATCCTCGACGCCGACCAGGGCGCTGAGGGCCTGTTCCTCGTTGAGGCCGCCGATCTGGGTCCCCGCCACCTCGACCCTCCCCATGACCTCGCCTCGGGAGACGAGACGGGTCAAGCCGTAGGCGAGCAACAGGAGGACGAGGACGGCGCTCAGCGCCACGACGAGCGCGTTGAGTGGAGTGATGCGTGAGGAGAGGTGCTTGTTCATGGAAAGGCCGCCCCAAATCGACCTTGTGCCGGGGAGGGATGGTAACGAGCGTCGGGTGTTTACCCGAAGTGGGGAAGGAGGGATGTCTACGCTCGACTCGAGTGACGATTCGTTTCCCCGAAGTCGTGGAGGGGGACGCCATCCGGGTGTCTGCCACCACCTATGTGACCTTCAAGAGGTGCCCTGGTCAGGCGGGGGCACGTCTCCAGGGCGTCTTCGGGCCCGACAGTCGCCCCGGGTTCCTGGGCAGTCTCGCCCACCGGATCTTCAGCCGGCACCTGACTTCGGGGCCGATCCCGTCGGAGGAGTTCGTCCAGGCATGCCGTGAAGAGATAGGCGGCTCCGCTCTCAACAACAAGCTGGGGGAGCTCGAGCTGAAGCCATCGGCCCTGGCGGCGGCGATCGAGGAGGTCCGAGCCCTCTACGAGCGCTTCACCAGACTGCCCAATGAGGGATTCGAGGGATCGGAGCTCGCCCTCGAGGTCACCCCCGCCGCAGGCGTCGACCTCGTCGGGACCGTCGATGCCGTCTATCGGGAGGACCTTGGCGGTCATCGTCTCGTGGACTGGAAGACGGGGGAGCTGGGCGAGCCCGAGGATCAGCTCCTTTTCTACGCCCTCCTCTGGGCGTTGGGCCGCGGCGAACTCCCGGCCTACGTGGAGGCAGTGTCGGTGAGGACCGGCGAGCGATATCGTACTGTCCCCTCCTCGGGGGACGTGGCAAGGGTGGCGGCGGAGATCGGCGATCTGATCGACACCATCCGGACCTCATGGGCCTCGGGAGGAGACCTGCGTCGCCGGGGTGGGCCCTGGTGCCAGTACTGCCCGCTGCTCGAGGACTGTGAGGAGGGAAGATCGGCCGGGGCGCTGCTCGAGTGAGCAGCGCCCCGCAAACGGCCGGCAGTCAGCAGCAGGGGATTCCTCCGCCGCCACAGCAACCGTTGTCGTCGAGAGCGATCATCAGGTCTCCTTTCAGATCGATGATCTTCGATATATTGATGATGATCGATATATCGACTAATGTCAATACGATGATGGAATGTTGCACCCCGGTCTTCGCCGGTGTCCTCGAGCTCGAAGAAGCGGCACGAACCGCCGACCTGCTCGCCGCCCTGGCCGACCCGGTGCGTCTCCGCATCGTTTCGATGCTTGCCGCCGCCCCCGAAGGGACGGCGTGCGGATGCGAGCTGGAGGACCCGCTGGGCCTGGCCCAGCCCACGGTGTCACATCATCTGCGCATCTTGCGTGAGGCCGGGCTGGTCGTGGGGGAGAGACGCGGCCGCTGGGTGCACTACAGCGTCGTCCCCGAGCGCCTCGCCGAGATCAGGAATGCTCTGAGGCCCCGTCTCCCGGAGCGGGTCTGACCCCTACTCCCGGAGCATCGCCAACAGCTTGGTCACCGTGTTCCAGTTTCGGGCGGTGCCGGCGACGCCCAGCGTCCTCTCCAAGTACCCGAGGTTGAGCTTCGAGCGTCCCGAGCCCTGCGGGTAGTACAGGTGGATCTCCTGGCCGGAGACCGCGAACCGGTCGGGTGGGGACCGGTCCGGGTCGAGCTCGGCGACCCGGGAAGGATCGGGGGCCCTTTCCAGGAACACCGTGTGCAGGGTGGACGGCTTGATGCCGGGCTCGAGCAGGGGATTGCCGGCCACGACCCGGGCCAGGTCGTCCCGGGTGCGGACCATTACCCGGATGCTCATCCCGGTCTCCCCCTCAATGGCCTTCTCGATCGTCGGGCCCAGGTCGATGAGCTGGCTCGAGCTGGGGGTGACGATCACGTTCCCGCTCTGGAGATAGGTTCGGGCCTCGACCAGGCCCGCCTCGGCGAGGAGCGACTTGAGAGCGGTCATGGCCAGCACGGAGCGGCCCCCGACGTTGATCCCGCGCAGAAGAGCCACAACCGGCTCCGGGGCGTCACTCATCGCTCATCTACCCTTTGCTCCGCGGTGAGCGGATCCCTCGATGCTCCCAGTCCCCGCCGAGGGCGGTCGAGACCACCTCCTCGGACTCACCGGGCTTGGCCCCGACATCGCCCCGAACCGGGGGACCCTCGACGATGGCGTTGGTCAGTTCCCCCAGCCCTTCCACCTCGACGGTCACGACATCGCCTGGCGCGACCGGCCGGGAGCCGGCCGGAGTCCCGGACAGGATGATGTCGCCGGGCAGCAGGGTGATGGTCCGGGCCAGGTCGGCGACCAGGTACGCCATGTCCCACTCCAGTTCGTCGGTGCTCCCGTCCTGGCGTGTCTCTCCGTTGACCACGGTCCGGATCCTCTTCCCCCTGTAGTCCCAATCGTCGACCACACCGGGCCCGATCGGGCACAAGGTGTCCGATCCCTTGACCCGGAGCATCGAGCCGGCGTCGGTGTCGCGGAAGTCGTGGAGCCCGAAGTCGTTGGCGATGGTGTAGCCGACAACGTACGACTCGGCCTCGTCGGGGGCGACATCGCGGCAGGTCTCCCCGATGACGATGGCGATCTCCCCCTCGTAGTTGAGGTACTTGCACCCGGCGGGGCGGATCACGTTGCCGCCATGGGCGTTGAGGGAGGTATTCGGCTTGTGGAAGTAGGTGGGAGCCGCGGGGAGCCGGGCCATGAACTCCTCGACGCGGCTCCGGTAGTTGAGATGGACGGCGATGATCTTCGACGGCTCGACCGGGGGGAGGTGAATGGCCGCTTCGGCCCTCACCCGTCGCCCGTCGTCGGAGACCAGGTCATCACCGTCTCTGAGCACCTGGGTGGCCACACCTTCGAGGAGGATCCTTCGATATTCGGTCATCCACCCCACGCTACCGAGGCCCGGGTTGCGATTATGTTCGGTTCCTAACGACCCATGTCCCTGAACACCCTGCACCAGGATCGAGGTGAGGCCCACGCCGACCTCACCTCACACGACACCTTCGTCCGCAGCGTCCCCCACGCCACCTTTGCCCGCATGCGGCGCGAGGAGCCGGTGGCCTGGGTGGAGGAGGCCGACGGGCAGGGGCTCTGGGCCCTGACCAAGCACGCCGACGTGGCGACGGTGAGCCGTGACTACGGGAGGTTCACGGCATCGCGGGGGATCAGGATCGAGCAGATGTCCCCCGACGAGTTGGAGGCTCGGCGCACGATGATGGAGCTCGACCCACCGGAGCATGTCCGTCTCCGCCGTCTGGTCCAGCCGGGCTTCAGCCCCAAAGTGGTCGCCACCTACGAGGGAGCGTTCCGCATCCTGGCCGGCCATGTCCTGGACGCTGTCCTTCCCCTCGGCGAGTTCGACTTCGTCACCGAGATCGCCCGCCAGCTCCCGATCAGGCTGCTCTGCCGTCTGCTCGGGGTGCCCGAATCAGACGCAGGCCGGCTGGTGGCATGGGGGGACCAGATGATCTCCAATGCCGACCCCGAGTACACCCCGGTCGTCATCGACAGGATCGACACCGACGAGTACCGCTTGCTCCCGTTCCGCTCCCCGGCGGCCCTCGAGGTGTTCCGCTATGCGGAGGAGGTGGCATTGGAGCGGCGTACCCGGCCGGCCGACGACATCATCACCGCACTCCTCACCGCCGAGCCCGACGGCCAGCCCCTGACCGATCTCGAGTTCAAGAACTTCTTCACGCTGATGATGGTTGCCGGGAACGAGACGACGCGGCACACCATCAGCCACGGCCTCGTCTTCCTCCTGGACCATCCCGAGCAGACGGATCAGCTGCGGGAGGACCCGGGAGGGCTCTCGGCTTCGGCCACGGAGGAGATCCTCCGCGCCTCCTCGGTGACGATGCACTTCCGGCGCACCGCCACCGAGGAGGTGGAGATGCGGGGGAGGAGGATCAGACCGGGAGACCGGGTGGTGATGTGGTACCCGTCGGCCAACCACGACGAGGAGGTCTTCGACGACCCGTTCCGTTTCGACATCAGGAGACGGCCCAACGACCACCTGACATTCGGCACCGGCCGCCATGTCTGTCTCGGCGCCTCCCTGGCCCGGCTGGAGGTGAGAGTGTTCTTCGAGGAGCTCCTGGGACGGGTCGCGTCGATCGAGCTGACCGGACCGCCCGATCGTCTTCGCTCCAACTTCATCAACGGGATCAAGCATCTCCCGGTTCGGATCACGACCATCTGACCCCCAAAACAAGAGGTAACCGCTAGAGGTGGGTAAGCACGAGCCCGATGGCGAGGGTGACCGTGGTCCAGGTGAGGAGACGAAGCGGCTTCTCCCAGGTTTGAAGCAGTTGCGTCCGGTCCCAGG
>JBOGET010000092.1:0-3053 GCA_050741975.1 Acidimicrobiia bacterium
TCATCGGGCCGCTCGGCCGGACCGAGAAGGCCGGGACGCCATCGATCAGGACGCCCGCACCGACCATCATGTGCAGCTCGTCGACCAAACCTGCGGCGAGCAGGTCATTCCAGGTGGTCATGCTGCCGAAAGCCACGAGCGGGCCGCCCTCGCCCTCCTTGGCCTGGGCAATCGCGTCCCGTGCCTCATCCCTGCGCACGATCCTGGTCTTCTCACGCCACGGACCGGTCTCCTCGGCGGTCAGACTGTTGGAGACCACCAGGTGTTCGAGCTCGCGGTGACGGCGCGAGATGGCCCTCTCGACCTCGGGCTGGGCCGGGTCGTCGGCGATTGGAGGCCAGTAGTTGAGGAACCCGCGGTAGGTCGTGGCACCGGACACCAGGGTGTCCGCGGTCTGCATGAGCTCCAGGTTGTAGTCGCTGAACGTGGTGTCGAACGGCAGCGCCATCACGTCGCCGCCGGGACCGGACGCGTAGCCGTCCAATGAGATCAGATTGCTCACGATCAAGTTGCCCATCGTTACTCCCGATTTGTTGTGCGTCTCAGTCTGTCATGAGTCATCCTCGTTCCGGCACTCAACGACGGCCAAGCTCTGGGCACCGAACAACACCACGACACCGCTCGGCTGTTCCAGCAGATTCGGCAGTTGAGCGCACGATGTGCCTGATTGAGACTGGGGGCGCGTTGCGGGACGTCCCCGTAACGTCGAGGCGCTGACCGGTTGGCTCTTGAAATGCCTGCCGCCCTGGTCGGGTTGGCTTTCTAACGAAATGTCTGCCGGTTGGCGTTCTCGGCTGTGGCGTGGCTCGAAAGAGGCGAGAGCACATCGACCCGAATCAGGCTTGCCCGCCGCGGCTCTGGTTGCCGACAGAAAGGGCATGCGATGGTGATGATCGGGATCGACCCTCACAAGGGGTCACACACAGCGGTGGTGATCGACCGCGACGAGAGAGTGGTCGACGAGATCCGGGTACGTTCGTCGAGGAGCCAGACCGACGAGCTCTGCCGGTGGGCGTCGGGGCATCCAGAGCGGGTGTGGGCGGTGGAATCGGCACGGGGTCTGGGTTATCTGGTGTCCCAGCAGCTGGTGGCGGCCGGGGAGCGAGTGATCGATGTGCCGGCGACGATGGCGTCACGGGTTCGCCTGTTGGGCAGGGAAGTCCCAAAAGACTGACCCGAACGATGCCCGGTCGGTGGCGATCGCCGCTCTGCGTCATTCGGGGTTGGCACTGGTGCAGGCCGACGACCACGCCCGAGTGTTGGGTGTGTTGGCGAAACGGCACCGAGACGTTGCCCGCACGAAGAACAAGGTGGCGTGCCGCCTCCACGCCCTGCTGATGGAACTGGCTCCCGGCGGGCTCCAGTCGGAGATGACTCTCAACAAAGCCATATCGCTGCTCGAGGCGGTGGTCGTCGGCGACCAGGTGGCCCGTCAGCGGGTGGTGATCGCCACTGAACTGGTCGAAGATATCGCCCGTCTCGAAGCCCAGATGAAGACGTCGAAGAAACGGATCCGGGTAGCCGTCGACGCTTCCGGAACGACGCTGTGCGACATCCGAGGGATCGGACCGATCGGAGCCGCCATGACATCGCCCGGTTCCCCACCGCCGGGCACTTCGCCTCCTACAACGCCACCGCCCCCATCGAGGCGTCCTCCGGCGACAAGAGGAGGCATCGGCTCAACCCGAGAGGGAACCGCAAACTCAACCACGTCCTCCACACCGCCGCCGTCACCCAGCTCCGTTACCCCAGCCAAGGACGGGACTACTACCAAAAGAAGATCGCCGAGGGAAAGACCACCAAAGAAGCCATCCGGGCGCTGAAACGGCGCATCTCCGATGTCGTCTACCGGCGGCTCCTCGCCGACGCCCGACGTCACAGCAGCTAGCCACGATGGTGGGTCCGGGAGGACACCCAGGGGCGTCTCTGATTCCAGCGTGGCCGGCTCACACCCTGATACACCGGCGCTTCGGATAAGTCACTTCCCGGACCCACCACCAACACTACGACCAAGCCCGCTCCAACACAGCGCTCGACCACCCGCGCCCAGAACACACCCCGAAACAGCACTTGACACAAAGAGGCATCGTTCTGCTCGGTTTCCGGACGAGTGCGTTATCGCCCGGGATCAGTTGATCTGCGCTAGCGCTGGAAGTAGCTCCGGACTCTTCGGGATCGCATGTAAGCGCGGATCCGACGAGGGCAGCGCTTGAGAGGACACCGGTTGCTGCGAGGACGGGCCACACAAATACGTCGTTTGCTCCCTCCGTGAGCAGCAGATTGATGGCTGCCAACGCCAGCCAGACTGTCGGGATGCCAAGCCACACGGCCAGTTCCGCGGTCTTGCGGCCGATCTCTGGTTCGCGTAGTAGCCCGAGACCGATCTTTGTCGCGGCGTACGCAACTAGGAACCCGACACCCGCGCCGAGGAGAAGAATCCAGAGCGGCTGAGGGGTGTCGAATATCACAGCGTTGCTTCCTCCCATCGGAAGATCTCGATTCGACCTTTGGTCCCGTCCACGGTCACTTCCTCGCCGTCCTTGATCCTCTGTGTGGCGGTCCCGGTTGCGAGAACGGCGGGTATCCCATGCTCACGAGCCACGATGGCAGCATGGGAGAGAAGCCCTCCCTTGTCGGTGACCACGGCCCCGATGCGGGGAAAGAGCACCGACCATGCTGGGGTGGTGATGTAGCACACGAGGACGTCTCCGTGCTCGACTCGGGCGAACTCGGCTTCGCCTCTGATGATTCTGGCCTTCCCGCGATAGAGACCCGGAGAGGCTCCGACGCCGGAGAGCCCGTCGCCAGGTGGGGTGGCGAGGTCGTTCGCAATGGACCAGAGCAACGCTTCCATCAGCTCACGGGCCTCCTGGGGCAGGGCTCGCAGATCGGGGGGCGGTGGCGGCGGGGGACCGAGCGTCGGTGCAGGGGCGTGCCGCTCCGCCCAGACACGCTCGGCGCGTCGCTGGTCGACCGCAGCTCTCAGGTCGAGGCCTTCCCCGATGACGTTTCGGGTCTCGTCGACCGACAGGAAGAACACGTGTGAAGCATCA
>JBOGET010000093.1:0-10164 GCA_050741975.1 Acidimicrobiia bacterium
ACGTGGCCATGGGCGCCTACGGCCATGTCTGGGAGTACGCCAGCATCGGGGAAGCGAGACGTGTGCTCTCCGCCTCCTTCTGGTCGTCGACGGTGCTCATCCTGGGAACCCTGGCCATCGGGGGCACCCCCAGGCTGGTGCCGTTGTCCGTTCTCATCCTCGGTGGACTGCTCACATTGGGTTTCCTCGGGCTCGTCAGATTCCGGTCCCGTCTCTTCTCCTTCCACCGCACTCTCAAGCTCGACTCCCGCGATCGGGTGTTGCTCCTCGGCACGGGAAAGCGCGCCGCCGACATGGCCCGCAACCTGAGCGCCGGGCCCTATGCCGTGAATGTCGTCGGGTTCGTCAGCTCGGGGCCCACCGCTCCCGGCAACCGGCGTCTGGCCGGCCTGCCCGTGCTCGGTGAGCTCGAGGACATCGCTTCACTGATCACCCGCTATGGGATCCACCAGGTCATCGTGGTCTCGGAGGGGGCGAGCGTCCTCGCCCGCCGGCTGGTCGACCTCTGCGTCGACGTCGACGTCCGGCTGAGGATCGTCCCCGACCTCGACGAGCTCCTCACCGGGCACGACGGCGGCCCCGACATCCGTGACCTCGAACTCGACGACCTCCTGCTTCGCCCCAGGGTGAGCACCGATCTGGAGGCGGTCGAATCCATCCTTCAGGGCAAGACGGTCATGGTCACCGGAGCCGGCGGCTCGATCGGCTCGGAGATCGTTGCCCAGGTGCTTGCCTTCATGCCCAAGACGGTGGTGGCGTTGGACAACGACGAGACCCACCTCCACGACGCGATGCTGCATTGGGACACTCCGGTCGGGACCAGTCTCACCTCCGCTCTCTGCGACCTTCGGGACCAGGAGAAGCTCGACTACCTCATCGCCAAGTACAAGCCGCAGGTGGTCTACCACGCCGCGGCCCACAAGCATGTGCCGATCCTGGAGGAGTGGCCGGAGGAGGCGATCAAGACCAACGTCATCGGCACCTCCAACCTGATCGACACCGTGAAGCGGTCCCAAGTGGAGAGATTCGTCCTGATCTCGACAGACAAGACGGTCGAGCCCAAGGGAGTGATGGGGGCCTCGAAACGTATGGCCGAGATGCTGGTTCAATCGGCGGCGAACACCGAGAAGGACGGGTGCGTGTACGCGGCGGTTCGCTTTGGCAATGTACTCGGCAGTCGGGGCAGCGTGGTGCCCACCTTCATGGAGCAGATACGGAGTGGCGGGCCGGTCACGATCACCGACGAGCGGATGACCCGCTACTTCATGACCATCAGCGAGGCGGTGGAGCTGGTGCTCCAGGCGTCGGCCCTCGCCGAGCATGGTGAGGTGTTCGTGCTCGACATGGGTCAGCCGGTTCGCATCGTCGACCTCGCCCACCGGATGATCCGTCTCGGTGGTTTGGTCCCGGGGCGGGACATCGAGGTCAAGGTCATCGGGGCCCGTCCGGGTGAGAAGCTGGTCGAGGAGCTGGCCCACGGCCCCCTCCTCTCCAGCCCGCACCCGCAGATCAACATCGCCGAGGCGGTGGTCCCGGGACCGGCCACGTTGTACGAGTGCGTACAGCAGTTGGGGAAACTATCGACGACACGGGGGGCGAAGGCCGAGCTCAAAGAGCTCCTTCTGGCCTTCACCAATCGACACGACTGGGCCATTGAGGAGTCAGTCGATCTGAGAGAAACGAGTGAGGTAGAACAGTGGATCTGACCACGATCAAGGGAATAGCCAAGGCCCGCTGGTGGGTCCTGGTGGCGGCCGGGTTGATAGCCGTGGTTGTTTCAGGGCGCCTGGCCGAGTACCGAAACGACCATCTACCCGAACATGAGGCCGTGGCCACCGTCACCTTCATCGAAGATCCGACGACGGGCCAGGACCGCAGCGACTTCGAGCAGACCCTCGACACACAGTTCGCCCTGGCCCAGACGGCCAACGAGGACGTGCTGGACGACACTCCGGGGTCGTTCATCCCCTGGCAGCTGGCCGAGATCCATCTCGCCACCGACCAGAACCAGATCGTCTTCATGGGGCGCGGCTTCACCGAGGAGGAGGCCTATCAGTTGACCGAGGCGATGCAAAAGCGGTTCGTGGCGGTATCGATCGGTGCGGGAGCGGAGCGTATCGAGCAAGAGCTCGTCAATCTCACCGCGCAAATAGGCGACTTGCGGGGCAAGATCGCCGCGAGACAGGCGGCGGTGCCGTTGACCGACGAGGAGCTGACAACTCAGGCCCGGCGCGCCGCCGTCACGACGCAGATCGGCTCGTTGCAGGCGGCATATGGGGCCCTCACCGTCGAGTTGATGAACCCGGTGCTACGGACCGCCGAGGCGGTTCAGGCGGAGATGGATCGGGTCTACGGCCAGCTGCTCGCTCTCGAGATGGAGCTGGCTTCGCTTCCCCTCCCGGCAACGCCGGAGCAAGCGCAGGCCAATGACGAGGAGCTCTTGCTCGACCAGCTCAAGCTCCAGCAGCTCGAGGCCCGATGGACCCAGCTCTATTCCACCCAGCGTGACATCCAGGGACGCGCCGGGCAGAGCCCGGTTACCCCCCAGCCCGTCTCGCTGTCGGCGGCATCCCCGCGCGACCAGCAGGCTCTTTCGTTGGCCGGCGCCTTGCTGGCTGCGATGATCGGATTGATCGCCATCGAGCGTGGCCGGGGGATCATGTGGGCGGAGAAGGATCTCGAGGAGGGCCCACCGGTTTTGGTCGAGCTGCCCTCGCGCCCGCTCGCCGTCTTCCGTCACCCCACCCACGAGCCCTGGTACGTGGCGACACCCGGGGGCAGGCGCAAGGCCGCCATCCAGATGCTGCGCACCCTGCTCGACGATCACGACAACGCAGTGGTCGCCTTTCAGGGAACCGGTGTCTTCCGTCGGGACATCCGTGAGATGACTGCCGACGTGGCGGTGGCGGTGGCCGTCTCTGGGCGGAGTGTCCTGCTCGTCGACGCCACATTCCACGATGACAACGACTTGGTCGAGTTCGGGACCGACCATGGTGCGACGTTGTCCAGCCTGCTCATCGATGGCACCTCCGACCGTGAGTCCGCCATCATCGACTTCAAGACCGCCCTTCTGGCCAGCCCGGAACTGATACACGGGATGCGCACCCTGCGAGCCGGAGGCGGCCCCGGGGACGCCGCCGACGCTCTGGCCGGCTACGGGTTCGAGATCCTCATGGAGGTGGCGCGGGAGCTGTTCGACCTGGTCTTGATCGCAGCAGGCAATGCCGAGGATGCGCCCTCTCATGTGCTGGCCCAGAGGGTCGACTCGGTGGTCCTGATCGGGTCGGCCGGTCACACGGTGACCCGTTCCGTCGAGGCCACAGATCGCGACTTCTCGATCCGGCGGGCGACACTGATCGGCGTGGTCCTGCTGCGTCGTCGGCGCAATCGCATCACCCGGTGGGTGTCAACCGGTGTCAGGTCGGGTCTATGGAAGGCGATCGACGGTTTCCGGGAATGGCGGCACCGCACCTTCGACAAGTCGAATGAAGACGGGTCGGATGAGAGTGAGACCTGACACCACGCTCGTCGAGGCTCGGGATTCGAGCCCGCATCGCTCGTCGCGCTTGAGTCCGAAGACGAAGGACATGGCGCGGGCGTCGGCCAAGACGGTTTTCGCCGCCGCCGACCTCTTTCTCGGATCTTGGCCCGGCCCCCGCATCCTGATCTACCACCAGATCGGGGCGGGGTCCGGACGCCAAATGGACCTCATGCCCTCGGTCTTCCGGGGGCATGTGGACTGGCTGCAAAGCCAGGGCAGGATCGTCGGCCTCGGCGACGCCCTCTCCGGGGCCGACGCTCTCAACTCAGAGAGTAACTACGTCCTGACATTTGACGATGGTTACGCCGACTTCTTCGAGAACGCCTACCCCTTGCTCCGGGTTCGGGGCATCCCCTTCACCTTGTATCTGACCACCGGGCACATCGAGGCCGGTCAGCCGCTGCACCGGGGCGATCGTCCTCTCAGCTGGGACATGGTGCGGGAGATGGTCGACAGCGGCCTGGTCACGATGGGGGCGCATACCCATAGCCACCCCGACCTGCGCGGGATGAAGGCGAGTGACGTAGAAGCGGAGATCGAGCGATCGAACGAGCTCATCGAGACCAGGACCGGTCGAACCGCGCGGCATTTCGCCTATCCCAAGGGCTATTGGGATCCCCAGGCCGAGAGCGTGGTGCGCCGCCATTACGAGACGGCGGTGCTTGGTGCCGGGGCACCGGTGACCGGGGCCACCGACCCATATCGAATCCACCGGATGGCGGTTCAGAACTCGGATGGACATTTTTTCTTCAAGCGGAAGGTTCGCCGCGGGATGCGGCTGGAGGAGCGGGTGCGACGCCTGATCAAGGGCTACGAACACCCGCCGGAGTGAATGACATGGGGCATACAGAGGGTGCAGGGGTATCTATGAGATTCCGAATCATTCGACTTCTGGTCGGATTCGCCTTGGTCGCGTTCCTGTTGCTCGGGCCTGCGGTGCTCGTCTCGGCAGACGACGGGGTGACCCAGGTGGTTACCGCACAGGAGGAAAGCCCGTACACGCCACCCGAGATCGAATCGGTCGATGCTCCGGCCTGGCTGGCGCCGCTTGCGCCATTGGCCCGTCTCCCGCTCTGGGGTCAGGCTGCGGTCCTGTCGGCCGGGGTGGCCGGGATGTTCTTCGTCATCCCGATGGTCTTTCGGTGGGTGTGGAAGTTGGGAGAGGATCCGACAAGAGAGGAACGGGAACGCTTGCCATGACCGACATAGGTAGTCATCCAGAGCCGCGGATGGTGGCGCGGCAAGCTCCGCAGACACAGAACGGAGTTCCCGTGCTCGACCAACGCCTCGACATCGACATTTCCATTGTCATGCCATGCCTGAACGAGGAGGCAGCTGTCAGTAGTTGTGTGGAGATTGCGCTTGCATCCATAGCCGCGACCGGTCTGAGTGGTGAGGTGGTCGTCGTCGACAACGACTCATCGGATGCATCCGCTGAGCTGGCTGCGATGGCCGGGGCGAGGGTGGTGCGGGAACCAGTGCGCGGGTATGGCAATGCCTATCTGCGGGGTCTAGCCGAAGCCAGGGGGCGTTTTATCGTGCTCGGCGATTCCGATGGGACCTACGATTTCGGCGCCATCGCGACGTTCATAGAGCCCCTCACGAACGGTACCGATTTGGTTATCGGGAGCCGTCTCCGGGGAACGATCGATGTCGGTGCCATGCCTTGGCTTCACAGGTATGTTGGTAATCCCCTTCTCACAAAGACCATGAATCTCCTCTTTTCGCATGAGCTGTCCGATGTGTACTGCGGCATGAGATCGATCAAGAGAGAGGCGTTGTCTGAGCTGACCCTGTCGGCACCAGGGATGGAATTCGCCTTGGAGATGCTGATTGCGGCCGAACGGAGCGGAATACGAATAAAGGAGATTCCAATTCGTTACCGCCGGCGGCAGGGCGGGACGCCCAAACTGCGGACCTGGCGTGACGGATGGAGGAGTCTCCGTTTCATTTTCGCCGCGTCGCGTCGATATGAGTCGGTGCACGTACATAATCATGCCGCGTTCAATCCCCCCACGCCCGCCCCCTCTGAGTCCGGTTCGTGAGAACGGCCTTCGTATACGACCTCGTATATCCGTATTCCAAGGGAGGTGTAGAGAAGAGGATTTGGGATCTCGCCCACCTCTTCGCAGCTCGTGGCCATGAGGTGCACGTACTTGGAACCAAGTACTGGGACGGGCAGAAAGAACTGCTCGTCGACGGTATCCATTACTGGGGAGTCTGTCCGCCGATGGAAATACACTCCAAGGATGGACGACGGTCCATCTGGCAGGCGGCGCGGTTTGCCTACTCGGTTGCGCGTGCACTCAAACGAACTCAGTTCGACGTCGTAGACCTTCAGGGCATGGTGCCTCTTACGTGTCTCGCGGCACTGGCCGTGTGCCAGTTCACAGGCAGGACTCCAGTCATCACGTGGCATGAGGTTTGGCAGGACCACTGGCGCGCATATCTCGGTCCCTTTGGCTATGTTGGTCGGTTAGTCGAGTGGCTAATGTCCCGTTGGGCGCCGGTGCATTTTGCCGTTTCTCGCTCCACCGCCTCCCGACTGACCTCATGGGGTGTCGCACCTGTCTCGTGGCTGTCCAACGGAGTCGATTACCAGAGGATTCAATCTGTGCCTCCGAGCAGCCTCAGTTGCGAGATACTTTATGTTGGCCGTCTAGCGCGTCACAAGAATCTCGATTTACTAATCAATGCTGTTGGCCTGCTCAAGAACGAAGGCATGGATCCGTCCGTTCTGATCGTCGGTGAGGGTCCCGAGATGGAGGCGCTTCAACACCACGCGAAGTCCGAAGGTCTCGACAATGTTCGATTCTTAGGCAGGCTGGAAGATGACGACCGAGTCTTTGCATTGATGAAGTCGGCGCGACTGTTTGCTTTCCCTTCTCTTCGTGAGGGCTTCGGGGTGGCTGCGCTGGAGGCTTCGGCAGCCGGTTTGCCGGTGGTGACGATCACTCATCCTCTGAACGCGGCCGTCGAGTTCGTTGAGGATGGCGTCACAGGCCTTTGTGTATCTCCATCCGCAGAAGAGTTTGCAGGCGCAATTCGGGAGATACTCACAAACGACGAACTTCGCTCAACGCTTTCCAACAATGCCCGGCTCAAGGCATTGGACTTTGATTGGCCGCGCCTTTTCGAGAAGACCGAGAGGGAGTACGCTCGAGTCTCAAGCCTGTCCGAGTCCGATGGCACTCCTGTAGCGTCCGGTTGAGATCGCACAGTGCTTCGTTCTATTGCATCACGGGCGAGGCAGGCTCTTAGCCGTTACCTGGTCGCAGTCTTCAGGGCCACTGAGCGTCTCAATAGAGACGCGATCCTTGAGACTCTCTCTGGTGAGAAAGTTCACAGTCTTCTCGACTGTGGTTGCGGCGATGGTGGATTCACACTTGAGTTAGCGCGACAAGTCGGAGCAGAACGCGTCTTTGGGGTGGAGTGGGATTCCTCAAGAGCAGAAGCCGCGCGCGAGAAGGGCATAGCAGCTGTACGCGCCGATCTGAATGGTCCCCTGCCTTTCGATGATCAGGTGTTTGACGTGGTCCACTCCAACCAGGTACTTGAGCACCTTTACTCCACCGACACATTCCTTCGAGAGTCGCGTAGGGTTCTTAAACCCGGGGGAATCGTTATTCTGTCAACGAACAATCTCTCGAGTTGGCATAACGTCGTCTCGTTGATACTGGGGATGCAGCCACCTCCGATGCACGTGTCAGGCGAAGTCATCGCGGGGAACACCCTTGACCCTTTGCGGGGTACGCGACACCCGACGGTAGGGGACAGCCATCTTCGGCTGTTCAGCTTCAAGGGATTACGAGAACTTTGCGAGTATCACAGGTACACGGTGAAGGTGCTTAAAGGAGTCGGGTACTACCCGCTTCCGCCAAGGCTATCGAAACTGGCGACACGCGTAGATCGTTGGCACGGCGCCTTTCTTGTTGCCGCCCTACAGAGGTCCGAACAAGTCCCATCAGATTCGTGGCCAACAGCTGCTCGGTGATTGTGTGAAACGAAAGTGTAGATGGGCGGGCTCAGTTCGAGGCGATACCGGTGAAGGCGAGCTGTGTGCCATCGGGGGACCATGCTGGATTCGTACCGTTGGCCAACCAGGCTGGATTGGTGCCATCAGCCGACATAACGTAGATGCCGTCGACACCTTCGAAGGCGATCTGATCCCCCGTCGGGGACCAAGCAGGTCCGGCGCCGTCCGCCACCCAGGTCACCTCTCCGCTACCGATTGTCAGAACATATACGCCACCCGGCTCATCCGAGCCGAGACTCGCGATCGTGGTCGTGGCGAAGTCAGGCGTCGTCGTGGTCTCTGCAATCGCAGCTGTAGTCGAACTGCCCGGATTCGAGCTGGTCGAACTTGGACTTGCCGTATCCGGTCCTGTTGGCGGTGGGCTGCCACCGCCTCCACCGCTCAAGCCCAGCCAGATCGCGATTACCGCAGCTGTGGCGACAATCACCACACCGAGCCGCCGAAGACGACGCCTTGCCCTGCTGGTCAAGTTCTCCCAGTTCCCCTCAGTCGACCCACTGCATCCACCTCACGGCCTACCTTAGCACCCTGGCCGTTGTTGGGAGCAGGTGCAGGAATCTCGCTTCATGCCAGATTCGTCAGCATTGAGTCGAATCGAGTCACGAAATAGAATACGTCTAATCAGGCACCATTGATGCAAACCACGTCGCCTCTATCGGCATCTCAGCATCAGAATCCGTTAACCAGAAGGGGATTCTCGAGGATATTGGCATTAGAAGGCCTCGTCGTCGTCGCCCTGATCCTTGGAACGGTCGTATTGCATCTTCGAGTCCCTGGGCTCGTACCGAGTGGAGCGGATGGAGGCAACTGGCTCGCCTTGGCCCACGACCAATTCTCGGGTGTGGACGTCCTCTCGGCAAGAGTGTATTATCCTCCGCTGTTTCCGGCATTGCTTGCGCTGCTCATGCTCGCACTTAATCCGCTGCACGCATTGGTGACCGCCGCGCTCCTCGCTAAGTCAGCTCTCGTGATCGCAACCTATGTGGGTGGTCGCCCGATGGGACGAGTGTACGCCAGCGTCGCCGCGATCCTAGTGGCGGTCTCTGGCGCTCAGCTTGAGGCATATGCGTGGGGCGCTTACCCGCAGCTGCTGGGAACGGCGTTTGGAACGCTGGCGGTATATTTTACCGTTCACTATGTCGCATCCAATCGCCGGCGTCACTTGACCGCAGCCATTGTCTTGTCGATGCTGACCTACCTCTCTCATGTCCTGGTAGGCGGTTTACTGATCTTCGCAATCCCGATCGCAGTAGTGCATCAGTTGTGGATGTTGAGAGCGTCTCGAAGAGAGTGGGCGCAAGCGACCGCCGCGGTGACTGCCTTGGTAGTCCCGGGCGTGTTCTACGTGCTATACAGCCAATTCCTGGCTGGAAACCAAGGCAACCCCGTGTTGAATCCTCTGTCGCAGAATCGAAATCTCTTGCTCCAACATGCAATCTCAGACGCTCCCTTGTTATGGCTGATCATGTTGGGCCTCGGAATCGGAGCGCTCGTATTCCGGAAATGGAGTAGGGATCGATCGGCCACGGTTGCCACCGGGCTCGGATGGGTTGTCGCAGGAACCTGCGTTTTCATGGTCATTGGTGAGTCCCGAGCATTGCTGCTTGCCCAGTTAGGCCTGATACTGCTCAGTCTCTCGTGCTTTCAGCGTCTCCTGGAGTTAAGTAAGGACCCTCGGGTGAAGAATCACCGCAGCCGGTTCCGACGCACAGCTTTCAGTGTCGTGGTGATTCTGGGTGTGGGCACCGTCGCCGGCATTACCGTGGGTGGTATCAACTCATACCTGATCTCGACGCGTTGGTATCGCGTAGTTGATTACCCGGAGCTTCAAGCGCTGGCACTGCTGCGGGATGTGTCGAGCCACGATGATTTGGCGTTGGCATCCGAAGGTCACAATGGGAACCCGATTGGATGGTGGGTTCAGGGCTTTGCGGGTATTCCTACGTATACGGGCGTCGATCCCAGGTTCTTGACGTTCCCCGACGAGCATCAACAGGCCCAGATTGCCAACGATTTGTTTGATGGCAGATTTAGCGACTCTGAGTCTCTTGAGACCCTCCATTCGATTGGTGCCGACTTCCTCGTGATAGACCGGCGTGGCCCGGATGCTGGTTGGCTCGAAGGTGGGTTTGCAGGCGAGTTCGAACGGATATACGACTCCCCAACCCTTGTAGTGCTCAAGGTTGAAGGGTCGGAGTCGTGACACACCCTTCTAGACCCGCATCGACCGAACCCCCATTCATGACCGCCTCTCCCAGTGAGGCGCGTTCGCGCTCAGTCGCTGATTCGGGTGAATGTGATCTGATCGCCTTCGGGGGACCACGCCGGGGCCTCACCCTCGACCAGCTCCACCGGATCCGAGCCCGGAACCACGGTGTACACGAATGATCCTTCGTCGCCCTCGGCGGAGAAGGCGATCGTGGTCCCGTCGGGCGACCATGTCGGGTCGTCGCCCTCCGTGACGAGCACCGGGTCGGATCCGGACAGATCCACGACGTAGATCTCCGAGATCTCCTCGGCATTGTCACGGACGATGGCCAGGCTGGAACCGTCCGGTGACCAGGTCGGCTCGTCGCCGTCGGTGACC
>JBOGET010000094.1:0-28259 GCA_050741975.1 Acidimicrobiia bacterium
AAGGGCGGATATCTGTCGGTGACCAACAGGAAGGCGTAAGCCTGGACCCGGAGCCCCCATCTGCCCACCCCGACCACGTAATCGAAGAGCGCCCGTGGATAGCGGCCGGTGAAGAGGATGGCGAACCACGCGATGATGATCACGAGGATCGCGATGACACCGAGCACGAACAGCACGAAGTAGTGGGGGATCGCCAGCAGCCACTTCACCAGCGGCAGCCAACGATTGAGGTCTCGTTCGACGTCGGGATAGTCGATCTCCAGATGTACCGACTGCTCCTCGACGGTCGAGGGATAGCGATCGGTGAGGAGGGCCAGGTAGGCGCCGACCCGTGTCGAGAAGCGGTTCAGCTCCAGGGCGAAGTCGAACCACCAGCGTGGGTACCGCACCCGGAACAGGATCATCAGCAGTGTGGCGAGGAAGAGCCCGGCGGCAATCCCTCCGCCGGTGCTGGTGACCTCGGACACCGTTTCGCCGGCCTCTGTGACCGTGGTCACGGTGGAGCTCGCAGTTGCTGTGAGAATCGACAAGACGATGACGATCGGTATGGCCCAGATCAGCCGAAAGAACGACGTGACCCGGTCGAGTGTCTCCGGGTAGTCGATGTCCAGACGGGCCGGGTATGACCGGGGTTGCTGGGTGGTCATGATTCTCCTCCTTGGATCCTGGCCACAGGCTACGTACTGTCGACGACCGGAGTGAGCCTGCCGACTTCGATGACGTCCTCGACGGTCACCAAGGCCCTCCTGGCTGTCCTTGCTGTCGAGTTCTCCTTGCCCGTAAGAACACCGGCAAACGCCGGTGTTCCCACAGCGCGACCCCTTGCCGTTCCGACCCCCCGATGCGTCCACAACGCCCCGGAGTGTGTCCGTGGACTACTCGACGGCCGTTGCTCGACTGCGAAAGTCGAGTGCTCCGAGGGGTTTGCGACTCCAGAGACGAGCCCGTTTCGTCGAGTCTGCCTGTTGCATTTCGCGTCTCGCCCGACGGGCCTCATTGATCAATTGGATTTTCCGGATCTCACGCTCTCGATCGGCGACGACCGCTCTGATGTAGTCCGGGCTGTGGAAGTTCATCGTCTGCTCCTTCACTCATGGTCGTTGATGACACATTGCGAAGGTACGGCAAAACCGCCTGTGGCGAATCGGTGAAGGTGCCTAGATGACGTGGGTGGCGCTGCCTATATCAGGTCAACGCTACCCATCGAACAGCCCCGCATCACGAGCAGTGGCAACCGCGTCCGAACGGGTCATCACACCCAGCTTTCCCAGTATCGCCGAGACGTGATGGTCGACCGTCCGGCTGGAGACGAACAGCCGGTTGGCGATCTCGGCATTGGTCACGTCCTCGGCCAGATGACGAAGGACGTCCATCTGGCGAGGAGTCAGGCCGAACGGATTGTCACGGGTCGCCCGGGTCGGGCCCCTCGGCACACCGGTCACCCCCTCCTCGGCCAGTTGGGCTCGCAGCCGCGCCGACAATGGGGCTGCTCCCAACTCGTCGAAGATCGAGAGCGCCTCGATCCGGGCCTCCGCGGTGCCCAGACTGAGGGACACCGCCCGCTCGTAAGGGATCTCTCGTTCCTCCCAGAATGAAGCGGCCTTCTGCCATTCACCCTCACCGAGTAGAAGGTACACCTCGGGGGTGACGTCGGGCATCTGGTCGATCTCACCAATGAGATAGAGCCAGAAAGCGAGCTCGCCGGCTATCCAGGGGGACTCACGTTTGACACATTCCGCCAGCACCTCGCGTAGACGAGGGAAGACCCGTTGGTCGAGGTTGCCCCCGATCCAGACATACTCCGCAAGCGCGGTTCCCGACGGCCCTGTCCGTTGGATTTCACCCGCCTGCAGCGCCAACTCCCAGCCGGCCAGCAAGTGCGACTTGGCCTCCGGTTCACCACGCCGCGCCTGGAGCCGTCCCAGAAGCGAGCTGGCCACGACCCTCGCAATGTCCAGACCTCCCAAGTTGTCAAGCACGTTTCGTGCCTTGGACTCGGCGCCTGCCCAATCTCCCCTCATCAAATCGATCAGAGCCAACTCCCCGGTCGAGTACGCCTCGAACGATGGGATTTCCCGCTGCATCGCAATCTCGTGGGCCCGGCCACCCCACTTCTCGGCGGTATGAAGATCCCGGTAGTAGAGGGCAGCCCAGCCGATGTTGACCGCGGCCCGGATCTGGTCGTGGGTGAATCCCAACTCCGCCGACATCGCAAAGCTCTCCTCGACCTCGTCGATCCCCTCGGGATAACGGGCATTCATCTTGGCCGTCCCGATGTTGTTCAACGCGTGGGCCCGGGCCTGGCTCGGCCCCTCGCCGGCCACTGCCAGTGCCTTCTCCCCGAACTCGAACGTACGCTCTTCCTCGCTGGCCAACATCGCCAGCTGGGAAAGAGTCGAATAGGCGATGGCGAGGTCCTCGCCTCCCACCGGTTCCAGCACCAATGCCGCCTCATTGGCCAACTCGACCGCAGAAGCGCGACGGTTGTGCACCCAGGCGATTCGGCTACCTATCAGCAGGCTGCTCCCGAGCTTCGCCGGGTCGCCGAGCCTCCGGCGGAAGGCGATCCCGCTCTCGATGATCTCCTCCGCCCGGCTGACCTCGTTGACCAGATACTCCTCGTAGGCCCATAAGTCGTAGTGATCGGCACACATCTGGGCATCGAGGCGGTCCAGGTAGGGCTCGAGGGCGCGCAGATGGGCCACCGCCTCGCTGTGACTCTCCAGGTCCGCCGCCCGGCGGGCCGCAATCGGGGTCAATCGGACGATGGCATCCACGTCGCCACCCACCCTGGCGTGATGGGCCGCGCGGGCCAGGTCGTAGCCCAGATCCTCGATGGCCCGAAGCACGGCGAGGTTGAGTTCCCGTCTCCTGATCACCGGGAGATCGGACTCGACGGATCGGCGAGCGAGCTCGTGCCGGAAGGCCAGGGCACTGTCCTTGACCTCGAGGACCCGGGCCGCCTCGCTCTCGGCCGTCGCCTCCCGAGACGGCCCCAGGATCTTCTCCACCAGTTCCAACTCGGCACGGCTCGGCACCACCGACACCAGATTCACCAGCGCACGGGCCGCCGGTGAGAGACGGGCGACCCGGGCCATGACCGCGTCCCGTACCGAGACCGGTACCGATTCCGGGTCCGAGCCGAGAAGCTCGGTGATGAAGAACGGGTTTCCTTCCGAAACCTCCCACAGCCCATCAGCGGAGCCACCGGCTTCGGAGGCCAGCTCCGAAACAGCGGCAGGAGACAATGGCTCGAGGGTGATCCGCTCCAGCACCGAGCCGGCCACGTCGGCGAGGGCCACCCTCAGCGGTCGATCACCCGGCACCTCCCCGTCGCGATAGGTCAGCAGTAACAAGCCATGGGTGCGATCGATGCGCCTTCCCAGGAACTTGATCAGATCGAGCGTGGCCTCGTCGGCCCAATGGATGTCCTCGATCACGACCAGGGTCGGTCGCAGGGAACGGGCCATCAGTTCGAGCATGAGGGCAAACACCTCGTAGCGATCAGGGCCACGGAGGGCGTCGCCGAGAGCCGGCTCATCGAAGGCCATATCCCAGATCGGGCCCAGGGGCCGGGCGGTGATGAGGTCGTCGCACCCACCCCACAGAATGTGGGCGTCCTCGCCATGGAGGTCGGCGAATGCGCGCACCGCCGAGGTCTTCCCGATACCTGCCTCTCCACGCACGAGAGCGGCGCGCCCGTTTCCGTCCCGAGCGGCCGAGAGGAGCACCTCGAGACGTGCCAGAACGTCGTCGCGTTCCAGTAGATGCATGACCGGGTGATGGTAACGGTGGTCATCTGGCCACCTCCAGGTGCCCCACCTAATCTCCCGGGCGTGCTCGCCCTGAACGACCTCCACAAGCGCTACGACGACGTCGTTGCCCTCGACGGATGCACCTTCCAGGTCGGCCGGGGCCGCATGCTGGGCTTCCTCGGCCCCAACGGCGCAGGCAAGACCACGGCCATGCGCACCATCTTCGGTCTGGTGACACCGGACTCAGGCCAGGTCTCCTGGGACGGCGAGCCGATCACGATCGACCAGAAGCGCCGTTTCGGGTACATGCCGGAGCAGCGGGGCCTGTACCCCAAGATGAAGGCACACGATCAGCTGGCCTATCTCGGCCGGCTCCGCGGGATGGGGGCCAAGGAGGCCTCGGTGTCGGCGGACAAGTGGCTGCACCGGTTCGGCCTCGCCGAGAGACGATTGGACCGTGTCGAGGTCCTGTCACACGGCAATCAGCAGCGGGTACAGCTGGCGGCGACGCTGGTGCACGATCCGGAGCTGCTGGTCCTCGATGAGCCGTTCAGTGGCCTCGACCCGATCGCCACCGAGACCATGGCCGACATCCTCAGGGAACAGGCGGCTGCGGGTAAGTCGGTGGTGTTCTCCTCCCATCAGCTCGACCTCGTAGAGGACATCTGCGAGGAGGTGGCGATCATCAACGCGGGGAAGGTCGTTGTGGAAGGGAACGTCCGCAGGCTGAAGGATGCCGCCCCCATCCGTCATCTCGAGCTCGAGCTCGACGGCGAGGTCGGTGATCTTTTCGGAACGCTGGAAGGGGTCCGGCAGATCCGCTCCGACGACCACAGCCATACGGTCATCATCGATGCCGGGACCGACATCCGGGGCTTCCTGACCCGGGCCCAGGATGTGGGGCGTCTACGCCACTTCGCCTACACCACTCCGTCGCTCTCCGACCTGTTTCGCGAGGCGGTGAGATGAGCCCGCTGCGCACGATGTGGCAGATCGCGGCCCGTGAGATACGAGAGCACGCGCGATCGAAGGCCTTCCTCATCACCACCGCCCTCACCTTTCTCCTGGTGGCGGGGTTGGTGGTGGCCCCCGGGCTCTTCGGCGACGACACCTCGGAGTACACGATGGGGAGCATCGGCGAGGGCAACGAGCCGATCGCGGCCGCGGCAGAGCAATTGGCAAATGCCGCCGACGGGCCGGACGCCGAGCCATCGGTGGCCATGGAGCTGACGACCTTTGAGGATCGGGGGGCGGCCGAGGCTGCGATCGAGGAGGGCGACCTGGATGCCATCCTCATCGATGGGCAGGAGGTGGTCGTCGAGAGCGTGGGCGGGTTCGGGGAATCGGCCTTGGTCAGTCTGCTGCAACAGGGGGCCGCTTCGGTCGAGTTGGAGGCGATCGTCTCGGAAGAGGGTCAAGTCGCCGCCGACGTCATCGAGGTCATGACGTCGGATCCACTGGAGACAACGACCCTTTCCGGGCAGGAGGCGGGCGACGACTCCCGGGGGGCGGTCGCCTATGCCGGGCTCCTGCTGCTCTACATGGCCGTCCTTCTCTACGGGAACTGGATGCTCTCCGGTGTCACCGAGGAGAAGTCGAACCGCGTTGTCGAGGTCCTTTTGTCCAGTGTCAGGCCGTGGCAGCTTCTCGCCGGCAAGATCAGCGGCATCGGTCTGCTCGGCATCGCACAGTTCGCCGGCACCATCACCGTGGCAATCATCGCCGTCCAGGTCAGCGGCGCCATCGAGCTCCCCGGCCTCGATGGCGCCTTGGTGGGCAACCTCATCGTCTGGTTCGTCCTCGGGTTCCTGCTCTTCTCGGTCATGTACGGTGCGGCCGGGTCGCTGGTCAGCCGGATGGAGGACGCCCAGAATGTGGCTTTCCCCTTGTCGATGTTGGCCGTCGTCGGGTTCTTCGTCTCCATCGCAGCCCTCTCCGACCCCGACGGCCCGGCGGCCGTGATTGGAACATTCATCCCCCTGACCGCGGCGTTCGTGGTGCCGGTGAGGGCGGCACTGGAGGCCATCCCCGCCTGGCAGTACGTGCTCGCCGTGACGATCACCATCGCCGCGATCATCGGGCTGGTGCTGGTTGCCGGGCGGATCTACGCCGGTGGCCTGCTCCGGTTCGGGACCAGGGTCAAGCTGCGGGAGGCGTGGCGCTCCGCCGGGGCCTGAGGCGTAGGGTCGCGCCCAATGGCCTATGACCTGGCTCTCGCGGCCCGGGTCCGGGAGGTGCTCGGAGAGAACCCGGAGATCAGCGAGCGTCAGATGTTCGGGGGTATCGCCTTCCTTCTCGCCGGCAACATGGCAGTGGGGGTCAACAAGGACGACCTCATGGTTCGGATCGATCCCGACGACCACGATGATGCCCTCGCCAGACCAGGGGTTCGTGTCTTCGACATGACCGGCCGCCCGATGAGGGGATGGATCCTGGTCGCGCCCCACGCAACAGAATCCGACGCCGATCTACGAGGCTGGGTGGGGGCAGGTCTCGACTTCGCCGGGTCCCTTCCACCCAAATAGGGAACCCCCTCGTAACTGAGACGCACAAGTCTGCATATGACCCCTCTCGGTCCCAATTTATGGGGGATAGGCTGCGCCCGTGGGCTACCAACACATCGACGTCGAGAGGGACGGTCATGTCGCCACCCTCTGGCTCAACCGCGCCGAGAAGCGAAACGCCCTGTCCGCCGACATGTGGGAGGACATCCCCTCGGCGATGGCCGAGCTCGATGCCGATGACTCGGTCCGGGTGGTGGTCCTGGCTGCCAGGGGCACCGCGTTCACGGTCGGCATCGACATAACGCTCCTCGCCTCACTGCAGCCCTCCTCCGACTCGAGGGCAGAGGCCGGCATGAAGCTCTACCGGCTCACCAGGGAGATGCAACGCACGGCGAGCTGTTTCGCCGACTCGGCCAAACCGGTGCTCGCGGTCATCCAGGGCTATTGCCTCGGTGCCGGCCTGGACCTGGTCACGGCATGTGACATCAGGCTCGCCGCCGAAGATGCGATCTTCTCGATACGGGAGACCAGGATGGGGCTGGTCGCCGACGTGGGGACACTGCAACGGCTCCCCGCCATCGTCGGACCCGGACACACTGCCCAGCTCGCTTTCACCGGAGAAGACATCGACGCTCGGCGTGCGATGGAGATCGGTCTGGTCATCGAGGTGCACCCCGACCCTGACACGACAATGGCTGCCGCCGGCACCATCGCCGCACAGATCGCCGACAACTCCCCGCTCGTGGTCCAGGGGATCAAACGGGTCCTCGCCGCCAATGACGGGCGGACCGTGGAACAGGCGCTGGACTATGCGGCCCAGTGGAGTGCCTCCTATCTGATCTCAAATGACCTGATCGAGGCGGTGACCGCCTTCATGGAGAAGAGGAAGCCCGACTTCACCGGCACCTGACCGGAACCAACCGTCGATATCTTGCCGTTGCCACGCCACCAGAGAAATGAAGGTGCGGTGAGATCCAGCTTCGTCTGGATCGGTTCGGTCCTGACCGTCTTGCTCCTGGTAGGTGCCTGTGGAGGCGGAGACGAGACGGGTTCGACCACGACCACGTCCCTGGTCACGACCACCATTTCGAAAATCACGACCGCGACGACCACGGCCGGGACATCGACCACGGTGCCCGGCTCGACCACCACCACATCGACGGGTCTGCCCGGTGAGCCGATCGACTTCGGCCCGGCACAGGGCGACACACTGGCGGTGATCGGGGTAGCCCACGACGACGTCCTCAATCTCAGGGCTGCCCCGGGCGCAGACCAGCAGATACTCGACGGGATCCCTCCTGTATACGACGCCTTGACCGCCCTCGGGGAGACAAGGGAGCTGCCCGAGTCGTTTTGGATCGCCGTCGACTACCAGGGGACGGAGGGCTGGGCGAGCCTACGTTTCATCGGCTATCTGGGCGACACCACCGACGACACGGCTGCCATGGTGACCGAGCTGGGGGAGACCCCATCGGCGGGGACGATGCTCGACCTCGGTCTGATCGTGGCCGAGAGCCTCGCTTCGGACGAGCCGCCGTCGGATCTCGTGGTCAAGGCGGTGCCGAGACCGAAGACAAAGCCGGACAGCGTTGTCAAGGGAAGTCGCCACCCGAAGGGGCGGCCGACCAATCCCTCATTGACAGCAATCCAGGTCCCCAACCCGGCTGTGATCAGATAGGCAACCGACACCCATGCGATCGCGGACCGCACGCTCTCCGGCCTCATATCTCGATAGCTCGTGTGGCTATCGGTCCCGACGGAGCAGAGTGCGCACCGCGGAGTTCTTCCACAGATTCGACATCTGATTCCATTGCCGCTTCTTGTCGACGAGGACGACACTCGCGTCGACCGATGGATGCTCGACTCCAAAGTGCGTCGCGACCCGGGTCAGGGTGTGGTTCCAGATCTTGTCCTCCAACCTCGAGGTGTAGATCTTGAAGCTCATCTCGTAGAGCGGGTCGTTGGCACGGACCAGAAGATGGATCCTGGCCACGGTGGCAGCGTCCTCGGCCTCATGGGCGCTGAAGGTGATGATCGCCGCCCAGGGATGACCCTCCGGGGTCATGTAGGACCAGGAGCGCTCGTCGGCGTAGATCACACGGACTCCGGAGGTGACCTTGGTCGGTCCCTTCCCGCCCCCGATTACCGCCACCTCGCCTGGGGCGATCCCGCCGGCCGGGGCGTAGAACTTGTTGGACGGGTACCAGAACTCCCCGAAGTTGGCCTTCCAGGTGGCGATCACCTCTTCGGGAGTGGGGCCCGGGATTCGGACCTCGTAGGTCTTCTGCCAGAGACGGCCGAAGCCCTGCAGCGGCCCGGTGGGGCGCCTCCCTTCGACATTTCCTTTGCGCGCACCTTCCGCGACCTCCCCGACGTGGAAGGCGTCGACGGGCTGTGCCCAACTGTCTGTGTTTCTCGGCTCGGTCAACTCGGTCCTTTCTCCGATGACTCGAGTAGAGCGGATGGGCGTTCCGCCATCGTTACGGGCCGAACCCGGTCGCCGGGTCGAGTGGATCACCATCCCGTAGCGCCGCCGGGGCACAATCCACTGTGAATGAGTGAATACGACGCAGTTGTCGTCGGAGCCGGCCCCAACGGTCTCTCTGCCGCGGCCGAGCTATCCCGGCGTGGGAGGCGCGTCCTGGTCGTGGAGCAGGCCGACGAGATTGGAGGGGGCACCCGTACCGACGAGCTGACCCTTCGCGGCTTCCTCCACGACGTGTGCTCGGCGATACATCCCCTCGGAGTGGCCTCGCCTTTCTTCCGAGATCTCGGCCTGGAGGTGGACTGGATCCACCCCAGCATCCCCCTGTCCCATCCCCTGGGAAACGGCAGGGCAGGGGTCGTGATGCGAGACGTCGATGCCACCGCCGCCGGGTTCGGCCCGGATGCCGCGCACTACCGGCGGATCCTGGGGCCCCTGGTCGAGGCGGCGGACGAAGTGATGGAGGACTTCCTGGGGCCGATGACCATCGCCCCCGACCACCCGAGCAGTTTTATCAGGCTGGCAACCCGAGGCGCCTTGCCGGCATCGGTGATCGCCTCGGGCTTCTCGTCGAACGAGGCGCGCGGCGTCCTGGCCGGTCTCGCCGCTCATGCCATCGCCCCGTTCAGCTCCCTTCTCACCGGAGGGGTGGCCCTTCTCTTCGCTGTGACCGCCCACGCCTACGGGTGGCCTATGGTGCGAGGTGGCTCACAACGCGTCGCCGAGGCGCTGGCCAAGGTGATACTCGATCGGGGCGGGACCATCGAGACCGCACGACTGATCGGCTCACTCGACGAGCTCCCCCCGGCCTCCGCGGTGCTGCTCGATGTGATGCCCCGGGCTGCACTGCGCATCGGAGGCGCCCGGGTGAGTCCCCGGGACCGTCGCCGTCTGTCGGGGTGGAAGGTCGGTCCTGCGGTGTTCAAGGTCGACTGGGCCCTCGACGGGCCCATCCCCTGGGCCGACGAGTGGAGCCGGCGGGCCGGAACGGTCCATGTTGGTGGCGCCTGGGAGGAGGTGGCCCAAGCCGAGGATCAGGTCCATGCCGGTTCGCACCCGGGACGCCCGTTCGTGCTGGTCGCCCAACAATCTCGGTTCGACGCCACCCGAGCCCCCGAAGGCAAACAAACGGCATGGGGTTACTGCCATGTGCCCAGTGGATCGAGTGTGGACATGACCGCGGCAATCGAGGCCCAGGTCGAACGTTTCGCTCCCGGGTTCAGGGATCTGATCATCGGCCGTCACACCATGAACGCCGGCCAGTTCGAGGCCCACAACCCCAATAACATCCGTGGTGATATCGCCGGCGGAGGGTTCGGGCTGAAGAAGGTGTTCCAGCTCGGGGCGACCGCCCCCTACATGATCGGGGACGGTCTCTATCTATGCTCCTCGGCCACCCCGCCTGGCGCCGGTGTGCACGGGATGTGCGGGTACTACGCCGCCCGGGCCGCCCTCAAGGCCTGAGGGCCCGGTCCCGACCGGTCATGGGCTCCGGCTACGGCAACCTCAGCTTCCACGGCCCGAATATGACACAACTCGTCTCAGCTTCGGATCGAGCCATCCGCCGCCACTGAAGTTGAGACGGTTCGGCCCATATATGGGACGCAGAAGCTGAGGTTGCCGGTACGAGGGCGGCCACGTCAACGCTGTCAGATGGCGTCGACGGCGGACGTCTCGGTGTCGAAGAGCTCAATCGCCTCGTCGAGACGGGTCAGGGAGAAGATCTGGCGATAGTGATCGGTCAGGCCATAGGCCATGAGACGGTGCCCGCTGCGCTGGGCGCGGATCAAGGTGGTCACCAGCAGCCCGATCCCGCCACTGTTCATGTAGTCGAGGTCCTCGAAGTTGAGGACGACTGCGTCCACTCCTCCCCGAGCCGCCTCCTCATGGGCCTCGGAGATCTCCTTCTCGGAGAATGAGGTGATCTCCCCGGAGATGTCGATCACCCGGACCCGGGGCGTCGCCTCCCTCACGGTCATAGTCACGTTGGCGGTTGGCATCTTGTTCCTCTCCTCACCCGGCCGCCGCTGCGGCCGTCTCATCGTCGTAGATGGTCATGAAATCGGCCAGACGGGTTATGTTGAACACCTCTCGATAGTGATCGGTGAGACCGAAGGCACCGACCTCACGATCCTCGGCCCTGGCCATCGCCAAGACTCCCACGATCACGGCAATCCCGGTGGAGTTGATGTAGTCGACTCCGCGAAAGTCCAACAGGATTCTCCCCGGCTCCGTCGTCGCCTGTTCATAGGCGCTCTCCAAGGCCTCTTTGGCGGCCCGATTCACCGTCCCGCTCATGACCACGACGGCACCGTCACCGGGCTTCGTGACCGTTGCCTCGAATGTGCTCTCCATCAGGAGTCTCCTTCCCGGTTCATGATGAGCTCAATCGTGTGGGCTCCGCCCTCACTGGTCGACCGCACCTCGTCGACCATTTGCTCGATCAGGAACAGCCCCCAGCCACGAGGGGTCTGTTCCCCGGCGAGCTTGGCCTCGAGATCGGGGGTCACCGTCTCGGGGATCACCATGTCTCCGCCCTGATCGGTGACACGAACACTCACGTGATGCTCATTGGCGCTGACCTCGACACCGACGTCGAGCTCGGAGCGATTCTCGTTCCCGTGCTCGATGGCGTTCATCACGGTCTCACCGACGGCAGTCTTCAGGCGCTCGAGACGACGCGGCTCCAAACCCAGGGAGTCGACGGCTGCGCTGACATGGTCGATGGCGATACGCTCGTTCCCCTCCTCGCTGGGGACGGTGAACCTGTCCAGGACACGATCTGGGTCCTGGAAGATCGACGCCGACTCCTGAGCAGAGGATGTCCGCCGCACCACGACCAGGGTGATGTCGTCCTCCTGTTCGGAGCCCTCGCCGGTGAATCCCTCCAGATCGCCGACTAAGGCGGTCACCACGTCGCCGTCGGAAGGCTTTCGGGCGACCCGAGCCATGAGCCTGGAAAACCCGTACATCTCGCCTTCAGGGCTGTGCGCCTCGGTGATCCCGTCACTGGTCAGGACCATCACCTCGCCCGAGCCCATCTGATAGCGCTTTTCGTCGTACGACATGCCCGGCATCAATCCCAGTGGCATGCCGGTGGCCCGCAACTCGATCACGCCGTCGGCGCTGCGCACATAGGGGAGGTTGTGCCCGGCATTGGCAAAGATCACCTCACCCGCCTCGGTATCGATGATGGCGTAGAGACAGGTGACGAACATCGCCGGTGGGATCTCGGGGACCAATGCATCGTTGACATCGGCCAACACCGCAGAAGGCGAAGTATGACGCTGGGCAGAAGCTCTCAGCATCGACCGACAGGTGGCCATGACCAGGGCCGCCGGCACCCCTTTGTCGGTGACGTCGCCGATCACCACTCCCAGACGCCCGTCGTCGAGGGAAATGAAGTCGTAGAAGTCACCGCCCACGGCCCGGGCCGGCCGGTAGAAGGCGTCGACCTGCCAGCCGGGGATCGCAGGCAGTTCCTTGGGGAGAAGGGTCTGCTGGATGAGTGCGGCCACCTGGAGCTCCTGTTGGATGCGCTCCCGCTCCTTGGCCTCGGTCTGCTGCTCCCGAACCAGTTGCGCCACCTTCATCGCCGGGGCAACCTGGGAGGCGAGGCTCCCCAGCAGTCTCCGATCGTCGGTGGAATAGGGCTGGTCGGAGAGCCGGGGACCCAGATACAGGGCGCCGAGAAGCTCGCCTTGGCCGATGAGGGGCACGATCAGCTCGACCCCGGCCGATCGAACGACGTCGAGGGTCTCCGACTCGAGCTCGAGATCCTGCAAGGCCAGGGGCCCGCCCGTTGACAGGAGCAACGTCTCCAACGCGTCACCTGACGGGATCGGGATTGCATCGAATAGCCGGGTCTTCGACTCGATCACCGGTGTTCCGATGGTGTTCGACGGCGCTTCCTCGACTCTGCGTCGCTTCATCAGCTGAACCATGGCCCCTTGTCTATAGCTCCACCGTCTCGAAATCGTTACGGACCCAGACCGAGATCGATGCCGGCTCCATGGTCTCGGACACGACGCCGATCCAACCCCGCACGACGGTGTCGGGATCCAGGTCCTCGCGCAGAGAGCCCGAGAATCCATCGATCCCCCGTTGCGCGTCGTAACGCGATCGGTTGAAGCGTCTTTCCACCCATGCCTGAACCCTCCTCCGAACCGGGTTGAACAGGGCGGCGACGGCAAGGGTAGAGGTGGCGATGGCCAACGAAGAGTCCGACGGGAGAAAGCTGGTCATCGCCGTCAACCCCAGGAGATACACGCTGGTCAGGATGCCGAGCACGACGACATACGAAATGGTCCGGGACAGGATCCGGTCGACGTCGTAGAGCCGATATCGGAGCACGGCGAGGATGATGGCGAGAGGGATGGCGGCAAGCGCCACCGAGAGCACCCACCAAAACGTCTCGTTGCTGTCATCGATCGACAGCGTGACCACAAAGACGAGAGCGAAGAGGGAGGTGGCTCCGAGAAACCACTTGATCTGCTGACGTTCGATCGACGCGGCTCGCCGATAGCGCGCCACGATCGAGACAGTGGCCGGGATGGCGGACACGAATCCGACTATGAACCCGGCGTCCACAAAACCGTATTCGTCGACATTGCTCATGAGATCCTGGTCGATCAAGGTGGGAAGGGGAAGGCCCCAAAACAGGGCGGCACCGACTGCGGTCGAAACGAGGGCGCCGATCGGGGCGAACATCAACAGGCGCCACCAGCCAATGGGTCTACCGCTGGGAAACACCAGGATCAGCAGGGTGACACCTATCGGGAGCAATGCCCCCACCCAGGATCCGACCCAGGCGAAGAAGTAATCGCCCCACAACCCGGGTCCAGTCGAAGCGAGCGAAGCTGCGCCATATCCGATCCCGAACTCATAGATGACCCACGCCGATCCGGCGAGCAAGGCGAGTGGACCGACCGAGTTGGAGGGCACCTTCAGGGTCAGGATGGCGCCAACGATCACCCAGCAGAGTGCTGCCGCCAGCACGCCGGCCGTGGAGTCGATTTCGTCGCTGGGGAACGTCAACCAGGCGACCGCGGCCGTCACCATCAGGATGACCCACAGCACGACAGCGGAACGGATGACGGTCCTCGCTCTGTCCACGATCCAATACTCCCCCATCCACGTTACGAGAGCGCAACGACCACATTCAGGGCTGATTGCTACGTCGGCGTTCCGGATTTGGCCGTTATCGGTAGCCCGTAACGGCGAGCTATGTTGCCGGGACCGGAAAACCCGATGCTCGAAATACGTTTGCTCGGGCCGCCCGAGGTCTCGATCGATGACACGCCCATCGAAGTCGACACCCGGAAGGCCATCGCCCTGCTCGCCTATCTCGCGGTCGAGAAGTCTGCGACCAGAGACACGCTGGCCGGGCTGCTCTGGGCCGAAGCGACCCAGGAGCGATCCCGGGCCACATTGCGTCGGACCCTATCGGCCTTGCGCGCAGCCGCCGGGACCGATCAGATCGAGGCGGATCGAAACCTGGTGTCACTGGTGGGGACCGCCTCCTCGGATGTCGACTTATTCGGTGCCGAGCTGGATGCGACCACCGGTCATGACCACGACCCACGCGATGTGTGCAGCCGGTGCATCCCCCATCTTCGCCGTTCCACCGACCTCTATCGAGGCGACTTCCTCCAAGGCTTCTCGGTCAAGGCATCGCCCGAGTTCGACGACTGGGTGAGGAGTGTCGCCGAGTCGACCCGGCTCCGAGTCGGCGAGGCGTTCAACCGGCTCGGGACCGCCCTGGCAGCAGATGGGGCGTACCCGGCCGCCATCTCGGCAGTGACCCGTTGGATCGATTTGGACCAGCTTCACGAGCCGGCACACCGCTTTCTCATGCTGCTCCATGCCTGGGCCGGCGACCGGCCCGGGGCGATGGAGGCCTACCGAAGCTGTGTCGCCATACTCGACCAAGAGCTGGGCGTCGGCCCACTCGAGGAGACGACCGAGCTCTACGAGGCGATCCTCGACGAGGACCTCCCGCCGGCGCCAGGGGCACGCAGGCGGATCAAGGCGGAGGCCCCGCCACGGAGTCGGACCCAAATCGATCTGATCGACCGCGAGTCCGAGCTCGAGGGCATGCGCGACGCTCTGCGTGGCGCCGCCTCGGGAAGCGGACGGGTCCTGGCCTTGACCGGCTCGGCATGGATGGGCAAGACCCGGCTCCTCGAGGAACTGGCCTCCGAGGCGAGAAGTCAAAACCACAACGTATTGATCGGCCGGGCCTTTCGCATGGAGCAGGCGCTCCCCTATGGGGTAGCCACCCAGGTGCTACGCGGAGCGATCCCCCTTGTCGAGGACAGTCCTGCCGGGATCCCGGATTGGGCCACGGCTGAGATCGGACGACTGCTGCCTGAGACGGGATCCGTCAGTGCAGATGCCGTGCTGGACCGTTTCGGAGAGCTGAGGCTGCTCGAGGCGATTCATACGGTGATATCGGTCCTTGCCGCGCCACGACCTCTCCTGGTCGTCCTCGACGACGTGCAGTGGATCGATGCCGCCTCCGCAGCCGTCTTCGCCTATCTGGCCCGTCGCGTCTCAGGGATACCGATGCTGTTGGTGGCTGTCGCCCGTGCCGGTGACGACCTGCTCCGGGCGATGGCCGAGGTGATGGGGAACGCCGATCAATCCATCTCGATAGGCCCCCTCGCCACACGGCATCTCCTCCCGTTGCTAGACGGTGACGAGCTGGCGGCAAACCAGCTCCGGAAGCAAACCGGCGGCGTTCCCCTCCTCGTCGCCGAAGCCCTGGCCCCCGACGGGGGCCCTGCGAGCGCTACCCCTGGAGTAGCGCGGTACATGGAGGCCAGGATGCGGGAGGTCGGAGATCTGGGGCGGCAGATCCTGACCGCGGCGGCAGTGCTCAACGGCGTGTGTGATGCCGGGCTGCTCAGGGAGACCAGTGGCAGGGGCGAGGAGGAGGTCGTGGAGGCGGTCGAGGAACTGGTTGGGGCCGGGCTACTGCGTGAGGTTCCCGAGTCCGATGGGCTCAGCTTCACCCTCGACGCACTGGAGAGGGTCACCTACGAGTCGACCTCACTCGTGCGACGACGACTGCTCCACCGTCGTGCCGCTCGCGCCCTGGCCGAGAGGGGTCGCGCCCGGACCGACGCCCGTCTCGCCGCGGCTGTTGCCGCTCAGTATCGAGCGGCGGGGGATCCCGAGGCCGCGTCTTGGTATCACCTGGCCGGAGACCTGGCACGCGCGGTGTACGCCAACGACTCGGCTCGTCAGTTCTATGAGACCTCGCTGGCGTTGGGCGACCTTGACGTCGCGTCGGTGCGTCTTGCCCTCGGGGAGCTGGCGATGACGGCCGGTGTCTACGACGAGGCACGTCAGGAACTGACCGTCGCAGCATCCCGGGCAGGACCGGACTCGATTGGCCTCATCGAGCATAGAATGGGTGAGGTCGAGCGAGTCCTGGGGCGATTCAACGGCGCCGAAGAGCATTTCGGCCGGGCCCTCGAGAACCATCCTCAACCGGCCGCAGTCCTCGCCGACTGGGCGCTCATGGCACATCGGACCGGCGACACGGGGAAGGCGATGGAGCTGGCAGCGAGAGCACGGGCGGCCGCCGAAGCCAACGGTGATGCCCGCCAACAGTCTCGGGTGCGCAACATCCTCGCAGTGGTCACTCCCGATAACGATAAGGCGCTGCGCCATGTCGAGGAGGCGATACGGCTCGCCGCCGATGACGACCCGCTCCGAATGGCCGCACTCAACAACAAGGCCCTGCTCCTCTCCGAGAATCATGAGACGGACCGGTCGGTCGAGCTCGTGCTCGAGGCGATTGGAATCGCCGAACGCACCGGGCACCGTCATCGTGAGGCGGCCCTGTGGAACCATCTGGCCGACCTTCATCATCATGCCGGTCGGGAAGATCAGTCCCGTGACGCCCTGACCAGGGCGGTGTCCCTCTTCGCCGACATCGACTCGGGCGACCTGGAGCCGGAGCTGTGGTTTCTCTCCCGTTGGTGAAGCATTCCTAATGCAGGGCGTCACGCATGTGTGACGCCCTGCATTCGGTTCATAGGCAGCCCCCCTTCGCTAAAGGATTCGACATGTTTGGCCGACATATTCGGCACGATGACCGTATCCACCATCATCACCCTCGACGAGTGGGCAGCGCACCCGGTAGGCAAGGCGGCTCGGATCGCCATCGCCGTCCTCGGTCTCGCGTCGGCGATCCTCGTTCTGCTGGTGGCCACCATGAACAGCCGCGCTGCCTGGACCCTCGTCCTGCTCGGAGTGGCCTTGGCCGCCACCTCGGTTCGGGCGGCAATCAAGCCCAGTGTGATCCGGCTCACCACGCTTGCCGCGGTGATGATCGCCATCCCCTACATCGGGCAGACCCTCTGAAGATCTAGCGAAGGGCCACAACGGCCCCGGCGCCCCTGCACACACGGCCACCGGCTAACGGTGGCCGTCGTGTTTCTGTGACGGGTAGCGGTCAAGCTCACGACTTCTCCGGGCTAGGGGCGAGACCCGCGCCTCCCCGCTCCTGCTCCTGACGCCAGGCGGGCAGGTACAACGGGGCTGCAAGTGCGAGCACGGCTGCCCCGACATAGAAGGCAACGCTGACCGACGCCGCCTCGGCAACCGCGGTGAGTGCCACCGCGCCCAGTGCGCCGGCAGGTTGGCTGATCATCGAGTTGAGGGAGACGACCGTGGCCCGAAGCGGCCCGTCGACCTGCCGGTGCAGCAGGGTCATGTGGGCGGGGTTCGAAGCGCCGTGGACCAGGTAAGCGGCGAGGTAGGCGACGATGATGCCGAGGACGCCGCCGAAGAACCCGATGCCCACGACGGCGATCCCTTGCAGTACCCGGAACAGCGCCGCGGCCGGGGCAATCCCGAGCCGGCGCCCCCACCAGGGCACGACCGCGGCGCCGGCCGCGGAGACGAGCCAGGCTGCGGAGGCCGACGGGCCGATGATGGCGGCCGCCCGGTTGGCCTCGCCGACGATCTCGGCAAGACGCACCGGGGTCAGGCTCTCGAACGTGACCATGCCGAATCCCCAGAACAATTCCACCGCGACGATGCCGAGCAGCACACGCGAGTCCCGCAGCAACCGGAGACCGCCCGCGATGGCCGCCGGAGCCTGGCGAGCAGCCCGACCGGCCGCACGCCAGCCCTTCGACGAGCGCACCTCGGTCATCAGCACGGCGATGCCCAGCAGCCCGACCACCTTCAGGACCAGAGACAACACGACTGGCAGGGCCAGCGCATCGACGCCGTCCATCGGGTCCCAGGCGACCAGTCCCCCACCGGCAAGGGCGCCCCCGGCGATCGACAGCCCGAGCACCACACCCGCACCGCTCAGCCCACGCTCGATCTCGGCGTTTGGCTCAGCGGCCAGAGAGGCGTCGACGTACCAAGCCTCGAGGGGACCGCTGTCCAGGGCGCGGTAGACGCCTTGTAGCGCGAAGAAGACGAGAAAGGCGGCGAACGAGCCGGCCACCAGGAACAGCCCGATCGAGCCGATCGAGATCAGGGCCGACCCCATCAACACGACCTTGCGGCCGAGCGTGTCGGCCAGACCTCCGGTGGGCAGTTCGAGTGCCAGCACCACGAAGCCCTGGGCCGCGGCCGCCAGACCAAGCTGGCCAAGGGTCAGGCCCCGCTCCAGCGGGAGCAAGATGACCACCGGGGTGAGCAAACCAGCGGGCAACCAGCGAAAGGCAGTCAGCAGCAAGAATCGTCGCCGCAGATCCTGAGCGGTGGTGGTCGTCATGACCGGCCCCGGTCCGATTGCGGGAAGGCGTACAGATAGACGAGGACGCGAGCCGCGCCGTCTCCGGGCACAGCCTTCCGGTGTCGCTCGATGAGGTCGTGGACCTCCTGCATCATCTCGGCGAGCTGATCGGCTGACAGCTCGAGCAGATAGTTCGAGGGTCCGGCTGCGTCGCGCCAATCGTTCGACCAACGCGTCTGGTTCTCGAGCCACGACACGGCGGATTGCTGGAAGTTCCGCAGCGCCTCGCCTTGCAGCCAGGCGCTTGCGGCCTCGTTGTCGGGGTCGCCGCTGAAGTCGCTCGCCAACCAGGAGTGCAGCTCGTGCACCGCCTGCCACATGCGCTCCCGTCCCCGACCGCCCCCAGTTTCCTCGACGAGGCCGACCTCGGCCAGCTTGCGCAGGTGATAGCTGGTCGCGCCGGTGTTGGTGTCGAGCGCACGGGCCAGCGAGGTCGCGGTCGCCGGCCCTTCGAGACGTAGCTGGCTCAGTAGTCGGGCGCGCAGAGGGTGGGCGAGCACGCGCAGGGCGTGCGCATCCAACCGGGTGTGGGTGGCGGGGTGGTCCAGTCGGCTCATGTTGGCACAATAACTATGCATACTTCTCATGCACAAGTTTTCTGCCAATCACGGGACTCATGTCATGGGGGAAAACCCCTATTGGCCGATCGACACCAGTCGTGGATGATGCATACGGGGACTTCAGGGCATCACTCCGTCCCTCGAAGCGACAATGGGGACCATCGGGGGACCGCTGTGGCGGTCCCCCTTTGATTACGGACTACGCCATCCAAACCACACCCTCCAAGAAGACCAACCCAACGCCCGGACCGCTAGCTTCGGGGCCCATGACCAGCTTCTCCAAACGGGGCAGTGGGGGTCTAGAAGCCACCCTGCGACGGATGGTGGTCGTGTTCCGCTTTCTCGGGCTGATCTGGATGCTGATCCTGGTCGCCGTCACCGTGCTCAACGACCCCCCGCCACGGATGTGGATCGTCTGGGGCTCGGCGGGTCTGGCTGGCTTCTGGACCCTTCTCACATGGCTCGTGGCCAAGATCCAACCCAGGTTCATGGCCGGATGGTGGTGGTTCGGCCTCGATACGCTGGCCATGCTCGCCATCGGGGCAGCATCGGTGGCCTCAGGAGCCGGAGAGCTCTTCCACGGTGGTCTTCCCCTCTCACTCGTCTTCACCGGCGCTCTCCTCGGCGGCCTCCCCGGATCACTGATTGCAGCCGTCCTGCTCGGGATCGAGCAGTTCCTGGTTCATGTCATCGCCGACCTCGGTGCGGTGCGGGCAGCAGGCAGTGTCATCTTCTTCGTGGTGGGGGCAATCGTCGGTTGGACCTTCGACAAGCTCCGGGATTACGACCTGGCACGGCAGGCGGCCCAGGACGAGCTGGCGGCCGAACAGGCAGCCGTCGTCCTGCACGAGGAGCGGGCCGCCCTGGCCGATCGTCTCCACGACTCGGTGTTGCAGACCCTTCACGCGATCCGCATGGGGGCGGACGACCCCGGCCAGTCCAGATACCTGGCCCGACGGCAGGAGCGGGAGTTGAGAAGGAACATCGAGGAGTGGCGGTCCGAGTTCAGGGAGAGTTTCAGGGCCAGCCTGCTCGCGGTAAGGGACGAAGTGGAGGACACTCACAGAGTGGAGATCGAAGCCGTGATCCGGGACGACGCCCAGATCAACACCAACCTGGCCGCAGCCATCGAAGCGGCGCGCGAGGCCATGGCCAACGCCGCCAAGCACTCGGGGTCGCGCAACATCACGTTGTACTCCGAGTTCGCCAACGGGGAGGCCCGGATCCATGTGAGGGACAGTGGCTCCGGATTCGCCAACGACGCGCAACGGAATCGGGTGCACGAACGTCTTGCCCGTCGAGTGGAGAGCGTCGGAGGTCTGGTGGAAATCGACACAGCCCCCGAGTCGGGGACGGAGATCAAGATCACGGTCGGGAGATGACCGACCGACTCCGAGTCATAATCGTCGACGACCACGACGTAGTCAGGGCAGGAATGCGGGCCATCCTCGACCCTTCGTTCGACATCGTGGGGGAGGCTGACAACGTGGACAGCGCCATCGAGCTGATCAAGGAGCGGCTGCCCGATCTCGTGGTGTTGGACGTGAAGCTGCCAGGTGGAGGAGGCGCAGCCGTGATCCCCGCCGTGCGGCGCGACTTCCCCGATATCAGGTTCATGGCCCTCACCGTCTCGACGTCGAAGGAGGATGTTGCCCGGCTCCTCGACGCCGGAGTGGACGGCTACATAACAAAGAGCACTCTTGGCGCCGACCTCCCGGACCTGGTCCGTCAAACGTACGTTGGGGCCCGACCCGTCTCGCCCGACGTCGCCGCCTATCTCCTCGACATCGACGAGGACATCACCGTGGAATCTGCCATCTCCCGTCTCACCCCAAGGGAGCGTGAGGTGGTCAACCTGATCGCCCGGGGATACACCTACCGGGAGAGCGCCGAGCGGCTCAGGATCACGGTCAAGACCCTGGAGAACCACATGGCGCATATCTTCGACAAGCTCAGCGTGGCCAGCCGTCACGAATTGACCGCCCTCGCCTACGAAGAGGGCTACGTCCGCCCCGACGACGAACGTTGAGGCAAGTAGGGACTAGGGGATAACCCCTATTCCCGTTTACCCGGGAACGATGTATTCATGTCGTGGGTGGGCAGAGGGCCTTCTTCCCGGAGCAACATCCTCGAGGGGAGAGGGAGCAATCCAGGCTTCCTCGAGAAGCCGACAAGCCCTCGTCGCAAGACGGGGGCTTGTCTCTGCGTGACCAACCCCCTGATCGGGACGCCGCCCGTCAGAACTGGAGGGCTGCGGCTGCCCAGTGAAAGCCGGCGCCGAAGGCGGTCAGCACCACCAGGTCTCCCTCTCGTATGCGCCCGGTGTTCACACACTCCCACATGGCGAAGGGCACGGTTGCAGAGCCCGTGTTCCCGTACTCGTGAACATTGACGAAGACTCGTTCCTCATCGACACCCAACTTCTTGCGAACGGCATCGATGATCCTCAGGTTGGCCTGATGGGGGATGACCAGTGCCACGTCCCCGAACGTCTTGCCGATCCGCCCCAGCACCTCGGTGACTGCCTCGCTCATCCGGCCGACGGCTTCGGTGAACACTCGTCGTCCGTCCATGACCAGATGGTTGTACTCACCCGACTCCAGGGTTTGACGATTGAACGGGTTGCGGCTGCCGCCCGCGGCCAATGTGAGGATCCCGGCGGCGGACCCGTCGGTGCCCGAGACCACATCCAGCACCCGTGCCCGGCCATGGTCCGGGCCGAGAACGACCGCCCCGGCGGCGTCACCGAAGAGGACGGCGGTGGAGCGGTCGGTCCAATCCAGCAACCGGCTTATCACCTCGACACCGACCACCAGCACCTTCTTCGGGTGAAAGGAGATCCTGGCCCGGGCCACGTCGAGGGCCTGGACGAACCCGGCACAACCGGAGCCGCCCAGGTCATATGTGACGATGTTGCGACAGCCGAGGAGGTCTTGGAGCAGGGCGGCGGTGTCGGGGGTGTACATCTCGGGGGTGTCGGTGGCGACGATTATCTCGTCGATGTCGTCGGGGCCGAGACCTGCGTCCTCGATGGCCAGATCCGCCGCTTTGGCCGCCAAGGTCAGGGTTGACTCGTCCGCCCCCGCGATCCGCCTTCGCTTGATACCGGTGCGCTGGGTTATCCACTCGTCCGACGTGTCGACCAGCGCCGCCCAATCGTCGTTGGTCATGATCCGCTCGGGGACGTAGCCGCCGAAACCGAGGATGTGGGACATCGGCGGAGGTTAGGTCCGCGGCGACGGCCGACGTCTGGAGCGCTCTCTCGACTTGGTGCCTGATGTAGGGCCCCAGGACCACCGCAGATCCTCAAGTAATGCCTCGGGGGTGCCGATTTTCATCGAGTGAAACGGCAAAAATCCCACCTGGCGCGTCGCCCTTCCAGCTGGTGGGTCGTGCTGGCCGGGATTTGTGCCGCCCTCACCGCCGCAGCCGCCATCGCCGCCATCGTCGTGCAGCGGGAGGCGGCCACACCCATCGGAGAAGGTGAGGTGTTCGTCTCCGACGTCGAGACCGCGTCGAGTTTCGTTCTGGCAACCACCGACACCGATGCGGCGGTGCGCCAGGCGCGGAACGCGCTCAACGTCGAAGCCGTGTCGGTTCTCGATGCCAAAGGGACCATCGTCGCCTCGACCTCCGACCCGCTGGTCGGAGAGCCGGTCCAGAACTCGCTGATCGCTTTCGGCGCCGCCGACCGGCGGTTGATGGCCCTGGCCACCTCAATCGAGGAAGACCTCTGGCTCGACGGGGTGATCGAGTGGCCCGCCGGGAGCGTGCTCTATGAGGTGGTGTCGCCTCTGGAGGATGGAGGCTCGGTCATGATCCACTACGACGTCTCGCAACTCCTCGGACGCAGGATCCGACCCGGGGATCTCCAGCCCCTGTCGATCCAGCTCCTCGGTCTGGCCACGATCTTCGGGGTGATGGGGGCGGCGGTCCTCGTCGGTCACTCCAGAGCGGTACGCCGCTATCGGGAGGTCGCCCAGGAGTCGGAGATCCTCCGCAGCAACTCCGAGGCGCTCACCCGGGCCAACGCCAGTCTCGAGCAGGCCAGGCATCAGGCCGAGGAGGCCCTGGCCCTGGCCGAGGAGAAGATAAGGATTCGCTCCGAATTCGTGCTCATGATCAACCATGAGCTGAGGACCCCGCTGACCAGTGTCGTCACCGGGGCCGAGCTGTTGCGGTCGAGAAATCTCAACGATGCCGACCGGGCAGCCCTCCTGGACGCCATGGTTGCCGACGGGTCGAGGCTGCAGGAGATAATCGACCAGATCCTGGCCGTGGCCCGGATCGAGAATCGCGGTCTGGTCTACGAGCTGACCGGGGTTTCCCTCGACGATCTTCGCCGGGCCCTCGCTTCGGCCCATCCGGGTGCGTCTACCGATTTCGACCTCGACCCTGACAACAGGATTTCGGTCAAGACCGATGTCGGGGCCCTCTGCCTGGTGGTTGCCTCGCTCGTCGACAACGCCTTCACCCACGGGGCTCACATCGTCTCGATCGGCTGCGACACCCGGCCTCAGGTCCAGCCACAGCTCGAAGTCGGGGAGACTCCCGAGAGCGCCGTCTTCATCACCGTCACCGACGACGGCCCCGGCATCGACCGGGAGTTCCTGCCGCGGATCTTCGAGAAGTTCGAGAAGTCCAGCTTCTCGTCTGGCACCGGTCTGGGGCTCTACATGGCCCGGATGATCATCGAGGCCCTGGAAGGCTCGTTGTCGGTTCAGACGTCGTCGGCGGGGACCACCTTCCAGATCTCGGTGCCCGCGTTGCCGGCCCTGGAGCGGGTGGAGGCGATGACATGAGACGAGGTCTGTTGGCCCTGACGTTGCTCGTGGTGGCTGCATGCACCGGCCAGACCGAAGCCGGCAGCGAGTATCACCTCAGCGAGTGGGCGATCGACGGATCGGATCGTCTGGCGGCCGGCCCCGTCTCGATCGAAGTCGAGAACGGCGGCGACTACTCACACACGCTGGTCGTGACCGGCGATGGTGGCCAGGTGATCGGCGCCACCGGTCTCGTCGATTCCGGTGCCACGACCGTGCTCGAGCTCGACCTCGCAGCCGGCACCTACGTCTTCAGCTGCCGTATCGTCGCCGAAGACGATGAAGGGAACCTCAGCGACCACTACGAACGCGGGATGTACCGAACGGTCACCGTGACCGGCTGACAGCGCAACCCGCGGCGCCGACCAAGCTGGGACCAATGAGAAGTCTGCTCGACTACGAGGTCCTCACCTTCGACTGCTACGGAACGCTGATCGATTGGGAGTCGGGGATCTGGGCCGCCCTCCAACCGTTGCTGCTGGCCAATCGTCCAGAGGTGGTCGCTCGGCCGACGACCCTGGCCGAGTTCGGCCGGCTCGAGACCGCCCAGGAGTCGGAGACCCCAGGTCTCGCCTACCCCGAGATCCTGGCTCGGGTGCATCGAGACCTGGCGGGCAGCCTCGGTCTGAGCACTACCGACTCCCTTGACCGGGGCTTCGGGTCCTCGGTGCCGAACTGGCCGGCCTTTGCCGACTCTCCCGGCGCCTTGGCCGATCTGGCCGTGAGATACCGGCTCGTGATCCTGTCCAACGTCGACCGGGAGAGCTTCGCGGCCTCCCGCCGTCGCCTGCAGGTGACCTTCGACGCCATATACACCGCCGAGGACATCGGGTCCTACAAACCCGACCCGGCCAACTTCGATTACATGCTCTGTCATCTGGACGACGACTTCGGGATCCAACCCGATTCGGTCCTCCATGTGGCGCAGAGCCTCTTTCACGACCACGCACCGGCGAAGGCGGCCGGGCTGGACACGGTGTGGATCGACCGGCAGCGTCTTTCGGCCGGAGGGGAATGGGGAGCGACGGCACCGGTGGAAGACCCGCCGACACCGGACCATGTGTTCTTCTCAATGGCGGATCTGGCCCGAGCCGTGCATGTCGCTACCTGACCCACGGCCTTACGATGCCGCCGATGGCCCGAACCGCCCTGATTCGCCCCGTCCCGGCCAGCTTCGATCGGGCACTGGTGCGCCGGGGGCAACCGGAGCTCGACGTCGTCCTGGCTCGTTGCCAGCACGACGAATATCGAAGACGTCTCGAAGAAGCGGGGCACGCGATCGAAGTCGTCCCCACCGACGAGACCCATCTGTGCTCCTTCTTGTACACGTCGCGATCTGGCGCGCCTCCACGTACTACCGTCGGCTGAGTGGCGGCCGATGTTCTGCGTGTGCTGATCGCAGAGGACCAGTTTCTCGTGCGGGAGGGCACTCGGCGTCTGTTGGAGGAGATCCCGGGGATGGTGGTCGTAGGGGAGGCGGCCGACTACGACGACGTCCTCGCCGAGACCAGGAGGCTACACCCGGATGTGGTGCTCATGGACATCAAGATGCCTCCCACCCACACGATGGAGGGCATCGAAGCAGCTCACGTGATCAAGGCGGAGCAGCCCGAGACCGGGGTTGTGGTCCTCAGCCAACACGAGGACGAGGGTTATGTGTGGGCGCTGCTCGAGGGCGGCGTGGCCGGGCTCGGCTATCTGCACAAGCTGCGTGTGGGAGACGTCGATCAGCTCGTAAGGGCGCTGTACGAGGTAGCGGCAGGTGGCTCGGTCGTCGATCCTCGCATCCTCGAGACCCTTCTTGAGCGGCGATCCAAGAAGCCCGGCTCGGCGCTGTCCCGGCTCACTCCCCGGGAGCTGGAGGTGCTGGCTGCGATGGCCGAGGGTAAGACCAACAGCGCCATCGCGTCTGAGCTGTCGATCGCGGTGGGAACGGTCGAGAAACGTATCTCGACCATCTTCTCGGAGCTGGGCTTGCACGACGAATCAGACGTCAACCGGCGTGTGGCAGCGGTTCTCGTCTACCTCAGAGAGTCGCTTGGCGACTCCTGAGGTCGGTGACGCCTGCCTCCTCGGGTGCCTCGGCACGGATCCACGTACCTGCTCCCGGCCGGCTCTCCACAGAAAGAGATCCGCCGACGGCCCCGATGCGGTCGGCCATGTTCTGGAGACCCCCGCGGCGCATGGCGGTGGCGGCGTCGAACCCCGGCCCGTCGTCGTGTACCTCTAGGATCATCCCGCGCGGGGCCGGCCCGGCGCGTAGGGAGACGATCATTCGGGCTCCAGGGGCATGCTTGACCACATTCGTCATGGCTTCGAGGCCGACGAAATAGAAAGCGGCCTCCAACTCGGGTTGGAGGCGGCGTCCCTTCGTCGACGGGTCGACGTCGATGCGGATGTCGACCGGCAGGCGGGCGGCATGGGCCTGGAGGGCCGCTTCGAGGCCACGGTCGAAGAGAAGGCTCGGATAGATGCCCCGGGCCAGCTCCTGGAGCGAGAAGACGGCCTGTTCCGCCTCGTCGGCAAATCCTTCCAGCAAAGCGTTCCTGACAGTTTCCGGCGCCCGGGCCGCCCTCCGCAGCCGAGCGGCCAAGGCGACGAGTTGCTGCTGCGCTCCGTCATGGAGGTCGCGTTCGGTGCGCCGCCGTTCTTCGTCCTGGGCGGCCACGAGGCGTTGGCGGGAGCGATGCAGCTCGGCGGCCTGGTCCTCGATCTGGTCCAGTTGCTGGCGCAGCTCTCCCTCGAGTCGCAGGTTGCGCAAGGCAAGAGCCGACTCCCTGGCGATTACGGTGAGGAGGTCCAGGTCCTCGTCGCCGAACGAGTCGGTGGTGGGTCTACCGCAGGCGATCAGGCCGATGAGCTCGCCGGCGGCGGTCAACGGCGCCACCATTGCCTCCTGCTCGCTCACCAGGGGACGCAGAGCATCGGCGGTCCCGGGGTCGAGATCTGTGAGCAGCCGTCCGGTCGAGAGATGAGCCAGCCAGTCCGCAACCTCGCCTGGGACCAACACCGACGGGCCGGCCTTGCGTCCTGACGAGGCGACCACTCTGAACCAACCGGACCCGCTTGCAGGCAGATAGAGCCACACGGTCGCCCATCCTGCGCCAAGCGAGCTGATGACGATGCCCGTGATCCGATCACCGAGACTGGCTGCGTCGGGGCTGTCCCCGACCGTATCGCCCAACCGAGCGAGACCCATCAACCCCCGCGGCGCGTCTCCATACAAGAGCCGGGCCACCAGATCCTCCAAACGTTGCCGCAGCGGCTGGGCCAGGAAGCTGACGAGCAGCGCCAATGCCAGAGCTCCCACCACCCTGTCGTCAGGCCCCGCGATGCTCACGCCGGCGAGGAGAGCGATCCCGAGGAACAAAGCAGTCAGCACTCCCGAGGACAACGTGTACACCAATCCTTTGGAGATGACGAAGTCGATCTCCCACAGCCCATGTCTGAAGATCGCGATGGCGGCGGCGATGAGGGGAAGCGGCACCGCCAGCAGCACCAGAATCCCGCCGACGGTGCGCAGGACCTGTGAGTCGAAGGTTTGCACCGGTATCGCTTGGAGGCCGACCGAGATTGCCGCGCCGACGAGCAGCCACTTGATCTGCTGGCGAACCACCGGTCCTGCCTTGCGGAACCGATCGACCAGAGCGGCGATCGCTCCCACCGGCGTCATGACGCTCAGCACCGTCGCGGACATCGCCGCGATTCGAAAGACCAGTCCGGAGGCATCCAGCCCCGCCAGGGGACCCATCAGGTCGTCAGGCACCGCTACCCGGATCAGCGGTGGTGGCTCTGCCGCCGGGGCCAGCAGGTAGCCGAGCACTGCCAGCAACGGCATTACGAGGGCGAGTGCCATCGTTGCTCGCTTCAGCAGAGGTCGATGGAACCTGCCGTCGGGGAATGCGGCGATCACGATCACCCACAACGGCAGCAGAAGGGCGGCTGACACCCACGACCAGGCCATGGCCGTTTGCCCGACCCAGCTCGGCCACGCCGCCAAAGTGCCTGCTCGTGTGAGCCCGCCGGCAGCCATCACCACCGTTCCGAACAGCGCGCCGATGGCGAGATGGGTCAGGCCGTAGCGGTTGCGGGGCCGGTGCCAGAGGATGAACGCCCCCAACGCTGTGGTGCCGGCGGCAACCAGCGCGTACTGGAGGAACCCCGGGGGCATGGCCTGCCCGCTCGTCGCCTGCAGCCACATCCCCACTCCGACGCCGGCTGTCGCTGTCGCCGCGGAGGTCACCACCATCCGATGGGAAACGCCCGTCATCGATCCATTGTCGCTCGGAACGCTTGGGCAGGGAAGCGGGAAGGCCCCATCGTGTCGGAGGTCATCCCCCGAGGCGGGGGAGGGTTTTCCCTA
>JBOGET010000095.1:0-5843 GCA_050741975.1 Acidimicrobiia bacterium
CAGGCGAATCCCGACGCTGGCTCCCGAAATCCGTGGATTGCTTGGACTCAGCCGGTGGCTCCTCGACATGTGGTCGAAGCTACAGGCGATGATCTCAGTCGAAAATCGGGAGTTCTCCCCACGGAACAAGCCCGTGCTCCATTGCGAACACCGTGGCTGCTGCTCGGGTGGAAACCCCGATTTTTCGGTAGGCGTTTTGGATGTGGCGGTCAGCGGTCTTGACGGAGATGTCGAGCGCCTTCGCCACCTGTTTCGTTTGCATGCCTCGTGCCAGCAGACCGACGACCTCGGCTTCTCGCTGGGTCAGCCCAGCCGGACGCTCGACCTGCGGAGCCTTTTGCCCTGCTGCCTCGAGAACCGCGGCAACCATGTCAGGGTCGTGTCGTCCGGCGCCGGCGTCCTCACCAAGCAGGTCGGCAGCATCCTTCCTCGCGAGAGGCTCCCGGTAGGGCCGCGGCTCGGTCATGGCATGAAAGGCGTCGGCCGCGGCGAGAAGACGCGCGGGCGGGGCAAGAGAGGCTGCGGTCACTCCGCGGTGATAGCCGGTCCCGTCGAGCCTCTCGTGGTGGACGCAGGCCACGCCCGCCAACGAAGTGAGAAACGGGGAGCGGAAGAGGACGCGCTCGGTGTGATATGCATGTAGCCGGACCTGCTCCCACTCGTCGGCGGTCAACTGCCCCGGCTTCTGCCAAATGCGGGGATGAACCGCGACCCGTCCCACGTCATGAAGGAATGCCGCCCGTCTTACAAGGGTGACATCGCTGGCGTCGAACCCGCACAGTTGGGCGGCCGCCGATGCCAGTCCGGCCACCCCTGTCGAGTGCCCGGCCAGATGGTAGGAGGCGAGGTCGGCGAAATCGCCCATGGCGGCGAGGGCACGGTCGATCGCATTTGCCTCGAGGGTCAGCCAGGGCCGCGGCTCAACGGCGAGCGTTGATTCCCAGGCCGATTCGGGAGCATCGGCCACAGACAGGATCCCTGCAGCCTGATCGACGAACAAGTTGGCGATGGCTGGGTCGAAGGCATGCCCTGCCCGCTGACGGATCGTGTCTACGGCGTGATCATCGCCCCCGATGAGCCGCTGATAGGTGACGTCACGGGCTACGTGGACGATGCGAAGAGGCAGCGGAATCTCCTCCCCCTTGGCCCGATCCAGCACACCCTTGCCGTCCCAGCGCTCGGTCAAGTAGGAGAAGAGATTGTGGACGGACGGCGGGAGGCCGAGTCGTTCGGCGAACATCGTCGCCACCTCGCACAGCGCGGCAAAAGCCGGCTTTCTGTGTCTCGCCGCCATTGGCAACCGCTTTGCAACCTCATAGGTGCGTCGGTACCGCGGACTGTCCGGAGCCGGAAGAGCACGTATCACGCCGGCCAGGCTCTCGATGGGGGACCCGAACAGGACAGGTGTGAGGTTGGCCGTCATGCCCCCGCCAAAGATCTGTGAGCTGACCTCGGCGTCGCTGGTGCACCCCGAGTACATGAGGAGGCAGGCGTAGTAGGTCTGCGAGGCGGTCTCGGAATCGACTCCCAGTAGCTCGACGAGCCTCATCGAGGTCAATGTGGCGTGAAGTCCGTGTTCGAACGGAAAGCCCATTCCCAGGTCGGTCGCCAGGCACGAGGCGGCGATCACCTCGGCGGCCCGGATCCGTTCGGAGCCCTCAGAGCCCTGATCGCTCATGACCCAAGCGTAGGTATCGAGCGTTGAAGCCCGCAGCTGCCTGATACGCCTTCAGATTGTCCTGCCGGGGGCAAGACCGTCACCAAAGCCGTCGGCATTCGGGAAACCAAGTGCCCCGATCAGGAGTCGGAGGACTGGGACGTCGGGTCGCTCGGGCCGGGTTGGCCGGGTGACACAACCGAGTCTAGAGCGGCCTCTGCCATTCCGACGTGGGAGGGCGGGCGAACCGGCGATCTGCTCCCCTAGCCAGGCGCACCGCGCCAAGTGTTGGCCGCCTCGAAAGACAGCGTTCTCTGTTGCGCAATGCTGGCCTGACCCTCGCTGGGAGCCAAGTTGGGAGGCATTCGCGGTGGCTTGCTGCGGTCGTGTATAGACGGGGATGGACACAGAAGCCTTCCGTTCCCGGCTCTCTGGACCGGTGCGAACGGTCGTGGACGCCGCTTGGAGGACTACGGAGGAGTTCGGGGGTTCGAGTCCCTCCGAGCGTGCCGCGAAAGGCCGGGTGATGGCTATTTCTTGCCCGCTCGGCCAAGCCCTAGGGTGCTCGACTGATCACATCCGATGACAATTCGCGGCGTCACAGTTCGTCGAGTGGGTCGCTCGACACGCGATGCTGCTTGAAGAAGTCGCTGACGTGGCTGGTGCTGGTATTACGTCCGCTCCTGCGACGTCGCTGAGTTGAACGACGACGTGATCGACATCGTCACCGAGCACGGGTCGGCTTCACCTTCAACATCAATGGACTCCGAGATCGGGATCGGTTTCGACGAGGAGCAAGATTGGGCTCGCTCCGGCTGGTCGGCGCTCAAGCCGTACCACACAAGCGTCTACGTCAGCTTCCTCGTGGACGAGGGGAGGATCAGGTTCGCAACGCCTACGGGCCGACCAAATACGAGCGCTTGAGGAAGCTGAAACGAAAGTACGACCCGAAAGACTTCTTCCGTCTCAATCAGAACGTGACGCCGGATTGACCCAGGATCCGTCGTAGCGATCCCGTCACGCCGCAGCCCCACGATGCGACTGTGCGACGACGTTTCGCCGTGGCGAGAAACCGGTCTCATCGTGTGGTCGATGGGTAGGCGGCTCCTGGTCTTGTCGGTCTGGCTGATGGCGTTGGTCCTGGCCGGGTTCCAGATATGGGCCATCGCCCTGTCCTGGTCACATAAGACAGCCAACGACTGGTCGTGGCGACCGTTTGCGCTGTCGATAGCCCTGGCTGCCCTGGTGTACGTCCTCATGGGCATGCTGGTTTACCGGCGACGTCCCGAGAACCGGGTGGGTCCTCTCCTCGCCATGATCGGGGTGACCATCCTGCTCTATCAGGGGGTATCCGAGTATGCATTGCGCGGCCTCGTCGTCGCCCCCGGCTCCCTCCCTGCGTCTGGTGTGCCCGCCATCCTCTCTCAGACGATCTGGATCGTGCCCTTCACCCTGGTCCCGGTTCTGCTTCTCGTGTATCCGACCGGTCGATTCCTGACACCCAGGTGGCGTCTCGCCCTGCTTCTCCCGATCACGGCGGTGGCCGTGCTCAATGTGAGCGCGTTGCTCTCGATGTGGCCGCTCCGCTCCGCCGGTTCGGAGCTGCTGTTCGGCGGCTGGCCGACTTCGGCAGCCTACGCGGTCACCGTGCTCCCGTTGATGGTGGCTTCGCTGGTGGCGGGCTTTGCCTCGGTGGCGACCAGGTGGCGGCGCTCGAGCGGGGTGGAGCGGCTGCAGATGAAGTGGTTCGTGCCGGCAGGGACCATCCTGTTGATCCAGCTCCTGTTGGTCTCGGTGACCCCAGACGGAAGTGTGATCGGGGAGGTCCTGCTCCAGGTGGGACTGGCCTCGATCCCGGTCCTGATCGCCTTTGCGATCCTCCGTTACCGGCTCTATGACATCGACCGGATCGTCTCTCGCACCGTCTCCTACGGCACCGTGATCGCGTTCTTGATCGGGGTGTACATGGCAGCGGCCTGGTTGCTCACCCAGGTCCTCCCCTTCGAGAACGATCTGGCGGTGGCGGCATCGACACTGGCCGCCGCTGCCTTGTTCAATCCGTGACGGCGAAGGGTCTCATCGGCGGTGGATCAACGTTTCTCCCGATCCAAGTACGCCGCCTAGCGGGTGGTGGGGGTGTTCGCCTCGGGCCTCGGCGACGAGGTGGACCCCGATCAATTGACCGAGGACTGGGTGGCGGTCGTCTCCGAGACCCTGCAGCCGGCGTCGCTGGCGGTCTGGATCCGCGACAACGGATCGTGAGGCGGGCGGTCGCAGCCTTCGCGTGAGCCCGAACCAACCCGAGAGGTGCAGAATGAGGCCGGATGAAGCTGATCGTCACTGCATTCGTCACGGTGGACGGGGTCATCGAGGGGCCGGGTTTCGACGAGCACCGTGACGGCAAGAACGCCTGGGCGTTGCGGGTCCAGGGTGAGGACGACGAGTCGTTCAACCGGGACCTGGTCTTCAGCGCAGACGCATTCCTCCTCGGTCGCAAGACGTATCAGATCTGGGCCGCCTTCTGGCCGACCGCCACCGGTGACATGGAGCTGGCGAGACGGATGAATGAGATCCCCAAGTACGTGGTGTCGAACACCCTGACCCGGGCCGACTGGAGCAACTCGACGCTCATTTCGGGCGATGTCGTGGCGGAGATCCGCGAGCTGAAGGAGAAGCCGGGAGGCGATATGCTGGCCTACGGAAGTGCCGGCCTGGTCGACACCCTGCTCGCGAATGACCTCATTGACGAGTTCCGGCTCCTCTTCTACCCGGTGATCCTGGGCAGCGGGAAGCACCTGTTCCGGGACGGCATCGACACCCATCATCTTCGCCTCGTCGAATCCAGAGCTTTCAGCTCGGGTGTGGTGCTGCTCACCTACCAACCCGAATCGGAGGCGCCGACCGGCCCTTACGTGGAGGCCTTCTCCTGGACCCAGGAGCAGGTGCGCTCGCTGCAGGCCGCCCAGGATGTCGATCGCGTGCTGGCCACCGTCTTGTTCACCGATCTCGTCGACTCCACGGGGCGTGCTGCTGCCCTGGGCGATCGGGAATGGCGCCGGCTCCTGGACCGCCACGATGAGGTGGCGAGGACAGAGGTCAGCCGATGGATCGGCCAGTTCATCAAGAGCACGGGCGACGGCATCCTGGCGACCTTCGATGCGCCCACCCGGGCGCTCCGCTGCGCATTCGACCTTCGCGATGCGTTCGGCCGCTTGGAGCTCGAGATGCGGTCCGCCATTCACACGGGGGAGATCGAGAGGCGTGAAGGCGACGTCGGTGGGATCGGCGTTCACATCGCGTCTCGCGCCCTCGCCGAAGCCGGCTCGTCCCAGGTGGTCGTGACGCGGACGGTCCGGGATCTGGCGACCGGGACCGACTTGGCCTTCGCTCCCCTCGGCTCCGTCAGCCTGCGCGGGGTTCCCGGCCGATGGGAGCTCTTCGAGGCGTCACTCGGCGGATAGGGCTCATCGAAGTCGAAGCCATGGCTCACCTGCCGCGGGTCATGAAGCGCGTTCCTCGCCCTTGGCCATCAGATAACCCTTCGCTCGCTCCGCCAGCTCGTACCGGCCGACCAGGACCTGGAACCTCGGTCCGTGGTTGGCCACCTCCAAATGGGCGAGCTCGTGGACGAGAACCCAATCGAGCACCCAGCCCGGCATCGCCGCCAGCCGGTTTGACATGCGGATACGCCCCTCCGAATACGAGCACGATCCCCATCTCCTCATCTGCCGATCGGACCATTCGATGCTGAGCGGCAGGGGCAGGCCGTACTTTCTCGACAGTCTGTTTGGCCCGCTCCTCGAGATCGACTTGCACCGAAGACAGCTTGCGGGCGACCCGGGAGACCATGGTCTCGACCAGCCTCGACTCCTCGTCGGGTGTCAGGCCCTGGGGGACCATGACCCGCAGCCTGCCGTCGGCGACGTAGGCCTGCGCCGTCCGCTTGCGTCGCTTGCTCCGGACCACATCGACTGGCAGATCGGTCATGTTCGAATCGTAAGGACCGGGTGACGGATTCGGTGCGGCCCGGGTCAGACCGTCTTGCTGCGGTGGTCGTAGCGGAGCGCCTTGTCCCTGCTCCAGCAGTCGGCCATGTCACACCAGCGTCGGCTGCGGTTGCGGGTGGTGTCGTGGAACAGCCAGTCACAGCTGGGGCAGCGAGCGAGACGCTTGCTGTCGATGCCGG
>JBOGET010000096.1:0-7373 GCA_050741975.1 Acidimicrobiia bacterium
ATATCGACCTATAGGTCGATATCGCCGCGCCAAAACGATCGACGGCTAGCTTTTTCACGGTGAGCGCGGAGCCCGACGCGGCGGACAAGGTCAGCGAGCGCAAAGGGTTCTTCCGGCGTGCCGCCCGGGGGGCCGGCGAGCGGGTGCTGGAGGTGGTCGACCCCGACATGGTGCTCGGTCATGTCGACGTGAATGCCCTGCTCGACAGGGTCGACGTCAACGCCCTGCTCGATCGTGTCGACGTCGAGCGTCTCATCGGACGCGTCGACATCGACGAGCTCCTCAAACGGGCCGACATCGACGCCCTGATGCAACGGGTCGAAACCGTGCCGGCGAGGTCTGAGCCGGGTCGACTCCGGCCCGGGCGAGGTCCGGCGGCAAGGACGTCCCCAGGACCAGGCCGGCGAGCAGCCGGCCATAGGCGGGGGAGGTCATGATCCCGGTCCCACCCTGACCGACCAGCCAGTAGAAGCCGGGGGCGGTCGGCTCCGCTCCGATGACCAGGTCACGGTCGGGGGAGAAGGTGCGCAACCCGGTCCACTGCGAGTTGACCGAGCGGATGTCGAGTGTGGTCGCGTGATTTATCCGCTCGATGGCCAGGGCCACGTCTTCGATGTTGGGGCGGGGGTCGACCGGCTCCGACGGGGTCTCCTCGGCCAGGGAGCAGAGGAGCTGGACACCGTCGGGACGGAAGTAGAAACGGTGGTCCACGTCGACGACCATCGGCCATCCGGCATAAGCACGATCGCCGGGCACCATGAAGGCGGTGCGGCGCATCGGCTGGAGCCCGATGGGCTCGATCCCGGCCAAGCCCGCAACTTGGTCGCCCCAGGCGCCGGAGGCATTGACCACCGCCGAGCAATCGATCTCGCCTTGGGGGGTCGACACCCGCCAGCCGTTTTTCAGTCTGACCAGACCGATCACCGGTGTCGACAGCCGGATGTCGGCTCCGGCCCCGCGCGCCATGCGCACGAAGGCCTGGTGGAGCCCGGCGACGTCGATGTCGCAGGCACTCGGCTCGTAGAGACCGGCGGCGACCCGCTCGGGCCGCATCTTCGGGACCAGGCGGAGCACTTCCCCGGCGTCGACCAGCCGGGAGCCGGCGCCCGACTCCACCCCCTCCTCGGCGATTTCGCGAAGATGCTCGAACTGGCCTTCCTCCGCCACCCACAGGGCGCCGCGATCGGCGAGGAGCGGTGCGTCGACCGATCCTCGAGGCGGGTTCTCCAGGAATGGCTGGCTGGCGAGGGCCAGCGGCCGGGAGCCCTCGCCCCCGTAGTTGACCACGAAGAGGGCGGCGGATCGACCTGTGGTGTGAAATGCCAGAGATCGCTCCCTTTCGAGCAGGGTCACCGAGCCGTGGGGAGCGAGATGAGCCGCGGCGGACACGCCGGCGATCCCGCCCCCGATCACGACGAAGTCGGTCATCTGAAGTCGGTCACGGGGTGACCACCACCCGCCCGATGACCTTCCGGTCGGCGACCCAGCGCAGGGCGTCGACCGCCTGCTCCAAGGGGTAGGACTTCTGAACGAGCGGTCGCAGTGTCCCGTCGGCGACCCAATCCATGATGACCCGGTTGTTGGCTGCGCTCCTGTCGGGCTCCTCGATGTTGAACCTCCCCCAGAACACCCCGACCACCGAGTTGCCCTTCACGAGGTTCAGGTTGAGCGGGATGGCGGGGATCTCGCCTGAGGCGAAACCGACGACTAGCAGTCGCCCGTTCCACTTGGTCGAGCGCAGGGCGAGCTCGGTCGCCTCGCCGCCGACCGGGTCATAGACGACGTCGACCCCGGCGCCGGAGGTGGCCGCGGCAATCCCGTCGCGCAGCGGTGTCTGGTCGTAGCGAACGATCTCGGCGGCACCGACCTCCCGGGCCGCCTCCGCTTTCTCCTCGGAGGAGACTGCGGCCAGCACCGTCGCTCCCAGAGCTTTCCCGATCTGGATGGCGGCGATGCCCACTCCGCCGGCGGCACCCAGCACGAGCAGGGTCTCGCCGGCTTGGAGGCCGGCCCGGTCCACCAAGGCGTGGTACGAGGTCCCGTAGCCGACCGGGATCGATGCCCCTGCTTCGAAGGAGATGTGCTCGGGGAGTCGGGAGATCGCCCCGGGGTAGGCGACGGCCTTCTCCGCCATGGCGCCGAACCCGACGAACCCGCAGACGCGGTCCCCGATCTCGAAACCGTCGACACCGTCGGAAGACTCGATCACACCGGCGAACTCGCCTCCGGGCACGAAAGGCAGCTCAGGCTTGACCTGATAGCGACCGGCGACCACCAACACGTCGGCGTAGTTCACCGCAGCCGCTCTCACCCCGACGATCGCGGTTCCCGGGATCGGCCCCGGATCGGGCATATCGCCAACCCGCAGGGCGTCTATCCCCTCGTAGCTGTCGCAGATCAGGGCACGCATCAGGGCAGCCTACGGACATCAACCCTTCGGCTCTGACACAATCGGGGGGTGCCCATAGAGCCGCTTCCCTCGAAGTTCGAGTTGCCCGATCCGAGACCGGATGACGGGGACGTGGTGGCAGTCGGCGCCGACCTCGAACCGGGCACACTCCTCCAGGCCTATCGCAAGGGTCTCTTCCCGATGAGGCTGCCCGATGGTCATCTCGGTTGGTGGTCGCCGGTCGACCGGGCGATCCTCCCGCTGCGCGGGCTGCACATCAGCCGATCGCTGCGTCAGTCGACCCGGCGCTTCCAGGTCTCGGTCGACGCCGACTTCGAGAGTGTCATACGGGGCTGTGCCGATTCGATACGCAGGGATCCTTGGATCACCGAGGAGTTCGTCGATGCCTACGTCCAACTCCATCGGTTGGGGTGGGCCCACTCGGTCGAGGTCTGGGACAACGACGGGTTGCTGGTCGGCGGTCTCTATGGTGTGGCCATCGGCGGCCTCTTCGCCGGCGAGTCGATGTTCCACGAGGCAAGAGATGCCTCCAAGGTGGCTCTGGTCCATCTGGTGGTGGTGGTGACCAAAGGCGGCGGCCGCCTTCTCGACGTGCAGTGGCAGACCCCCCACCTCCAGTCATTGGGGGCGGTCGTGATCGGGCGGCCGGCTTATCTGAGCCGGCTCGCCGAGGCTCTGTCCGGGCCCGACGTCTTCGACGCTGCTCACGAGAGCGACAGCTTGTAGAGTCAGAGGCCTGTCCTGGAGGAGCGTTGCGGGCCGTCGTTGCCGGAATCGATCTGACCGCCATGGGGAGGCGGGTCGCCGAGAGGGCCGGGATGATGGCCGAGTCGTCCGGTGACCCGCTTCATCTGGTCCACGTCCTCGAGCCTGTCGCCGAGGCGATGATCGAGCCCTCGCTGGCCCGTCTCATGCGGGAGCACCAGAAGGCCGAGGCTGAGAAGCTGGTCGGCTGGACGAGGGAGAAGACCAGTGCCGCGGTCGATCTCGAGGTGGTCAAGGGCTCTCCGTCGTGGGAGCTGACGGCGAGGGGGAAGACGGCCAGTCTGCTAGTGGTCGGCTCGTCGTCGATCGACGCATTCTCTGTGGGCCCGGTGGCGAAGCGCGTGGCGCGCAAGGCCACGGCCGACACTCTGGTGGTGCGTCGACAGCCCCGGGTGCCCTATCGCAAGGTGATAGCCGCAGTCGACTTCTCGGAGCACTCGCGGGCCGCGGTCGACCGGGCCCTCGCGTTGTTCCCGGCCGCCGACATAACCGCCCTCTATTCGATGCCCTCGCGGTTCGACTCGATGCTCGCTGGCGCCGGTCTGTTCACCGAGGAGCTGGAGGCTTCCCGTGGTGCCCGACTCGGCATGGCCGAAGAGCGAATGGAGAAGTTCACCGCTCCATGGGACGGGGACATCCGGACTCTCGTCGTCGACGGCCCTCCCGCCGAGACCATCGATGAGGTGGTGAGGAGGAGAGGGGCGGACCTGGTGATCGTGGCCAGCAGAGGGGCGAGCGCCACCCGCATGGTGCTGCTGGGGACCGTGGCCGAAGGTCTGGTCACCGAGGCCCCCTGTGACGTCCTGGTCGCCCGGACCCGGGCCCCGTTCCGACGTCCCTGATCACGGGCCGGCCGGTGGGAAGCTGAGGGTGAATGTGGTGCCCGACGACCCCGACTCGACCGAGATGTCGCCGCCACTTCGGGTGACGATGGTGTGCACCGTGTGCAGCCCCAGACCCGTCCCCTGACCCGGGGCCTTGGTGGTGAAGAACGGGTCGAATATGCGCCGTCTCACCTCGGGGTCGATGCCCCGCCCAGTGTCCGATATCCGCACGACGACCGCCCCGTTCTCCCGCGCCGCGCGGATGGTGAGGGTGCCGGCCCCGTCCATGGCGTCGGCGGCGTTGTCGATGAGGTTGGTCCACACCTGGTTGAGATCGCGTCCCGACGCCTCGATCTGGGGAAGATCGGGCTCGATGTCGAGAACGGTCTCGATACCTCGCAGCTTGTGCTTGAGCAGGATGAGGGTGTCCCTGATCCCCTCGGTCGGGTTGATGTGCTGGACCGGCCCCTGATCCAGATAGGAATAGTTCTTCACCACCCGCACCAATTCCGAGATCCGCCCGGCGGCGATGCGGACTTCTCCGATGAGCTGAGAGGCGAGGACACGTAGACCCAACCAGCGGGCGAACTTCGTCGCCTTCTCCCGCTCCAGACCCTCGACCGTTTCCTCGAGGAGGCCCACGGTCCATCCGTCGGCCACCAGGGCCGCGGCGAGTTCCCAGGCATCGGCGACATCGAGCTCCCCCAACCAGGCGGCCATTTCCTCTTCGAGGCTCGACCTGATGAGGGGATCGATGGATTCCGGAGCCTCCGGTGTCGGAATGGGCCTATCCAGCAGCTCCCCGATCCCTGAGAGCATCATCGTGGCGTCGCCCAGAGCCACGTACACCTCCTCGGCCCGGGCCATGCTCCTTCCCACTGCCGCCGCCGGGTTATTCAGCTCGTGCATGAGCTGGGCCGCCATGCGACCCAGTGCAGCCATCCGCTCCTCGTGACGCAGGGTGTCCTCGATCCCCCTCAGCCGGGAGGTCACGGTGCGGAACATGCGTCGCACCACCCTCGAGTCCTCGATGAGGGCCTCGAACGCCTGGGCCGGGATCCGTATCAACGTGGAGGGTTTGACGGTGGTGACGCTGGCCGTGCGCGGAGCCTTGTCCAGCAGTGCGATCTCCCCGACCACCTCACCCGGGCCGAGGGCGGCGAGGAACACCTCGCGATCCTGGCCATGCTTGGTGACCCGCAACTCGCCATCGACGATCACGAACATGTCCTCCGAATGGGAGTCCTCCTCGATGATGGTCGTCTCCTCGGGCACCGTGAGCTTCTCCGATTGACGGCAGACCTGGTTGAGCAGGGTCTGGGGCAGGTCCGAGAAATAGGGAAGCCCGCGCAGGACCTCGTCGATGTCGCTCAAAGCGCCGCCAGATGGTTGTGCACGAACCGGATCGCGGTGGCTCCTTCGCCTACGGCGCCGGCCACCCGCTTGATGGAGCCGGCCCGGACATCGCCGGCGGCAAAGATCCCGGGGACGCTGGTCTCGAGGGGGAGTGTGTCACGTTCTACGTTCCACCCCTTCAACGGGCCCAGGTCCTCGCCGGTGAGGATGAACCCCCGCTCGTCGAGTTGAACCACGTCGGCCAGCCAGTCGGTGTGGGCCGTCTGGCCGATGAAGATGAAGAGAGCGCTCGCCTCGACCTGCTCCTCCAGCTGGGTCTGGCGGTCACGGATGACCAGACCGGTCAGATGGTCCTCCCCGATGGCGGACAGGACCTGGGAATAGGGCCGGACGTGCACCGCCGGATTGGCCTCGATGTTGTCGATCAGGTACTGGGACATGGTGAGCGCCAGGTCGTCCTCCCGGATCAGGATGGTGACCGAGTCGGTGAAACGGGACAGGAAGAGGGCGGCCTGTCCGGCCGAGTTGCCCCCGCCGACCACGAACATCGGCTGTCCCCGATGGTTGGAGGCTTCGATGTTCGAAGTCCCGTAGTAGACCCCGGCACCGATCAGCTGATCCAAGCCCTCGGCGGTCAGCTTCCGGTACGACACCCCGGAGGCGATGACCATTGCCTTGGTGGTCAGGGTCGTCCCGTCGGCGAGATGGACCAGGATGAACGGGTCGTTCCTGGTGATATGGGTCACCCTGCCCGGGACGAGGATCTCGGCCCCGAGACGCTTGGCCTGGGCCGTCGCACGTCGGGCCAGGTCGGCCCCGCTCAGCCCTCTGGGAAAGCCGAGGTAGTTCTCGATCAAAGCGCTCTGCCCGGCCTGGCCCCCGGGGGCCTCCTCTTCAATGAGCAGGGTGCTCAGCCCCTCGGACGCGGCGTACACGGCGGAGGCGAGGCCGGCGGGGCCGCCACCGATGATCACCACGTCGTAGACCTCCGAGGTGGCGTGAGTCTTCAAACCGACCCGGTCGGCGATCTGGGCGGGTGTCGGCTTGAAGATCGGGGGCCCGTCTCCGAACAACACAAGGGGAAGGTCGCTCATGGTTGCCCCTGCCTCTTCGGTGAGCACCCAGGCCGTGGGGTCGGTCTCGATGTCCATCGACCGGTAGGGGATCTGGTTGCGGGCGAGAAACCCCTTGAGGTCGTGGGCCTCGCGCGACCACTGCTGGCCGATCACCCTGATCCCCTCGAAGCGGGGGCGATAGCCGGCTTGCCAGTCTTCGAGAAGGTCGTCGAGGATCGGGTAGAGCTTCTCCTCGGGCGGGTCCCAGGGCTTCATGATGTAGTGATCGAGCCCCACATCGTTGATGGCCTGGATCGCCGCCTCGGTGTCGGCGTAGGCGGTGAGCAAGGCTCGCTTGGCGCTCGGGTGTATCTCCAGCGTCTCCCGCATCACGTCGATGCCGGTCACACCGGGCATCCGCTGATCGACCAGCATCAGTGCCACCGGGGTGTCCTGAAGGGCGAGAGTGCGGAGGGTGTCGATCGCCTCCTGCCCACCGCCCGCCCAGACGACGCGGTAGTCGGATGCATAGCGGGCCCGCAGATCCCGTTGCACCGCCTGGACGACCTCGGGCTCGTCGTCGACGGCGATGATGACGGGTTTGGTCTCGTTCATCGGGTGACCACCCCGTCGGCGAAGCAGTACTTCCAGCTCTCGCCGGGCTCCAAGGACCTGATCACCGGGTGTCCCTCCTGTTCCCAGTGTTTGCGGGCGTGACGGTTCTTGGAGGCATCACAGCAGCCCACCAGGCCGCAAACGAGACAGGCGCGGAGATGAACCCAGCTGTCTCCGAGCTCGACGCATTGCGCGCAATCGACCCCCGTGGGCTCGACCGGAACCAGGCCGACAAAGTGCTCACATGGCACGCTCAACTCCGTTGGTCACCTCCCGCCCCGAAAATAGCGCACCGTGAGAGGTCTCAGGCCATTCTGGCGCGGAGATCTCGACCTATGGGTCGAGATC
>JBOGET010000097.1:0-12748 GCA_050741975.1 Acidimicrobiia bacterium
CCGCGACGACGTGATCATCGTGGCCTCGGTCTCGGCGATCTACGGTCTGGGGTCCCCGGAGCAGTACATGGGCCAGCTCCTCCGGCTGGTGCAAGGTGTCGAGTACCCGATGAAGGAAGCCATCCAGCGTCTGGTCGACATCCAATACGAGCGCAACGAGGTGAACCTGATCCGGGGCAAGTTCCGGGTTCGGGGGGACACCCTGGAGGTCTTCCCCTCCTACGAGGAGACCATCGTCCGCGTCCAGTTCTGGGGCGACGAGGTCGAGCGCATCATCAGGCTGAACCCCGTCACCGGGGAGGTGGTCGACGAGCTCTCCGAGCTGTTCGTCTTCCCCGCCACGCATTACGTCACGGAGCGGGATCGGATGCGCAAGGCGATCGCCGCCATCGAGGACGAGCTCGTGGAGAGGCTGGCCGAGTTGGAGGGCAAGGGCAAGATGCTCGAGGCGCAGCGACTCCGGATGCGGACCAACTACGACCTGGAGATGATGCGGGAGGTCGGGTTCTGCTCCGGGATCGAGAACTACTCCCGTCATCTCGACGGCCGGGCGCCGGGAGAGGCGCCTTACACCCTGCTCGACTACTTCCCCAAGAACTACCTGACCATCATCGACGAGTCCCATGTCACCATCCCCCAGATCGGCGGTCAGTACGAGGGGGATCACTCCCGAAAAGAGGTCCTCGTCGAGCACGGATTCCGTCTTCCCTCGGCCAAGGACAACCGCCCCCTACGTTTCGACGAATGGCTGGAGAAGGCGAACCAGGTGGTGTTCCTCTCGGCAACCCCGGCCGATTTCGAGATCTCACACTCCACTCAGGTGGTGGAGCAGATCATCCGACCCACCGGTCTCATCGACCCCGAGGTCATGATCCGCCCCACCAAGGGCCAGATCGACGACCTGCTCCACGAGATCCGGGAGCGGGCGCTTCGGGAGCAGAGGGTCCTGGTCACCACCCTCACCAAGAAGATGGCCGAGGACCTGACCGACTACCTGCTGGAGATGGGCGTGCGTGCCCGGTACATGCACTCCGAGATCGACACCTTGGAGCGGGTCCAGATCATGCGGGAGCTCCGTCTCGGGGACTTCGATGTCCTCGTCGGGATCAACCTGCTGCGTGAGGGCCTCGACCTGCCCGAGGTGTCGCTGGTAGCCATCCTCGATGCCGACAAGGAGGGGTTCCTCCGCTCCGAGACGTCGCTGATCCAGATCATCGGACGGGCGGCGAGAAATGTCGACGGCCAGGTGGTGATGTACGCCGACAACGTCACCGATTCGATGAAGCGGGCGATCAACGAGACCAACCGCCGCCGCCGCGCCCAGACCGAGTGGAACGAGGAGCACGGCATCGACCCGCAGACCGTGCGGAAACGGGTCTCGGACATCTTGGAACTGGTTCAGTCCGAAGCTCCCCGGGGCGATAGAAGAAGACGTGAGGTCGAGCCGAGAAGACCCATCGACCTCGAGGGAGACGACCTGACCAGGCTGATCATGAGCCTGGAGGACGAGATGCATGAGGCAGCCAAGGAGCTCCGTTTTGAATACGCCGCCCGACTCCGCGACGAGGTCAACGAGCTCAAACGCGAGCTGCGTGAGGTGGCCGAGGCAGGGTAGGGGCGGCGGGGAACGCCCGTGATGCAACGTGATCGATGGTGAGTTGACCGCGACCGGAGGCGGTTCTCATTCAGTCGCTTCCAAGCGATCAGACGGAGCTGTTTGGCAACTCTTCCTGTTGCTGGCAGCGTCCTGGTTCGTCCCAATCGACATGTGGGCGAAAAATCCGGAACAACCGGACTTGTTCATCACATTCGGCGCGCTCTTTGTTCTCTTCAGCATTGGCTCCCTCATCAGGCGTGCCCTTGTAAGCTCGCGTCTCGATCCGGTCGGCGCTACCTACATCGCGTTCGTTCTTGTGTTCGTGTTCTCGGCTGCTGGGCCCTACATCGGTCGGTTGCCTCTGGGAAGGTGGGGAGTATTCCTTGGAGCCATCGGCACGGCTTGTCTGCTCTACCGACTGCGGGTGCTCACATCGATCCGGGTGACGATCGCCTGGGCTGCTTTCGCGATGGTGGTCGCGCCCGTTTTCACCTTCTTCGATCGGCAGCAACCCGGGCCGGGGAATCTCACGTTCGCAGAAAGCTGGACCACTGACCTCGACGACACACGTGATGTCGTCTTCATCGTTTCCGACTCCTACGGCAGCCCGGCTGTGCTCGATGAATTCTATGGGTTCGACAATTCGCCTTTCGTCGAGGAGCTCGTAGGATTGGGTTTTGTCGTAGCCAGCGATGCCCACTCCAACTACTCCTCAACCATCATCTCGATCCCGAGCATGCTCGAGTTGGGCCTGATCGCCACCAACGAGACCATCACCAACACCGATGCGCGCCGGCTGTATTCGATCATGGGTGGCGAAGGCACAGTCCCGCACGTCCTGGCTCAAAACGGGTACCGAACGGTGTACGTCGAGTCCGGTTGGTTGGGCACCCAATGTTCGGATGCGGTGGATATTTGCGTCCCGGCGCCGTGGCCCGATGAAACGCTCTATGACATAGCACGGCGCTCATTGCTCCGCGATCTGTTGGTCTTCGAAATGGGGGCAGCCTTCAGCCGGGGAGCCAAACATGCACTCACCTGGCTCGAGCACGACCTCGACGCCTATCTGTCAGACGATGTACCCGATTTTGTCTACGTTCATCTGTTGGCCCCGCACCCTCCCCTGTTTCTCGAGGCGGATTGCAGACTGCGTCCTCGCCGTGAGACATCGGGGTTCGTGATCAGCCTCCCCAGCGGCCATCATGAACGAGAGCGGATCGACGCCTACCTGGATCAGGTGAGGTGTGTCAACAGGACATTGGGGCGGGTTGCACGAGCCGTTGTCGAGACCGGTTCAGTTGCCCTCTTCGTCGGTGACCACGGGCCAGACATCGACGGCCAGCTTTTTGCCCCGGCTCCCAGCTGGAACCGAAACCAGATACGGGCCCGATTTGGGGCGATGTTTGCCGGATATGGGAAAGGATGTGACTTTGACCGGATCGAGTATGTCGGCAACGTCGGCATCCGTCTTCTCAATTGTCTCGGTTCTCCAACGTTGGCTGATCTGGAGCCCAGGGCATTCCTGGTGGGCTTCTCCGAACCCCCTTTCGATGGTGTGCACGAGATCGATCCAAGACACTTCTGGGGCGGCGCCGAAGGGGGGCCGGTCAGAGCCGGATGACCTGTGAATCCCGGCCGCGCACAAGGTCCATGGAGAACGCCCTCGAGACGGCTGCTTGGCTCAAGGCTGCTGAAGAGGTACCGATCACATTTGGATGTGGATCTCGAGGCTGGTGACGGTGAACACCGACGATTGGAGCGCAACGGCCCACCGAGCTCTTCCTGTGCTTGCCTTGGCGGTTGGATTCCTCGGGGCGGTACACGCGGTGGTGGCCATATCCGATGGGGCTCCTTACGAAGTCCCGATCACCGATTTCGGGAGAGACCTCCTCGGCGCTCAAGCCGCCCAGCTCGGGGTGAACCCGTATCAAAGCCTCGGTGTGTTGGAATCGGAGATACCCGCGGCCTCGGTTCCTGTCGAAGCGAGCGACTTCGTCGTCGCCCACTCACCGCTCTCGATCGCAGGCGCCCGCTTCTGGTTGTCCTTTGTTGGACCGAGTCTCGCTGAGCCACTAGCTGGGGCGATTCACCTTGGATCGTTGATCGTCGTCGTGATCGGTGTCTTCATCTACACCGCCAAGAAGCTGATGGTGTGGCACGGTGTGGCACTTGCCGGGGCTCTGACGTTGACTTTCGGCTTCAGAAACGATCTCTTCTGGCTTCAGGGCTCCGCGTTGGTCGCCATCGGTCTGGCGCTGGTCTTCTGGCTCGCGGGCAACGGACGAGGACTGGTGGCAATTCTCCTCATGGGCCTGCTCGTGGCATGGCGCCCTTGGCTGGCACCGGTAGGCCTCATGCTTCCGAATCGAGCGTCCTGGATGAAGGACCTGGTCCGGGTGGGGATCGTCGCCGCGTCGGCAACACTCCTGGCGCTCCCATATCTCGGTGGGTGGGCAGCTCTGTCGTGGTGGATCGGGGCCTCGTCGATCAACATGGACTTCTACCTCGACTATTCGTGGAACCTGAGTCTCATAGGTCACATGTTGCCACCGCCTCTGGCGATGCTGTGTTTCGTGGCGGTGGGGACGACCGCTGCATCCCAAGCCAAGCGCCTGCCTCCGCAGAGCAAGCCGGCCCTGGCGGCCCTGGTGATCCTCACGTTCTCACCGCTCGTCTGGCCCCATCACTGGCTCGCATTGCTGCCCGCTCTCGTCCTTTTGATCGAGTACGGCGCATTTCGCCCCATCCTCTCGGCTGTTCTGCTCCTGGCGTGGCCCGTCGCCGGATTCTCTCCCGCTCTGGCGCGTCTCACGTCGCTGGGCGCCGGTGTGGTGCTTTCGATCAGCGTCTATGACCTGTATCGATCCTCAGGTGAGTTCCGGAGTGAACCCGGAAATGCCACCTCAGTGCGCCCGGCACCCCGACGCAGTCCGCGCGGTATGGTCGCTCCAAAGCACATCCATGATTGAACACCAGGATCACGGCACAAGGCTTGGACCTTCATGGATGAGGCCCGCTCGACTCACGGTCCCCTTGGTGACGACGGTCCTTCTCTTCGTTGCCGTCATTGTTTGGCTGTCGATCCGGTCATACAACACCCATGAACAGATTGGCAACGAGGACGCAACGGCCGATTGGCTCGTGGCGTCGGCGTTTGCCGATGGGATCGACCCTCATATCGAGTTGTTCGAGCTCGCCTCGATCTATGAGGTCGATTTCTGGCCATCGGAGACAGAGGAGAGCCGCATCTCCCGGCACCCTCGAACACCTGGATCACTGATACTTCTCTACCCACTGTCATGGGTCGACGCCGACGATGCGCTCTTGACGATGTTGATCACCGGTCTTGTGTGCTCAGGGGCTGGGCTTCTCTTCCTTTGCCGACTGCGCGTCATCTCCTATTCGAGCCTCTTCCTGGGTCTGGTCTACGTCACATTGCTCGGCCCCGGGCGCTGGTCTCAGATATTCGGCACACATCTGGCCGTGATCCTGCTCTGTGTCGCGGTCGCCTTCACCCTCTTGTGGCGCCGCGACTCGATCGGCTCGGGAGTCTGGCTGGCTGTGGCCGCCACGCTTCGATTGTTCCCCGCGGTTCTCCTAATTGCACTGCTCATGCGACGCAAGTCGAAGGCCGCAGTAGCGATGATCACGACCACGATCCTTCTCAATCTCGTGCCCCTGCTCTTCTCCCACGTCTCGCTGGCCTCCACTCTCCAGGCACTGACTTCCACGACCGGCCGATGGTTCGATCTCGAATCGAACATCAGCCTTTCAAGAGGGCTTGCCCACTGGCTTCCGATGTCCACGTCCGTCGTGGTTGCCCTGATCGTCCTTCTGCTGGTTGGCGGATGGTTCATCCTGCACTCGGCCTCGCTACCGGCCAGCGGTGAATGGACGGTTCTCCTCTCATTGGCGGTGATGGCCCTGCCCTTGTCGTGGCCCCAGTACCTGTTGGCGGTGGTGCCGGTGTTCATGGTCTTCGCAGAGGAGGTGAGATTCGAGAGCGTGGTCGGTGCGGCGCTGACCGTCGCATCTATCGTGCTGACCATCTCGGTCTCTCGCACCCAGATCTACATCGTGGGATTGACTCTCCTGGTCGCCGTTCTCGGTGGGATTGCCGCCACCGACAAGAGTCGTTCAAGCAAGGTCGTCGTCGCGCCGATGACGGGGGGTGACTAGTCCCATGGAGAAGCTGTCCGTTCTCATGCCGGTGTACAACGAGGCCCGCACCTTGCGGACGATCGTCGATCGAGTCCTCAACTCACCGGTTGGTCTCGAGATCGAACTGGTTTGCGTCGACGACTGTTCAAAGGACAACTCCCTGGAGATCCTCCGGGGCCTTGCCGCGGGCGACGCCAGGATCAGGGTCATCGCCCAACCGGTGAACAAAGGGAAGGGCAAGGCGATCCGCACCGCGATCGACAATATGAGCGGTGACCTGGCCATCATCCAGGACGCCGACCTCGAATACGACCCCAACGAGATCCCACGCGTCATCGGCCCGATCCTCGATGGCCGGGCGGATGCCGTCTACGGGTCTCGTTTCGCGGCCAGCCCGGAACGACGAGTTCTCTTCTTCTGGCACTCACTGGGGAACAAGGTTCTGACTGCCCTGTCCAACATGGCAAGCGACATCAACCTGACCGACATGGAGACCTGCTACAAGGCGTTCAAGGCCGATGTGATCCGGAGCCTGCGTTTGACGAGCGACCGATTCGGGATCGAGCCCGAGATCACAGCACGTCTGGCTCGGCGCGGTGTACGAATCTACGAAGTGCCGATCAGCTATCACGGCAGGACCTATGCAGAGGGCAAGAGCATCGGATGGAAGGATGGGGTCCAGGCGCTCTGGCTCATCTTCAAGTTCAGGTTTCTCGACACCAGGGCCTCGACGGACCCCGGGTATGCCATGCTGGAGAGTCTGGCCGCAGCGCCCGGTGTTGCCCGGTGGACGATGGCACAATTCGAGCCTCACCTCGGGAACCGGGTGTTCGAGGCGGGCTCCGGAAACGGGAACCTGACAGGGCACCTCATCGACCGCGAGCGACTTGTGGTCGCCGATATCGACGAGCGTCATCTCTCAGAGGTGAGACGGCGATTCGGGCATTTGGAGAATGTCGAGATCGTGCACGGTGATCTCGAAGATCCGGCTTTCTACGAGAGCCTGCCCGGAGAGTTCGACAGCATCCTCTGCGTCAATGTGTTGGAGCATCTCGACCAGCCCGACGTAGCCGTGGCCGAGTTCTACAAGTCCACCCACCCCGGAGGGCGGGCTCTCATCCTGGTGCCGGCACACGAATGGCTGTTCTCGGCGGCGGATGAGGCCATAGGTCATCGGAGGCGCTATTCGAAAAGGACGTTGCGGGAGCTCCTCGAAAGTGCCGGCTTCGTCGTGGACAGCGTGCATGAGTTCAACCGGCTTGGAGTCCTCGGCTGGTGGGTGAACAAGATGAGCGGCCGGACGGACATCGGACGATGGCAGGCTCGCCTTTTCAGTCTGCTGCTCCCGGTCGCCCGGTTGGTCGAGAATCTCAAATTCATCCCCGGGCTCAGCGTCGTGGCGGTCGCCAGCAAGCCTTGATGGCCCGGAAGCCTCCTGCGGCGACAGTCGGGCTCGTGGCGCTGGCCGTAGCGGCCCTCTTCTCCGTGCGGGTGCTGGCTGCCGTGGGCTGGGATCCGACGGTGTTCGTTGCCTTCGGCGAAGGCGCCACGGCGACCACCCAATACGCCGAAGAGAGGCTTGGGACCGTCTACCTGCGCGGCAACCAGGGACACGACGGCAAGTACTTCTTCGTCCAGGCCCATGATCCCCTCCTGCTCGAGCCGGCGGCGAACGCCAAGATCCTCGACCGGCCCCTGTATCGGAGCCAGCGCATGCTCTACCCCCTCATTGCCGGGGGATTCGGTTTGTTCGATTCCGACGCGATCGTCTGGGCCATGCTCGTCGTGAACCTCATCGCCATGAGCTGCGGGACCTACGCCACGGCGAGAGTGGCACAGCAAATGGGCGGCTCGGCATGGTGGGGTCTCGCCTTTGCGTTCAACATAGGGCTGATCAGTGAACTGAACATCGGAGGTGCCGGCGCACTTGCCACCGCCCTCGCCTTCGGGGCCGTGGCGGCAATTCGGGAGGACCGGGACGAGCTGGCGCTGATCCTTCTAAGTCTCTCGGCCCTCGCTCGTGAGGTGATGCTGATCGTGGGCCTTGGCATCGCCTGTTGGCTGTGGATGCGCGGAAAGCGTCGAAAAGCCGCTCGCTTCACCCTCGTGCCGATCGCCGTGTTCGCGTCGTGGGTCCTCTACGCGGGTCTCCGTGTTGGATGGAGTACGGGTCTCTCGCAGGCCGGAGCTGCATTCGATCTTCCGTTCGTCGGCGTGGCCAAAGCCCTCCCCGGGTGGCTCGGCTCCCCCCTCGACATGGTGGCCGGCTTGGCTACTCTCTTCCTCGTCACGGTCTACTCGTGGCGAACGGTTCGATCGGGAGCCCTGGTGGGGTGGGCATTCCTCGGGCTCAACGCGCTGGTCTTCGTGCTGAGCGAGTTGGTGTGGACCAACTATTTCGACATCACCCGGGCCGTGGCGCCCGCAATCACGGCCTTCGTGCTGATGATGTTCCTCGCCGACCGGACGATCATCGAGAGACGGTAGGCGTCGAGCCCGCCCGTCTGGGCTGATCCGGGTATTCGTCTGACACGACGGTTCAGTGATGGGGTCGTACTGCCGATGTGAGAACGTCAGAGACAGGTCACGGTTGGTTTAGCCTCTCGAGGAGATGTACGTGATGATTCTTGGATACTTGGACGCAGGGACCGGAAGTCTCATCGCCCAGATCCTGGCGGGGGGGATCGCCGGGGTGGCCGTGTTCGTCAAGTACCGCTGGCACACCATTCGAGGCTGGTTCCGTCGAGGAGACAGCCCCAAATCGTAGGCAGCCGACCGTCCACGAGTCCGGGGACGCCTCGCGCCGAGGAGAACGGTCGGGGAGCAGAGAGGGCCGCTCAGTCCGGACCGGCATCGCGTGCCGACGGCCTGGGTTGGCAACTGTTCATGATCCTGGCGGCCTCGGCGTTCAGTCCCCTCCGCACCTGGGCCAACGCCGGAGAGAACCCGAATCTCCTCACGCTGGCGTTCGCGTTCGCCGTCATCGCAGCCTTCGGCGTCGCCGTGTGGCAGCTGTTGAGGTGGGTAGGGCTCGATTCTTCAGGAGCGAACTACGCAACGGCCGTCTTTGTGCTTTCGGTCACCAACACGGGTGTGCTCGTGGACAGGTATCCTTTCGGTCAGCTCATCTTCGTAGCCGCCTCGGGGGTGCTCGCTGCGTTCGTGTACAGGCTACGCGACGTGGGACTGATGCGGGTGCTCCTCGCCTGGGCCGCTTTCGTCGCGATCGCATTCCCGATGATCACGATCTTCGAACGCTCCGGGGGCGGGAATGACCTGCGAGTGGAGGCGGAGGCCGACCTCGTCGTCTCGAGCTTGATCTCGACACCTGACATCGTGGTCGTTGTCCTCGATGCATACGGCAGCACCGACGTGCTCGAGCAGTTCTACGGATATGACAACGCGACATTCCTGACCGAGCTCGAACAGCAAGGGTTCGCCGCCGAAGGAGTTGCGCTGGCCAATTACGCGCGGACCACCCTGTCGGTGCCGAGCGTCCTGCAGCTCGGCTATGTGGCCGAGGAGACCCCTGTCTCCAGGTCTGACATCGACGCGCTTCTCCGTGTCATGTCCGGTGAGAGCAACCTCGTGCATGCGTTGAGGGATCACGGCTATCGCCACGTCTATGTGGAGCCCGGATGGCTCGGTGCCCGGTGCGGGACCATGGTCGACATTTGCGTGGGCGCACCGTGGCCCGACGAGACCTTCTATGACGTCGCCTATCGATCAGCCCTTCGGGGGATCCCCGGGTTGGAGGTCGGCAGGTCCTTCACAGAAGGCGTGTTGCGCGGGCTCGACTGGCTCCACAGTGACCTGGCGACTTACCTGGTGGACGATCAGCCTGATCTGGTCTATGTGCACCTGCTGGCGCCACATCCGCCCCTCTTCCTCGACGAGCAATGCCGACCGGACTGGCGTGGTGGGGTCACCGGTTTTGCGATAGGCAGACCCGAGATGAGCGAGGACGAACTGGCCGTGGCCCGCGACCGCTACATCGATCAGGTCGAATGTGTCAACTCGGTGCTCCTCCGGGCCGCGGAGAAGTTGGGGGCCGACGACGTCGTCCTGATGTTCGGTGACCACGGCCCGGACAGCACGGGACAGCTATTCAGGGCAGGCACCGAATGGAGCGAAGAGCAGCGTCGGGAACGCTTCGGATCGTTCTATGCCGCTCGGGTCCCTGGCTGCGACATGAGCGAGATAGGGAGCCTGGTGAATCTGGGGCGGCGAATGCTGAGCTGCCTCTCAGGCGACGAGCTCCCAGATCTGCCCACTTTCATCTACGACATGCAGCGCTCGCCTGAGGGAAGCCGAATCACCCAGCTCGAGCTGCCCAAGGGATGAGACGTCCCGGTACCTCGGCCGGGGTCGTGGTACTCGCTGTCGTGATCGCTGCCCTGGCCGCGATCAGATTGCTGGCTGTCGAGGATTGGGATCCGACCGTCTTCACCGCCTTCGGTGAGGAGGAGCCCATGACCCTGGAATACGCCCAGCAGAAGCTCGGGCGTGAGGTCGTTACCAGACCGGCCCAAGGACACGATGGCAAGTTCTTCTTCGTTCAAGCCAACGACCCTTGGCTGCTTCACCCCGAAGACAACGCGGAGATCATGGACCGGCCCATCTATCGAAGTCAGAGGATGTTGTATCCGGTCATTGTCGGGGTTGGGGGCCTGCTCCCCTCCGGAGCGATCGTTTGGACGATGGTTCTGGCGAACATCGCGTTCATGGCCGTCGGCTCGTGGGCGGTGGCTCGGATAGGAGAGAAGCACGGGGTCTCAGCCTGGGTGGGTGTTGCCTTCGCCATGAATGTGGGGCTGTTATCGGAGCTCTTCATAGACGGCGCCGGGATAGTCGCCTTTTCTCTCGCTTGCCTGGGTGGCTGGGCGTTGGAGGACAACAGACCGTTGCTTGCAGCCCTTGCCCTCACCGGGTCCGCCCTGACTCGCGAGGTGATGTTGGCCTTCATCGCCTTTGTCGCCTTGTTCTGGCTGATCCGTCGCAAGGAGGTGGCCTGGCGTGTGTTCCTGCCGCCGCTGGCGGCCGTCGCCCTGTGGGCCATCTACGTCAGGCTCAGGATCGACATCCCCGGTGACATCCCGCAGGTGCGGGAGGTGACCCTGGTCCCGTTCTCGGGGATGGCGAACGCCCTCACCTCGGGTCGGGCGCTCCTGGTGGACTATCTGGTGATCGTCTTCTTCTCGACCCTTCTCGTCGTGGTGCCGTTTCGCGCCTGGCGCTCGGAGCTCTACCTCACCTGGGGCGCGGTGGGATTCGCCGTGCTAGGCCCCTTCCTGACGGTCTATGTGTGGCAGAAATCCTTTGACATCTCACGCGCTCTTGCCCCCCTGATCACGGTCTTCATCGTCGAGCTCGTGTTGGCGCGTCAGCGCCGGCTCGCGTCACCTTTGCTCGTCAATAAACGAACAGGTGTTCGCTGCCGATCCGGATTACACTGTCGTAACTCAGGCGACCACCAGGCGGAGCGTGTCCACCGACTCGATACTGATCAGGGGCGCCCGTGAGCACAACCTGAAGAACCTCACGGTCGAGCTGCCCCGCAACCAACTCATCGTCTTCACCGGTCTCTCCGGGTCCGGTAAGTCCTCGCTCGCCTTCGACACCATCTACGCCGAGGGCCAGCGCCGCTATGTCGAATCACTTTCGGCCTATGCCCGACAGTTCCTGGGGCAGATGGACAAACCCGACGTCGACTTCATAGACGGGTTGTCCCCGGCCATCTCCATCGACCAAAAGACTGCCTCCCGGAACCCCCGGTCGACGGTGGGCACCGTCACCGAGGTCCACGATTACCTCCGTCTCCTCTACGCCCGGATCGGGATCGCCCATTGTCCCAACGACGGGACCCCGGTCGAGCGGCAGACCCCACAACAGATCGTCGACCGCATCCTGGAGCTGGAGGAGGGGATCAGGTTCCAGGTCCTGGCTCCGGTTGTCCGGGGGAGGAAAGGGGAGTTCGAGGGTTTGCTCGCCGACCTGGCCAAGCAAGGGTTCGCCCGGGCCCGTGTCGACGGCGAGGTGCGCGAGCTCACCGAGGAGATCAGGCTCGACCGCTATTACCAGCACACCATCGAGGTGGTGGTCGACCGTCTCGTCCGCAAGGAGGGGATGGAACAGAGGCTTACCCAGTCGCTGGAGACGGCGCTGAGCCTGACCGAGGGAACCGCCGACATCGAGATCGTGGACGGGACGACGCTGACCTTCTCCCAGCATCTGTCTTGTCCCAAGTGCGGGCTCTCCTTCGAGGACCTCCAGCCCCGCAACTTCTCCTTCAACAGCCCCTATGGGGCATGCACCGTTTGTTCCGGGATAGGGACCAGGTATCAGGTCGACCCGGAGCTGGTGATCGCCGACCCCGGGCTCTCGCTGGAGCAGGGGGCGATCCCGATGTGGTCCTCGAACCGGATGCGTTACTACCACCGGTTGCTCACCGGTCTCGGCGAGGTCTTCGGGTTCTCCATGGACACCCCCTGGCAGGATCTGCCCGACGAGATCAAGGAGAAGATCCTCTACGGCACCGGTGAGGACAAGATCATGGTCCGGTACACGAACCGTTTCGGGCGGAAGCGGCAGTGGCAAGCCAGCTTCGAAGGGGCGATCCCCTTCCTCAATCGCCGCCACGAGTCGGCCGAGACCGAATCGGCCCGGGAGTACTACCAGGAGTACATGGCCCAGGTGCCATGCGAGGCGTGTGGCGGGGGCCGGCTGAACCCGATCTCGCTGGCGGTGACCATCGCCGATCGCAACATCGCCGAGGTCTCGGATCTCAGCCTGGGCAGGGCCAAGGAGTTCTTCGCCGACCTGGAGCTGACGGACCGGGAGCGAACCATCGCCGAGCGTGTGCTCAAGGAGGTCAAGGCCCGGATCCAATTCCTGCTCGACGTGGGTCTCGACTATCTCACCCTGAGCCGCTCGGCGGCGACCCTGGCCGGGGGAGAGGCACAACGGATCCGGCTCGCCACCCAGATAGGC
>JBOGET010000098.1:0-41280 GCA_050741975.1 Acidimicrobiia bacterium
AAGACCGTCGGATCTGTCACTTGCGCGCACCCTACCTCCCGCTTGACATGAGGAGCCGGTTGAGTGATACTGAACCAAATGGTTCAGTATGCAACACTTGATCGGGCCCTGGCGGCCATCGCCGATCCCACGAGACGGCAAATCCTCGATCGTCTGGGACGGGGATCCGCCTCGATCAGTGAGCTGGCTCGGCCATTCGGCATGTCTCTGACCGGGCTCAAGAAGCATGTCCAGGTCCTCGAGGAGGCGAGGCTGGTGACAACGGAGAAGATCGGACGGACCCGGCACTGCCGGCTCGGCCCCGAGCCCCTTGATGAGGCGCTGCAGTGGATCGACATCTACCGGAAGCAATGGGAGCGCCGCCTCGAGGGTCTCGAGGCGTATTTCGACGAGAAGAGAGGACCACAACGATGAGCTACGAGCTGAGAGTCGAGCGATTGATCGATGCCACGCCGGAGGAGGTGTTCGATGCCTACACCGATCCCGAAGCACAGAAGATCTGGTTCACGATCCTGGACGAGGGAATGATCGTCGAGAACCAGGTCGACCTGCGGGTTGGGGGAGAATGGGTGAGCGCGTGGGGTTTCTCGCCCGATCAGATGTTCCGCGAGACCCAGGTGTTCCAGGTCGTCGACCGGCCCCACCGGCTGGTCACCAAGTCGTCGGGGAGTTCTCCGGAAGGGGACAGAATGGTCACGGACATCGAGATCACGTTTCGGGACGAGGGCGGCAAGACACTGATGACCGTCGTCCAGACCGGCTTCCCCAGTGAGGAGACGAGGGACTTCTTCGCCAACACCGCCTGGATCGGCCTCTTCGAGCGGATCAGCGCCTACTTCGCGGCGAAGACCATGAGCTGATCCCCTTGCGCCCTTGACACCTGATCCGGGCAGGCTTATTCTAATCAACTAGCTCATTGATAAAGGAGGTAGTTGATTAATGACCCTCGATCCGTCCGCCGACGATCGTCTCGACCGGGCTTTCGCTGCCCTGGCCGATCCGGTCAGGCGACGGATCATCGCCCGTCTCAGCCGGGGCCCAGCCACCGTCAACGAGCTGGCCGAGCCCTTTGCCATCACCAAGCAGGCGGTTTCGAAGCACATTCAGGTGCTCGAGCAGGCCTGTCTGGTCACACGGACCCGAGACGCCCAACGCCGGCCGGTGCACCTGGATGCAGTCCAACTCGAGGCCTTGACCGCATGGATCGACGGGTACCGGCTGGCACACGAGCAGCAGTTCCGGCGTCTCGACGCTTTGCTCGAAATCATCGATGGCGCCGAAGGCGCCCCAGAAACAGGAGAGGAAGAGACATGACCAATCAACTCAAAGTCACCGCGCCCGACGGCCTTCCGTTCGTCGAGTTCGAGCGGGACCTCGATGCCCCGGTGGCGTCGGTGTTCCGCGCCCATCAGGACCCCGAGCTGGTCGAGCAGTGGCTCGGCCCGGCCCGCTACGAGATGGAGATCGAGATGTACGACTTCCGGACCGGAGGGCGTTATCGCTACGTGCACCGCAACGATCAGGGCGAGGAGTACCGTTTCAACGGCGTCTTCCATGCCGTGCGTGAGAACGAGGTCGCCATCCAGACCTTCGAGTACGAAGAGTATCCGGACGTCGTGAGTCTCGACCATCTCGTCTTCGAGGACCTGGGAGACCGCCGCACCCGCCTCCGTGGCCGCAGTGTGTTTCCCTCTCTCGAGGCACGAGATGGCATGGTGCAGAGCGGCATGGAGTCGGGCATGGCCGAGGGTTACGAGCGCCTCGACAAGGTGCTGGCCTCGCTCTGACCCGTCGACGAAGGAGAATCAGAATGGACTGGACACTCGAAGTCGTGATCCTCCCGGTGAGTGACATCGAACGCTCGATCGCCTTCTACCGTGACCAGGTCGGTTTCCATCTCGACCACGACACGGTCACCGAGCACATGCACGTGGTGCAACTGACGCCGACCGGCTCGGGCTGTTCGATCGTGTTCGGCGACCTGCCTTCGCAAGCGGAGATGGCGCCGGGATCGATGAAAGCGCTGCAATTGGTCGTCGCCGACGCCGCCGCCGCCCGCCAAGAGCTCCTCGACCGCGGAGTCGAGGCCGGCGAGATCACCATCTTCGACGAGCGCGACGGTGGCACTTTCTTCGGCTTCGGTGACCCCGACGGCAACACATGGACCGTGCAGCAGATCAAGGCACGCGCCGACAAGCCGTTGATCCCGCTGGAGGCAAGGGGCCGGTTCGGCGAGGGTTGACCCTGGTCACCGTCCACCGGACTCGACATAGGCGACGAACTCATCGGTGTATCGCTCCCAGAGTGAGATCGATTCCGGTGTCAGGATCGCTTCGCCGCTCGCCGACCGCATGCCTTCATAGGCTTGTGGATGATTGGTCTCGACCCAGGCCAGGAAGGACTCGAACGCCTCCCAGCTGTAAAGGGAGTAGGCGAAGAAGTTGACGACTTCTCGGATCTCCCCGTCTTCGACATGGAAGCGAAAATCACTTCCGGCAAACGGACCGACGCCCAGCGCGTTGCTCCATTCGTTCTCTGCCGAGTAGGGACAGATCGCCGCGTGCCCCGGCGGCTCTCTCCAAGAGGATGGCCTTGCGTCGAGATCCCCGCCGCTTATTGGCGAGCACCCGGTAGGCCACGCCGAGAAGCCAAGCTCGAGCCTCGTCGGCGGGCGGGACATCGTCGGGGCGTCTCCAGGCGACGAGGACGACCTCCGAGGCGGCGTCCCATGCATCCGATCTGGAGACACGCCGGGCGCAGTAGGCGAGAACGGCTCGATGGTGGGCCCAGCACAGACGGCTCGAAGCCGGCATCGGTGACGCGGTTCCGGCTCGCTCTAGATGAACGACTTGTTGTCGTCATCGCCTCGGATCACTGAGATGAAGGGTCCGGATCGATTCGACTCTGACAGATGACGACCGGCGGACTCGCTGTCACCTGGAATCCTCGAGGTGGGCGCCCGTATCCTCGGTGTCGATGACTCCGAAGTCGGTCACCCTCGAGGATGTGAGAAAAGTGGCCCTCAGCCTCCCTCGAACCGAGGAGGCACTGGTCCGAGACCGGGTCAAGTTCAGGGTGGGCCGGATCGTCTACCTCGCCGCCTCGCGGGACGAGACGCGATTGGGCTTCGCCTTCCCGAAGGAGGAACGTGAGATGCTGGTCGCCTCGGCGCCGGAGAAGTTCCTGCTGCCGCGCCAATCGGACATGCGTCACAACTGGGCAGAGGTGAGGCTGGCCGCCATCGACCATGAGGAGATGGGCGAGATCGTTCTCGAGGCGTGGGGGATGGTGGTGCCGAAGTTCCTCGGTGCCATGGTCCTGGGTGAGGAGCCGTCGTAATCCTCATTTCCCCCTGGTCGAGATGTTCCCCAGGACAGGTCGGCGATCTCGATCAGATCTGATTGGCACTGTCGATCTGAGATGATCTCCTTCGTAGTGGGTATGACGAGAGAGGCATTGTGTCTCTCCAGCGAAAGGAGACCGTGATGACTCAGTACCTGCTGTCGGTGCACGACGCCGAGGGCCAAGAGGAGCTGGCACCAGAGGCGATCGAGAAGATCTACGCCGACGTCGACGCGCTCAATGACGAGATCAAGAAAGCCGGAGTCTGGGTGTTCGCCGGCGGGCTTCATCCGGCCAATACCGCCACGGTGGTCAGTGTGCGGGATGGCGAGACCGTGATCACCGACGGTCCTTATGCCGAGACCAAGGAGCAGATCGGTGGTTTCTGGATCATCGAGGCCCCGGACCTCGACGCCGCTCTCAAGTGGGCGGACAAGGCGACCCGTGCCTGTCAGGCACCGGTAGAGGTACGGCCATTCCAGGACGATCCCGAAGCCTGACCGCATTGGCCGGTTCCGAGGTCGCCGCCGTCGATTTGGTCTTCCGTGAGGAAGCCGGCAAGGCCGTAGCCACCCTGATCCGTCTCTTCGGCGACATCGAGATGGCCGAGGAGGCGGTTCAGGATGCCTTCATGGTGGCCACCGAGAAGTGGCCGGAGACAGGGCTGCCTCCCAACCCCGGGGGTTGGATCGTCACCACGGCCCGGAACCGAGCGATCGATCGACTCAGACGAGAGTCCACCAGGGAGGATCGCCATGTCCAGGCCGCCATGCTTCGAGCTCAATCGGAGCCTGATCCCGTCGAGGGACCTGTGAGCGACGATCGTCTCCGTCTCATCTTCACCTGCTGTCACCCGGCTCTGGGGCCCTCGGCCCGGATCGCTCTCACCCTCCGTCTTCTCGGTGGTCTTCAGACCTCCGAGATCGCCAGGGCGTTCCTGGTCGCCGAGTCGACCATGGCGCAGCGGCTCGTGAGGGCGAAGCAGAAGATCAAGGCCGCCAACATCCCCTATCGGGTCCCACGCGACGAGGACCTGCCGGATCGCCTCGCCCCGGTGCTGACCGTCATCTACCTGATCTACAACGAGGGCCACACGGCTTCGAGTGGAGACGAGCTGATCCGGGCCGATCTCTGCGGCGAGGCGGTGCGACTCGCCCGACTGCTGGCCGAGCTGATGCCCGACGAGCCGGAGGCGGTCGGCCTTCTCGCCCTCCTCCTTCTCACCGAGTCGCGCCGGGCAGCCCGAACCACACCCGGGGGCTCGATCGTCCTGCTCGCGGACCAGGACCGTGCCCTGTGGAATCGCGCCCTGATCGAGGAGGGGCAGGACCTGGTCAGGGCCTGTCTTCGCCGGAACCGTCCGGGCCCGTTCCAGATCCAAGCCGCCATCGCTGCAGTTCACAGCGACGCCACGACGGCAGACGAGACCGATTGGGGCCAGATCCTCAAGCTCTACGACCAGCTGATGGTCCTGATGCCGACACCGGTCGTTGCCCTGAACCGGGCGGTGGCCGTGGCCGAGGTCGAAGGTGTCCAGCAGGCCCTGGCCCTTCTCGAAGGGCTCGACCTCGACCGATATCACCTGCTTCATGCCACCCGGGCCGAGTTGTTGCGACGTACGGGTGAGGTCGATGCCGCCGATGCCGCCTATGCACAGGCGTTGTCCCTCGTCACCAACCATGCGGAGCGTCGTTTCCTCGAGGAAAGACGAAGGACCAACGCATCCGAGAGGACCAACCCCGACTGAGCGACCGAGACGCGCTCTGTGCGGGCTTACTACGCGTCCAGCCGACTACGCGTCTAGCCGCGCGAATCCGCACAGAATGGTTGTCGGCGCGCTAGCCGAGCCCGTCGTCGACCTCGGCGTCCTCGGGGTGGAGCTCGAGCCCGGCCGACTCGGCCTCCATGGTGAGCAGCCGCATGAAGTCCTCGTCTCCGTAACCACGTCCGATCAGGGCCACGATCATCTCATGGACCAGGGCGGCGGTGGGAAGGGGCACGCCGAGTTGCCGGCCCGCCTCGAGCCCCAGCTCGAAGTCCTTGCGAAGTAGATGACCTGTGAAGGAGGGGGCGAAGTCGAGCTCGACGATCTTCGGGGTCTTGTACCCGGTGAAGGTCGAGCCCATGACGCTCATGTTGATGAACTCCATGTAGTCGGCCCGGGACACTCCGGCACGCTCGGCGAGCACCACCGTCTCGGCCAGGGTCTGGCTCACGATCCCGAGCATCAGGTTGTGGCAGATCTTGACCAGCCGGGCCGCGTCGCCTTCACCGACGTAGGACACACCCTTGCCGAACATCTCCAGGAATGGACGGGCCCGTTCGAAGGCGTAGAGCGGGCCGGATGCCACCACGGTGAGACGTCCCGACTTCACCACTTCCGGGTTCCCGCTCACCGGAGCCGCAAGGAGCTCGCAACCGTGGTCGGCCGCCACCCGACGCACCACCTCCGACGCATCGACGGAGACCGTCGAGGAGTCGATGAGGGCCTGAGGCGCGCTGCCCGGTACCGAGAACAGACCCTCGGGACCGATGGTCACCTCGAGGAAGGCAGTCGGGTCCGAGACCATGGTGAACACCAGATCGCGGTCGGCGAGCTTGGCCGGGGTATCGACCACGGTCGCTCCCAGCTCGGCGAGGTCGGCGGCCTTGTCCCGGGTCCGGTTGTAAACGCCGAGACCGACTCCGGCGGTCAGCAGTCGACGACACAGGGCGGCACCCATCCGCCCCACCCCGATCCAGCCGACAGTCAGCTCGGACATTGCTTTCTCTTCCTGTGGCAAACGATTGTGAGGTTAGGGGACGCGGCGCCTGATGGCCTGCAGGCGCCGCCCACCACGATGTCGAGCTCGGCCTGCATGCTCAGTCCCAGTCGAGGAAGCCGGGCAGATGCCCGCGCTCGCGCAACGTCCCCACCACCCCCAGAGGGAAGAACATCAGCACGACGAGGAGGATCACCCCGGTGATCACGATGTTGAGCTCACTGGAGCCGAACTGGGAGATGGAGACCTCGTTGAGCGTCACCAGCATGATGGCGCCCACCAACGGGCCGGCGACGGTGCCCCGGCCACCGATGATGACCATGAGCACCATCTGTGCCGCCACACCGATGATGAAGAAGATGGTGGGGCGCAGATAGCTGAGGGAGTAACCCCAGATCGCCCCTGCGGCTCCGACGAAGAAGGCGCTGAGCGAGAATGCGGCGATCTTCATCCGCCGGGTGTCGATCCCGGCTACCTCGGCCTTGGTCTCGTCTTGGGCGATGGCCCGCAGTGCAAGACCGAACTTGGAGTGGGCCACCCGGTAACCGAGGTAGACCGAGCCGGCGGCGATGACCAGCATTGCATAGTAGAAGGGGACCTTCACCGTCTCGAGAGAGAAGGGGGGCAGGGGGAGGCTGAGCCCGTTCGAGGCGCCCACCAGATCCCAGTTGTCGAACAGGAGCCCCACCATCAAGAGCAGGGCGATGGTGGAGATGATGAAAGCGGGACCACGGGTACGGAGGGTCACCAGCCCGACCAGGAAACCGACCACCACCGCGGCCAGACCGGCCACCGGGGCGGTGATGAAAGGGGTGAGCCCCGCATAGACGAGCAACAGACCCGAGGTGTAGCCCCCGATCCCGAAGAAGACGTTGTGCCCGAGGGAGATGTATCCGGTGAAGCCGCCGATCAGGTTCCACGACGCCGCCATGGCGATCCACATCAGGACCACGATCCCCATCTGCATCACGTAGTTGAAGGGCTGGCCGATCAGGGGACGGGCCAGTGGAAGCAGGGCGACAAGCAGGGTGACCACCCCCACCACCAGGTATCTGGTCCGATTCTTCTCCGACTCCGAGGCAGATATCGACACCGGAGTGTCGGCCGATTCCCGTCCCTCTACCTGGGTCATCCCACCCTCGCTTCATGTCCGAACAGCCCATGGGGCCGGATGAGGAGAATCAGGAACAGAGCGCCGAAGAAGGTCATCGGTGACCAGGTGGGGCCGAATTGGTCGCTGACCACACCCGCCACCACGGCCAGCAATACCGCCCCGACCACGGCACCCTTGAGACTGCCCAGACCTCCGAGGACGATGAGAGCGAGGAGGATGGCGATCCATTGCCAGTGCCTGGCCGGGAAGAAGGGGAAGAGGAAGCTGATCAGCGAGCCGGAGGCGCCGGCCAGTGCCATGCCGATTCCGAAGGAGATGGTGGAGACCCGGCGCACGTTGACCCCGACGATCTGGGCCGCGGTGCGATTCTGCATCGTGGCCCGCACCGCGTACCCGGTTCGGGTGAAGTAGAGAAAGGCCCACAGAGCGACGAGGAGGACCACGCTTGTGATCGAGGCGTAGAACTGGGCTGTAGGGATGAAGAATTCCCCGATCCGGATGGCCTCGGTGGCGTAGGCGGGGTCCGTGCTCCGGAACGTGCCGGTGAAGAAATAGCCGAGCAAGCCTTCGACGATCAGAGCCAGAGCGAAGGTGAGCAGCACCGTCATCTCGCTGAATCGAGGGCTGCCCTCGATGCGGGGGAAGAGAACGGTATAGACGCCGAGGCCGATCAGGAAGAACAAGGGCATGGTCACCGCCAGCGAGACGAAGGGGTCCCACCCCGGGCCGCGGAAGAGGAAGAAGGCGACATAACAACCTCCGATGATGAACACGCCATGGGCCAGATTGACGATTCTCATCACCCCAAACATGAGGGTGAGCCCGGACGCCATCAGGGCGTAGACACCCCCGAGCAGCAACCCGAGGATGATCACTTGGAGAAGATGGCTCATGACCCGTTCCCGCTCCCTGCAGCCGGCTCCCTCATCTCCCGCTGCCGGCCCAGATACAGCTCACGGATGCTGGGGTCGTCGAGGATCTGATCCGAAGGAGCTTCCAGACGCAGCTCACCCAGATCGAGGAGAAAGGCCCAGTTGGTGCAGGCCAGTCCTTTGAGGACGTTCTGCTCAACCAGGAGGAGGGTGATCTCGAGCTCGCTGAGCCGGCGGATTGTGTCGAAGATCTGATCCGCCACCTGGGGGGCCAAACCCAGACTGGGCTCATCGATCATGAGGAGACGCGGTTCGATCATCAGGGCCCGGCCCAGGGCCAGCATCTGCTGCTCGCCGCCCGACATGGTCCCGGCCCGCTGGTTGAACCGCTCCTTCAACAAGGGGAACATCTCGAACACCTGGTCCATACGGGCCGAGACGACTCCGCGGTCGGGCTCGAGAAAGCCCCCCATGATCAGGTTCTCCTTGACCGACATCTCGGGGAACAGGCTCCGATCCTGGGGGACGTAACAAATCCCCGATCCCAGGACCAGATCGGGTCGCCGTCCGCCGATGGGATCACCGTCGAGGAGGACCTTGCCGTGGCGGGGCTGGAGCAGCCCGGCCACGGTCTTGAGCAATGTCGATTTACCGGCGCCGTTGGGCCCGATGATGCAGTAAGCCTGGCCCGCCTCGATGGAGAGCGAGACTTCGTTGAGGATGTCGGGCCCGTATCCGTACCCGCTGGTGACATCCTGTAGCTCGAGAAGCGCCATCAGACCTTCCCCAGGTAGGCGTCGAGGACCCTGTGATCCTCCTGAACCATTTCCGGGGGCCCTTGGAGGAGGACCTCTCCGTGGGCCATCACCACGATCGACCGGCACAGGTTCATCACCACGTCCATGTTGTGCTCGACGATGAGGAACGTGAGCCCGTCATCGTTGAGCTTCCGGATCCGCTCCATCATGCGTTCGAGCAGGGCGGGGTTGACCCCGCTGGCTGGCTCGTCGAGCAGCACCAGCTTGGGCTCGGCCATCAGGACCGAGGCGAACTCGAGCAACTTGCGCTGGCCGAAAGAGAGGTTCTTCGCCTTCTCGTCGGCGAGATGTGAGATCCCGACGAAATCGAGCAGCCTCATGGCGCGGTCCTGCTCATGGCGAAAGATCCGCGACCCCATCATGGAGCCGAGCCCTCCCCGGGCGGTGGGCACCACCATGTTCTCCAGCACGGTCATCTCTCCCAATTCACGGGTGATCTGAAAGGTGCGGCCTACCCCACGTCGCGCCACCTTGTGTGGCATGAGACCGGTGATGTCGTTGCCATCCAATCGCACCGTCCCCGCATCGGGTCGGAGGACCCCAGAGATCATGTTGAAGGCGGTGGTCTTGCCCGCCCCGTTGGGCCCGATGAGCCCGGTGATCTCCCCGGACTCGACCGAGAACGCGCAGTCGTTGAGGGCTTGCAGACCACCGAACACCTTGGTCAGGCCGACGACGTCGAGCAATGGGGTCATGGGTTTCGGGTTCCGGGCTTTGGGTGTTGGCGACGCGTGGTGCGCCGGGGCTCGACGCACCACGCGTTTCTCATCTCGTCGTCTACCACTCGGGCTTGGGGAAGACCATATCGACCGTGCCCTCGAACTCCCCGACCGGGTAGACGAAGTCCAGTGTCCCGTCGTTCCACTGGGTGAGGATGGGGGTTCGGTCGATGGGCAGACCGCGCTCGTCCCAATAGAAGTCGCCCAGGATGGTCCGGACCGGGTCGTCGGCGGTCCGATCTGCCAGCCAATCCCGCATCGCGGTCTGGTCGGTGCCGCTTGTGGCCTCAATCGCCTGGGTCATGCCCTGACACACTGCAAAGGGGATCGCCTCGTCCTCGTCTGGGTCCCGGCCGTACTCGGCATTCCATGCCTCGATGAAATCGGAGTTGGTGAAGGGCTCACCGAGCAGCTCGCCCTCCCAGTTCGCCGACAGGTGGTAGGAGCTGTAGATCAAAGTGCCGTTCGACGCTTCTTGGAGGGCGTCGAAGAACTCGATCTGCGTCCCTTGCGAGAAGAAGGCGACATCAGGCTGATAGCCGACTGTCTGCAGGGCTTGCACCAATGCGATCGCCTCGTCGGGCGACGCAGTGGTGATCACCAGCATGTCGGCGTCGGCGCCTGCGATCGAGTTGGCCAGGGTCAACCAATCGGTGAAGCCAACCGGCCACTGCTCCTGGAACACGTTCTCGTAGCCGTAAGTCTCGAGATATCCCGGGGCCAGACTGATGATCTCGCCGGTGTCGGGGATCTCGATCTCGCCACCCACCATCCCGGTGATGATGGCAGCGGCGAAGAAGTCGTCGGCATAAGCCATGGCAACCGTCTGGGGGAAGTCCTCTTCTGAGATCAAACCCTCGTTCCGGTAATGGTCGAGCGCCAGGAAGACACTTTCGCCGAGTCCTTCGGCCGTCTGCTGCTGGAAATAGAAGCTGTACTGGAAGCCCCTCTCCCAGATTCGCTGTGCCCCGCCCGATGCGACCGGGTAGACGTATCCGGCTTGCTCGGCCACGGCCGTGGTCGGGAAGCTGATCAGACTTGAGAAGGTCCCCAACAAGGCGTCGACCTGGTCGACGTTGATGAACCTCTCGTACTGGGAGACCGCCGCCTCGGTGTCGGAGCGGTTGTCCTCGGCGATCAAGCGCACCGGTCGTCCGAGCAGGCCACCTCTGTCGTTGATTATGTCCAGACACAACTGGTACCCGTCCCGGTGCTTTGTGCCGGGGATCGAGAACTCGCCGGTCAGCGGGACAGAGGCGGCGAAGACGATCTCCTCGCCTCCTGCCGCGGTACCGCCGGCACCGGTCGTGGTGGTGCCCCCTTCGTCTGCGCAGGCGGCCACCAGGAGCGTCATCGCTGCCAGCAGGCTCGCCCATCTCCAAGGTTTCCTCATCGCGTTTCTCCTCCCAAACTCTTTGTTGTTCGAGTAGCGGTGTGGGTTCGCCGCACTCCGAGATGACTCTACCAATCGTTTGTTGTCGCTGACGGCGGAATCGGAGAGAGAGGCGGTCGGTCTACTTTGTCTGCGCTGTGCCAGTGGAGCGCCGCACCACCAGTGAGGGGGTCAGCTTGATCGAGATCGACCCCGACCCTTCGGCGTCGTCGAGAAGCTCGAGCATGAGGTCCGCTGCCCTCACCCCGAGCTGATAGTGGGGAATCTGCACCGTGGTGAGTGGGGGAGAGAGCTTGTCGGCAAAGGGCATGTCGTTGTACCCCACCACCGATACCTCCTCGCCTATGGAGCGACCGGTGTCGTTGAGCACGTCGTAGCATCCGATGGCGATCAGGTCGTTGGCAGCCACGACGGCGGTGAAGTCGGTGCGCCGATCGAGGATCGACCAGAACGCCTTCGCTCCAGGATCCTCGTGGTACCAGTCGGCGAAGCTCACCAGCTCGGGATCGACGTCGAGACCCATGATCTTCATCCAGGCGACAAAGCCCTGATAGCGATCGAATCCTGTGGACAGATACTGAGGTCCGCCGACGTGGGCGATCCGGGTGTGACCCAACCCGACCAGATGTCTCACTGCCAGCCCGACGCCTGCATGGTCGTCGGTGGTCACCGACGGCACGGGGTGGTCATCGACCGTCCGGTTGACCAGTACCAGGGGCAACTCGGTCTCGACCAACTCGTCGATCGCACGGGTGCTCCGATGGGCGGTGGCGAGGATCAACCCGTCGACCCGCCGGTTCATCATCGAGGCGATCAGCTGGGCCTCGCGTTCGGCGTCGTTGTCGGTGTTGCCCAGGATCAGGGTGTAGTCGACGCTGCCCAGGGTGTCCTCGACCCCACGAACGATCGGGGGGAAGAGTGGGTTGGTGAGATCGGGGAGCAGCATGCCGATCGAGAATGTCTTGTTGGTCTTCAGCCCCCGGGCCAGCGAGTTGGGCCGATATCCGAGCTCACTCGCCGCGACCCTCACCCTCTCGATCGTGATGTCGTTGACGAGGTCACGGGTGGTGGGGTTCAGGGCACGAGAGGCCGTGGACGGATGAACCCCGGCCCGTTCGGCGACATCCCGCAGTGTGGCTGCCCGCTGCATGGGCCGAGTCTACAAACAGGGCCCGGTGACCGGCTCGGGCCTCAACCGCCGGTATCGTCGGCGTGTGAGGTGGAAAGACCAGAGAACCCGTCTCACCGCGGTTCTCTTCGGTGGGGTGGCCCTCGGCTCGACAGCTCACATCGCCGCCGTCACCGTCTCCACCCTCGCCGTCGACGAGATCACAGGTTCAGCCATCCTGGCCGGGGTCCCCGCGGCCAGCTCGGTCCTGGGCACTGCGTTGGGGACCAGCCTGCTCACCCTGTCCATCGCCCGACGGGGTCGCCGGCCGGGACTGGTTGCCGGATATGCCACCGCGATCGTCGGGGCGATCGGCTGTCTCCTGGCGATGACGTTGGCCTCCTTCCCGATCCTGGTGGCGGGGATGGCTCTCCTCGGAGTGGGGAACGCCTCCAACGCCCTGGCCCGTTACACCGCGGCCGACATGCATCCCGCGGAGCGACGTGGCTCCGTCCTGGGCCTCGTGGTCTGGGCCAGCACGGTCGGCTCGGTGCTCGGCCCGGCCCTTCTGCAACCCTCGGGGCGGGTCGCGTTCACGCTGGGACGATCAGAGCTGTCGGGCGGGTTCCTGGTGAACGCCACGTTCATGACCATGGCCCTGTTGCTCTATCTCGTGGCGCTGCGCCCCGACCCGGCCGACCTGGCCGAGGAGACGGGCGACGCACCACGGGCCCGTGGTGATCTCTGGGGCGCACTTCGCCTCCCGGGGGTGCGGCTGGCCGTAACTGCGATGGTCGCCGGGCAGGTGGTGATGGTGATGATCATGACCGCCACCCCGCTCCACATCCACCATCACGGGTCGGACCTGGGGATCGTCGGTTTGGTGATGAGCGCCCACACCCTGGGCATGTTCGCCCTGTCCCCGATCACGGGTCGTCTCGTCGACCGTTTCGGAGGGACGGCCGTGGCGATGGCCGGAATGGGGCTGCTCGGTCTGTCGGCCCTGGCCGCGGCATATGGCCCCAACCAGTCCACGTTCCTCCTCGTCGGCGCCCTCTTCACCCTCGGTTTCGGCTGGAACCTCGCCTTCGTCTCCGGCAGTTCGCTGCTCACCCAGGGGATGGGGCCCGAGATCAGGGCGCCTCTCCAGGGGCGGGTCGACTCCATCTCCTGGGGCTCAGGCGCCCTGGCCAGCGTTGGATCCGGGGTCATCTACCAGTCGACCGACTACCGGATGATCTCCCTCATCGGCCTCCTGCTGCTCATCGCTCCTGCGGTGATGATCGGTCGTTACCGGCGACGGACGCTCGCCGCGGAGGCCTGACCTCCCGACACCGACTGTCGATCCGAAGTCGACGTACTCCGGTCCCAGTTGGGCGATGGTCGGGCATCCGATCAGGGCCATGGTCCGCCTCGTCTCGGCGGACAGGAGATCCAGGACGTGGTCGACACCCGCCTCCCCCGCCGCGCCGAGCCCGTAGAGATAGGCCCGTCCCGCCATGCATGCCCTGGCCCCCAACGCCAATGCCTTGACGATGTCGCTGCCCCGCTTCACTCCTCCGTCACAGATCACCTCGACCCGATCGCCAACGGCTTCGACCACCGGAGGGAGCAGTTCGAGGGGTGCGGGCGCCGAGTCGAGTTGGCGGCCGCCGTGGTTGGACAGGGCAATGGCTTCGATTCCCTCCTCGGCGGCGATCGCTGCGTCTTCGACTGTCTGGATCCCCTTGATCACGATGGGCCCGTCCCACCGCGAGCGGAACCACTCCACGTCCTTCCAGGAGAGACCGGGGTCGAACTGCCGGCTCACGTACTCGGCGAGCGTGATGGCTTCGGCTCCGTCTCCCACACTGCGACCGGTGACATTGGCGAAGAGAATCGGCTCGGAGCGGATGAACTGCCAGGTCCAACCAGGGTGGGCCAGACCGTCCAAGATGGTGGAGACACCGAGCTTCGGGGGCAGTGTGAAGCCACGACGCACGTCACGCTCCCTCTTGCCCAGAACCGCCGTGTCCACGGTGAGACAGAGCGCCTCATAGCCCGAGTCGGCCGCCCGCTGCACCATCTCGGCGACGAGGCCCCGGTCCTTCCACACGTAGACCTGGAACCAGAGCCGCCCCGAGCTCACGTCGGCCACCTCCTCGATCGACCGGGTTCCCAGGGTGGAGAGCGTGTAGGGGAGACCGGCTCGGGCCGCAGCCCGGGCGACAGCGAGCTCACCGGCCGGGTCGGCGATGCGAGTGAATCCGGTAGGTGCCAGGACCAGAGGGAGGGGAAGCGGCTTGCCGAGGAGGCTCGATGAGGTGTCGACCTCACCCACGTCGCGCAGCACCCGGGGGCGGAAGGTCACCTTGCGGTAGGCCTCGGAGTTGGACGCCAGAGTGATCTCATCCTCGGCGCCACCGTCGATGTAGTCGAAGACGCCACGGGGAAGACGTCGCCGGGCGATGGCCCGGAGGTCGGCTACCGCCACGCCCCTCCGGATCCTTCTCTGTGTCGGCCGGAGCTCGAGACGCCGGAACTTCAGCAACCGGAGTGATCCGAACCAGGACTTCGGAGATGGCTGGGGCTGCATGACCGACACGGTACTTGGGCCGACACCTAGTTATCTAGTGTGATATGTTACATAAGCGAACGTGCCACTTGCTATGGCCGTCTGCTGAGGAGGAACTTGGTGGTGACTGCCCGGGCCACCGCGGTGCTCAGGCCGAGCGGTATCGGCGCCCCCGGATCGGGAGCCCGCCATGGCTGAGCCCCGTCCGGTCTTCGAGATCAGGGGTGTGTCCAAGCGGTTCGACGCCACCCAGGCCCTGTCGGAGGTGTCACTCACCCTGTATCCAGGCGAGGTCCACGCCCTCGTCGGCGAGAACGGCGCCGGCAAGTCGACCCTGATCAAGATCATGACCGGGATCTATCCGGCCGATGAGGGTGAGTTGCTCCTCGCCGGCGAGCCCTTCGCACCGCGTCACTCCGCGGACGCACAGAGGCAGGGCATCGCGGCGATCTATCAGGAGCCCTCGGTGTTCCCCGATCTGAGCGTCGCCGAGAACATATACATCGGTCATCAGGACCAGGGGATGGTCATCGACTGGTCGTCGATGTACCGGGACGCGGCCCGCATCCTGTCGACACTCGACATCGACATCGACCCCCGCCTCCCCGCGGCCGGGCTCACCGTGGCCGGCCAGCAGGCAGTGGAGATCGCCAAGGCGATATCACTCGAGGTTCGGGTGCTGATCATGGATGAGCCAACCGCCGCCCTTTCCGCCCACGAGGTCGATCGTCTCTTCCGTCAGGTGCGACGGCTCAAGGACACCGGCGTCGCCATACTCTTCATCACCCATCGACTCGAAGAGCTGTTCGCCATTTCCGACCGGATCTCGGTGTTCCGGGACGGACGGCACATCTCCACCCGTCCCGTGGCCGACGTGACCGAGGACTCCCTGGTCAGGGAGATGGTCGGGCGGGACCCAAGCGACTTCTTCGCACGTGGGGAGCACCCGCAGGGGGAGGTGGTGATGAAGGTCGACTCGCTCGGTGTCGAGGGCGTCTTCTCCGATGTCTCCTTCGAGCTGCGCCGGGGCGAGGTCTTCGGCTTGGCCGGCCTGGTCGGGGCCGGGCGGACGGACATCGCTCTCTCCCTGTTCGGAGTCACTCCGGCCGACACCGGCACCGTCGAGCTCGACGGCAACCGACTCGACATCGGATCGCCTCAACAGGCGCTGGCCCACGGGATCGCCTATCTGTCCGAGGATCGTCGTCGGCTGGGCCTGTCCCTGGAGCAGTCGCTGGTGGCCAATGTGACTCTCGCCACCCTGGATCGTTACACCGGCGGTCTCGGCCTCATCGATCGCGACAAGGAGCATGAGGACGCCGACGCGCTTCGGGAGCGTCTCGACATCAGAGCCCCGAGTCTGTCCACCCCGGTGAGTCAACTCTCCGGGGGGAACCAGCAGAAGGCCATGTTGGCCAAATGGCTCAACACTCATCCGAAGGTGCTGATCCTGGACGAGCCCACCCGGGGGATCGATGTGGGGGCGAAGGCGGACGTCCACAAGTTCATCGACGAGTTGGCCGCCTCGGGGATCGCAATCATCTTGATCTCCTCGGATCTCCCCGAGGTCATCGCCATGAGCGACCGGGTTGCGGTGATGCGCGAAGGCAGGCTGACCGGTGTGTATGCACGTCGTGATGCCACCCAGGAGCGGATCATGGCGGCGGCGGTGGGTGCCCGATGAGCGAGCCCGCCGGTGCCCTGGCTGCCCCCAGGAGCTCGAGGCTGCTCCGTCCGGAACGGGTCAAGGAGGCCACCCTTCTCGGGATCATCGCCCTCTCGGTCCTGGTGTTCGGCCTCCTCGTCGAGGGGTACCTGAGCGGAAGGTTTTTCAACCGTCTCACCTCCAGCGTGGTCATCGTGGCCATCCTCGCCGCGGCCCAGGCGTTGGTGATCTTCAGTCGCAACATCGACCTCTCGGTCGGCTCGATCGTGGGTGTTGGCGCCTATGTCACCGGTGACTTCCTCGCCAACACCGGGGCGAGCCCCGTCATCGGGATGGCGGTGGCGATGCTGGTCGGGGCCGTGCTCGGATCGGTGAATGGGGCCCTGGTGGCATACGGCGGGGTGCCGGCGATCATCGTCACCCTCGGCACCCTGGCTCTGTTCCGCACCCTCCTCAGCGTCTACTCGGGTGGGGCCAACATCCTCGCCGGGGACCTTCCCGACTGGGTCCTCGAGTTCAACAACGTCACGATTCTCTCGGTCGGCGGCTTCGACCTGCGTCTGGTGTTCCTGATCGCGGTGCTCGTCGTAGTCGTCCTGCAATGGGCGCTGGGGAGGCTGCGCTGGGGCAGGAGACTGTATGCCATCGGCTCCAACCCGGCTGCGGCGGCGCAGGCCGGCCTCCCGACGTCTTCCCTCGTCTTCTGGTCGTTCGTCGGCGCCGGCTCGCTGGCCGGGCTGGCCGGGCTCATGTTCATGGCCCGGGCCGGCACCATCAGCGCCACCGCCGGCGCCGGGCTCGAATTGGAGTCCGTTGCCGCCGCGGTGGTCGGCGGCGTGAGCATCCTCGGCGGGTCCGGCACCATGGTGGGGGCTTTCCTCGGGGCCGTCCTCATCGACACCCTCAAGCTCAGCCTGGTGCGGGTGCCGGAGGTGAGCGAGTTCTGGCGCGACGCTTTCCTCGGGATCCTGATCCTGGCTGCGGTGATCCTCGACACGATCCTGCACCAGCGATTCAGGCGACGCTGGTCCGCAGAGGCACGCAAGGCGATGGAGGCCACCGGTCCGACAGCCGTGGGAATGGCCCGGATTGCAGGTGGAGGGGAGTCCGCCGATGCGTGAATGGGCCGTCCGGCACAGATGGGAAGCCGTGCTGATCGTCGTCCTCCTGGCGACGATCGTGGTCAACGCCTCTCTCTCACCGTTCTATCTCGGAGTCGGCAACGTCGTCAACCTGTTCTGGCTCTCGATCGAGAAGATCATCGTCGTGGTGGTCATGACCTTCGTGATCGTCAACGGCGAGATCGACCTGTCCGTTGCCTCGGTGATGGGGTTCTCCGCCGCGGTGATGGCGGCACTTCACGCAGGAGGAGCGGTGCCATTCGCAGTGGCCATCCTCCTGGGTCTTCTGGCCGGAGCGGTTGCAGGCCTGATACAGGGGCTGGTGGTGACCCGGTTCGGGCTGCCCTCCCTGGTGGTGACGCTTGCCGGGCTGATCGGGTTCCGGGGGGCGGCCCGGGTGTTGCTCGAGGATCGGTCGGTGGGGGACTTCCCCGAATGGTTCGATCGTCTCGGCCAACAGACCCTTCTCGGGCCCGTCCCCCTCGCCCTGATCATCTTCTTCGTCGGAGTGGCCCTGGCCTGGGTGCTCCTCGAACGGACCGCCTTCGGCCGCAAGGTCTACGTGATCGGCAACAACGCCGAGGTGGCGCGTTTCTCGGGCATCGAGGTGGGTGGGCTGAAGCTGCGTCTCTTCGTGGGGTCGGGTCTGGTGGCGGGTCTGGCCGGGATCCTGTTTGCCTCCCGTCTCGGCTCGGTGCGGGGGAGCCTGGGCGAGTTCTTCGAGCTTGACATCATCACCATGGTCCTCCTCGGCGGAGTGAGCATCTTTGGCGGGTCGGGGTCGATGCTCGGGGTGCTCCTCGCCGTCTTCACGGTTCTCAACATCCGCAATGGCCTCGGTCTGGCCAACGTGAACGGGATCACCCAGACCGGGGTCATCGGCTTGTTGTTGATCGGATCCGTCCTCGTCCCCAATCTCGCCCGGAGGCTTCGCCGGCGCCCGGCGACCGAGGCGATGGCCCACGGGCCCCCCTGACGAGAACACGAATGGAGGTAAGACGAGTCACATCACTACATGCAACAGAGGCAATGCCAAGACAAGAGGAGGAAGGGAAGTGCTAGCAACGAAACGACCGACCCGGGCTCTGGGCCGGCTCCTGGTCCTTGCCCTGGTGGTCGCCGCCTGCGGCGGTGACACGGGCGACACCACGACCACTGCGGGCGAGCCCACGACCACCGCAGGCGAGCCCACGACCACCGTAGGGGAGTCGACCACGACAGCCGGCGAGGCCACTACCACCGAAGCCCCTGCAGGCGAGGCAGTGGTGATCGAGGGCGCCGGGCCGATCTCAGCCACATTCTTGCCGAAATGCACCAACATCGCAGTGTTCCCGCAAGCGAACTCGGGCGCCGAGGAGGCGGCGGTGGAGCTCGGCTCAGAACCCGCCGAGTTCGTCGGGCCCGCCGATTGTGGCGATGCGACCGGTCAGATCGAGTTCATGAGCAACGCGGTGACACAGGGTGTCGACGCCATCATGATCTCCAACAACGCCGGCGACGAGTTGGCGCCCTCGGCGCAGGCGGCGGCCGACGCCGGGATCCCGGTGGTCAGCTGGGACTCTCCGATTCCCTCGGCGGAGGGCGAGAGTGTGTTCGTGGCCCAGGTCGACTTCGACGAGACCGGGCAGGTCATGGCCGACATGGCCCTCAGCATCCTCGGTGAGGATGGAGGGCAGTTCGCCATCCTGTCGGCAACACCGGAGGCGGCCAACCAAAATGCATGGATCGCGGCGATGGAAGAGGTGATCGCCGGCCCGGAATACGCAAATCTCGAGCTGGTCGACACCGTGTACGGCAACGACGTGGCCGAGGATTCGGTGACCCAGGCTCTGGCGCTGGTGGACTCCCACCCCGACCTGGAGCTGATCATGGCTCCGACCACGGTTGGGATCGTCGCCGCGGCGCAGGCGATGACCCAGGAAGGCCTGTGTGATCAGGTCAAGGTCTCGGGCCTGGGTCTTCCCGACGAGATGGGAGAGTACGTCGAGAGCGGGTGTGCCCCGGAGTTCGCCCTCTGGAGCTTCGTCGACCTCGGCTATCTGGCCTACTACGTGGCATACGGGATCGCCACCGGGCAGATCGAGGCCACCGAAGGCACCACCTTCGTCGCCGGCCGGATGGGTGAGTACGAGATCACCGCGGATCCAACCCGGGAGGCCGGGTTGCGGGTGCTGATGGGCCCGTTCAGCATCTACAACGCGGAGAACCCCGGCACCTGAGTTGCCGGTCATGCCCGGGCCCGGTGACGGGCCCGGGCATGCCCCACCGGCTGCCCGGGTCGACCGAGCCGTGTAAGATTATGCGAAATCTAACGTTCAATCGCACAGGCTGTGCGTCACTCGAGATGAGGGATTGCGTTCGATGAACCGCAGTGCACCGCCGCCGATCGTCGCCGAGTTGATCGATCGCTCCAACCGGCTGGGCGCCGACCGGCGGAACACGAACTTCGGGGGTGGCAACACCTCGGCGAAGGGCACATTGTCCGATCCCGCCTCGGGGACCGAGACGAGGGTGCTCTGGGTCAAGGCCTCCGGCGGCGATTTGGGAACGCTCACCGCCGAAGGGCTCTCCGTGCTCAGGCTCGACGGCATCCTCGGCCTCCGAGAGGTATACCGGGGCGAGGAGCACGAGGACGAGATGCACCAGCTCCTCGATTACTGCGTCTTTGGCCCGCCTGGGCCCGCTCCCAGCATCGACACCTCGATGCACGGGCTGCTCGAGGTGGCACATGTCGATCATCTCCATCCCGACCCGGTGATCGCACTGGCGGCCTCTGCCGACGGCGAGGAGTTGACCAAGCGCTGCTACGGCGACGAGGTGGCCTGGGTGCCCTGGAAACGTCCCGGGTTCGAGCTCGCCCTCGCCGTCGAGGCACTTCGCCGGCAGCGGCCAGGATTGAGAGGGGTCGTTCTCGGAGGGCACGGGCTGACGGCATGGGGGGACACCTCAGAGGCATGCGAGGCCACGTCGCTGGAGCTGATCTCCCGGGCGGCGGAGTTCATCGAGCGTCATGGCCGGTCGGATCCGTTGGGGCCTCTCCGCCCCGGCTTCGAGCCCCTGGCCTTGGAGGATCGACGTCGTCAGGCGGCGGCCCTCGCCCCGGTGATACGGAGTCTGGCCGGATCAGACGGGCCGGTGGTGGGCCGATGGGCTCACGACGACCTCGTCCTCGACTTCATCGCCCGGGAGGCCGCCCCCGGGGTGGTGCCGCTGGGCACCTCCTGTCCCGACCATTTCATACGCACCAAAGTGCGGCCGCTGCTCCTCGACCTACCCCCTTCAGCACCGCTCGAGGAGCGGATCGATCGTCTCCGCCAACTGCATCAGGAGTACCGCGACGAGTACCGGGCGTACTACGAGCGTCACGCCGGGCGGGAGACGCCTCCCATGCGCGGGGCCGACCCGGCCATCTTCCTCATCCCCGGCGTGGGCATGTTCAGCTTCGGACCGGACAGCCAGACGGCCCGGGTCGCCGGCGAGTTCTACGTCAACGCCATCAATGTGATCGCCGGCGCCGAGGCCGTCTCGACCTACAGACCGGTCCCGGAGGCCGAGAAGTTCCAGGTCGAGTACTGGATGCTCGAAGAGATGAAGCTGCGACGGCGGCCGCCCCCCAAGCCGCTCAGCGGCAAGGTCGCCTTGGTCACCGGCGCCGGGTCCGGCATCGGCCGGGCCATCGCCGAGAGGTTTGCCGACGCTGGCGGCGTGGTCGTGGTGGTCGACATCAACCTGGAAGCGGCCCAAGACACCACGGAGCAGATCCGCTGGGCTGACAGCGCCATGGCCATCGAAGCCGACGTGACCGACGAGGCGGCGGTGCGGAGGGCCATCGAGGAGACGGTGCTCACCTTCGGAGGCGTCGACATCGTGGTCAACAATGCCGGGCTCTCCCTGTCCAAGGGCCTTCTCGAGACGACGGAGGCGGATTGGGACGTGCAGCACGACGTGATGGCCAAGGGGTCGTTCCTAGTCTCCAAGCACGCAGCGGCCGCGATGATCGCCCAGGACCGCGGCGGGGACATCATCTATGTCGTCAGCAAGAATGCCATAGTGGCCGGGCCCAATAATCTTGCCTACGGGTCGGCCAAAGCGAGCCAGGCACATCAGGTCCGGCTGCTCGCCGCGGAGCTGGGCCGGCACGACATTCGCGTCAACGGGATCAACCCCGACGGCGTGGTCCAGGGCTCGGGGATCTTCGCCGGTGGCTGGGGCGCCGAGCGGGCCAAGGTCTACGGTGTCCCCGAAGAGGAGCTCGGGAAGTTCTACGCCGGTCGCACCCTGCTCAAACAGGAGGTCCTGCCCGAGCACGTGGCCGATGCGGCCCTGGCGCTTGTCGGCGGCGCCCTGACCCGGACCACCGGGCTGATCATCCCGGTTGACGGCGGTGTTGTGTCGGCGTTCCTGAGGTGAGTTGAGGAGGAACCAGATGATCGATCAGGATCGGATCGAAGAGCTCAACGAAGCAAGGGCTCCCGGGCTGCAAGAGGATCTGGAGCATCTCACCGCACGTCTCGAGCGTGGGGCCGGGGCAAGCGCCGCCGACGTCGTCTCCGCCCTTGCCCAGTTCAGCGTCGCCGCCCCCTCGTGGGCGGTGGGGACCGGGGGCACCAGGTTCGGGCGGTTCCCCATCGGCGGAGAGCCCCGCACCACCGAGGAGAAGATCGACGACGTCGCCGTCTTGAACAACTTGACCGACTGCAACCGCACCATCTCCCTCCATGTCCCCTGGGACGACCCCGAGGATCCCGCCGCCGTGCGGGAGTTCGCCACCGCTCGCTCCATCGGCTTCGACGCCATGAACTCCAACACCTTCCAGGACAACCCCTCGACGACCGACGACGGGAAGCTGAGCTACAAGTTCGGGAGCCTGGCCAACTCGGATCCGGCCGTTCGGGAGGTGGCAATCGACCACAACAAGTACGTCATCGACCTCGGCGTGCGTCTCGGGTCGACCGCTCTCACCGTGTGGCTCGCCGACGGCATCAATCACCCGGGTCAGGCCGACCACACCACACAGTTCGAGCGGGTTGCCGATGGCCTGAGGTCGATACACGACCATCTCCCCGACGGCTGGAAGATGTACACCGAGCACAAACCCTATGAGCCTGCCTTCTACGCGACGGTGAACTTCGACTGGGGGTCTTCCTTGCTCCTGGCTCAGGCCTCCGGGCCCAAGACCTCGTGCCTGGTCGACCTGGGCCATCATCTGCCTAACGCCAACATCGAGCAGATCGTCAGCCGGCTGGCCATGGCCGGGCGTCTCGGCGGGTTTCACTTCAACGACTCGAAGTACGGCGACGACGACCTGACCACCGGGTCGATCAAGCCATTCCAGCTGTTCCTCATCTTCTGTGAGCTGATCCGGGCCGGTGAGGGCAGGCTGCCCTCGCTGGCCTACATGATCGACCAGAGCCACAACATCAAGGACCCGCTCGAAGATCTGATCCAATCGACGGAGGCGGTCTCGATCGCCTATGCCCAGGCCCTGCTGGTGGATCGGGACGCCCTGCTCGAGGCCCAGGCCGGCGACGACGCCGCCCTCGCCCAGGAGATCCTCCAGGATGCCTTCCGCATCGATGTGCGCCCGCTGGCGGCCGAGGCCCGCCGGTTGGGTGGGGGCGCCATCGCACCCCTCGAGGCCTATCGGGCCCTCGGCTACCGCCGGGCCATGATCGAAGAGCGAGGGCTGGCCTCGGTCGCCACCGGGTTGTGAGAGACCCGCTCCGGGTCCTGGCGGTGGATCTGGGAGCGACCTCGATCCGCGTCGCCTCGGTCGACCTGTCCTCACGGGCCCCGCAGGTAGAGGTGCTGCACCGCTGGCCGCACTCGCCGATCAGGTTGGACGACGGGTCACTGCGATGGGATTGGCCCAACATCATGTCGGAGGTCGAGAGAGGATTGGCCGTCGGTCTCAGCACCGGACCGGTGGCGTCGATCGGGGTCGATGGCTGGGGGGTCGACTACGGGCTGGTCAACGCCGACGGCCGGCTGGTCGCCCTGCCCTACTCCTATCGGGACCCGAGAACCGAGTGGTGGCGGGATACAGCCGAGTCTCTCGGGATGGACTCCCTCTACCAGGTCACCGGGGTCCAACTGATGGGGATAAACACCATCTTCCAACTCGCCGCCCATGATCCCGAGGAGCTGGGGCGGGCCAGGCGTTTGCTGCTCCTCCCCGACCTGCTGGTGAACCATCTCACCGGGTCGACGGGGGCGGAGCGCTCCAACGTGTCGACCACGGCGCTCATGGACATCCGGACGGGGGACTGGGCCCATGACCTTCTCGAGGATCTCTCGCTCGACCGGTCGCTGTTCCCCGAGGTGGTGAGCGCAGGCAGGCGGGCGGGAACCTGGGGAGATGTCCCCGTTCATCTGGTGGGAAGCCACGACACCGCCTCTGCCTTCGTGGGGATGCCCGGGGGATCGACTCCAGGCACCGTGTTCGTGTCCACCGGGACCTGGGTGATCGTCGGTGTCGAACGACAGGAGGCCGACACCAGTTTCCGGGCTCGGCAGGCCAACTTCTCCAACGAAGCCGGGGCGCTGGGTGGTGTCCGCTTCCTCAAGAACGTGGTCGGGCTCTGGATCCTGGAGCAGTGCCGTCTCGCCTGGGGTGGCCTCCCCATCGAGGTGCTTCTCGAAGAGGCAGAGGCGACCGACGGCCCGGTGCCGACCTTCGACGCCGGGGACCATCGATTCGTCAGCCCCGCCGACATGGTGAACGAGGTCCTGAAGGCGGCGGACCTGCCGCCAGGGACCCCACGCGGTGTCATCGCCCGGAGTGTTCTCCAGTCGATCGTTGCCGGCATCGGCGATGTGATCGATGAGCTGTCGACGATCACCGGGGACGCAATGAGTCAGGTGGCCGTGGTCGGAGGCGGCGCCCGGGTGCCGCTCCTCCGCCGGATGCTCGGGGAGCGCACCGGGCTGGAAGTGGTGCGAGGGTCGGCCGAGGCCACCGCCCTGGGCAATGCGATCGTCCAGGGAATCGCGATCGGGCGGTTCGACGACATCGGCGAGGCACGGGATTGGCTGGGGGTCGGAGAGGCGTTGAGCCGCTTGAATGCAGGACACGATCGGGACGGGGAGGTGGAGTGAATCGACGGACGTTCAACAGCCCGGAGGAGCGTCTCGGTGAGGTCAAGGACCTCATCTCCTCACGGGGTGCGGTCCGAATAGACGAGCTGGCCGCTGACTTCGGTGTCAGCGAGATGACCATTCGCCGGGACCTGGACGAGTTGGAGGCCCTGGGTGTCGCCCGTCGAGTCCGGGGCGGGGCGATCGCGCTCGGGCCTGAGCCCTTCGCCCAGCGGCATCGGCACAACGCCCGGGCCAAGGGGAGGATCGCCGAGAAGCTCCTGGCCCTGATCCCGGCAATCGGGACCGTCGCCTTCGATGCCTCGACCACCGTTCACCGTCTTGCCGCCTCGTTGGAGATGGCGCGGGACCTGGTCATCGTGACCAACGGCCTCGACACCTTCCACGCCGTTGTCGGCAAGCCCGGGATCACCGCCTCGCTCACCGGCGGCACCCAGGAACCGAGGACCGGGAGCCTGGTGGGCCCGATCGCGGTGCGGGCGGCACAAGGCTTCCTCTACGACGTCTTCGTCTGCTCTGCCGCCGCCCTGGACCATGAGGTCGGGTCGTCCGAGGCCAGTCTGGCCGAGTCGGAGGTGAAGCGCTCGTTCAGCATGACGAGCAGCCGAATCATCCTCGCGGTCGACCACAGCAAGCTGGGCACTCGCGCCCAGGCCCGGATGTTCGACCTGGTGGACGTCGACCTCCTGGTCACCGATCTCGACCCCGCCGATGACCGGCTCTCCGCCTACCGGGAGCAGGTCAGCCTGGCCTGAGAGGAGTAGACATGAAGCGTGTCGGGTTTGTGCTCAAGGTCAGACAGGAGCTCATCTCGGAGTACAAGCGGAGACACGAGGAGGTCTGGCCGGAGATGCTCGCCGCGCTCAGACGCACCGGATGGCACAACTACACCCTGTTCATGCGGCCCGACGGCACTCTGTTTGGCTACTTCGAGACCCCCGATTCGTTCCACACGGCCCTCGAGGGCATGTCCGAGCAGGAGGTCAACGCCCGCTGGCAGACGGAGATGGCCCCCTTCTTCGAAGGGACCGGGGCGGCCGCCGACACCATGATGGAAGAGCTCGTCGAGCTGTTCCACCTCGACTGAGCACACGCCACTAGGTCCCGGGGCGGGTCATGGCGGCTCGCATGGTCGGAGCGAAGCTGCTCCAGGCCATCCACTCCGAGAAGCGGCGTCGATCACCGGGCAGTCCCTCCACGACAACAGCGCCTGAGGCCACTGCAGCATTCAGAGTCGTCCTCCCGAGATAGACCCGGAACAACTCCCGGACCGAGCTGCGCACCGTGACCGCGACCGGAAGACATGGGTCCTCGAGGCAAACGGAGACGTCGTCCGGCTCCAGGGTCAGCCAGAACCGTCTCGGATCGTCGGCAAAGTCGAACTCCACGGCGACCTTGGCGCTGGGCAGCCTCTCCCGTCGCACATGGCGACTGATGAAGAGCATCAGAAGCTCGGGATCGAGCTGTGCCGGGGAGGGGTCTTCCATCACCCAGGTCGTCACCCAGTCCCCGATGGCTCGGACCACCGGGCGCAGCTCCTCTCCGGCCTTGGTGAACCGATACCCGGCGCCGTCTGGGGCGTCCTCGATGATGCCGTCACGTCTCAGCCGTGCCAGCCTCTGGCTCAGCACGGAGCGGGAGATCCCGGGCAGACCCCGTGCCAGGTCGGTGAAGCGCAACGGGCCGTAGAGCAGCTCGCGAACGATCAACAGGGTCCAGCGGTCGCCGAGCAACTCGGCCCCCTTGGCCACCGGGCAATACTGTCCATATGAGCGCATCGCTCGAGTATGCCTCCTTCCAAGGGCTGGGTGAGTTCGAAAAACGAACTTCCCGTTCACAACGGCCTCGCTTATGGTCGCTGAATGGTCTCCACACTGACCGACCGCTTCCGCGGCGTGATCCATCGTCCCGGTTCTGCCGGTTACGACGAGGCTCGCTCGATCTGGAACGGGCAGGTCGACCGACGCCCCGCCCTCATCGCCACCTGCGCCGGCCCCGACGACGTCACGGCTGCGGTCCGTCATGCCATCGATGGCGGCCTGCCCCTCTCGGTCCGGGCCGGCGGTCACCACGTGGCGGGCAGCGCCATCGTGGACTGGGGCATCGTCATCGACCTGTCGACGATGAACGGGGTGCGATTGGACCCCGCCACCGGACGGGTCAGGGCGCAAGGTGGCGCCAAGCTGGGAGATCTCGACCGTAACACCCTTCCCTACGGCCGTGTCGTGCCCGCCGGGATCGATCAGGACACCGGGGTGGGCGGGCTGACCCTCGGTGGCGGGGTGGGGTGGTCGATGCGCCGTCTCGGGTTGGCCTGTGACAGTCTCGGAGCCGCTCAGCTGGTCATGGCCGACGGGAATCAGGCCAGGGTCGACGACGAGACCGACCCCGATCTGATGTGGGCGCTCCGGGGCGGGGGCGGGAACTTCGGGATCGTCACCGAGTTCGAGTTCGACTCGGCACCGATCCCTCGAAACGTCCTGGCCGGTTTCGTCGTCTACCACGGGGCCGATGCCGCCGACGTGCTGCGGGGTTATCGGGACATCGTCGACACCGCGCCGGACGAGCTCACCACCATCGTCTTCCTGCGGGTGGCGCCTCCAGTCCCATGGGTACCGGCCGAGCTGGTCGGTGAGCCGATTGTGATGGTGGGGGTGGTCTTCCAGGGTGAGGCCGACGTCGGCGCGGAAGTCGTGGCGCCGCTCCGGTCCCTGGGCCGCCCGGCTGTCGACACCGTTGCACTCAAGCCGTTCCTCGAGCACCAGGAAGTCCTCGAAGGGGCCAACCCGATCGGTCACCGCTATTACTGGAAGTCGGCTCACGTCGATGGGCTGTCCGACACCCTGATCGACCTGATGGCCCGCCATCTCGACAGCATCTCCTCCCCACTGAGCCTGCTCGGCTTCTTCCAGCTCGGTGGGAGGGTGACCGCGGCCGAGGATCGGTCCTGCTTCCCCAACCGCGATGCGGCCTTCCTCGTCAACTACGCGGTGCACTGGATCGACCCGGGGGAGGACGAGGCCCACCGGACCTGGACCCGCACTGCGATGAGTGAGCTCGAGCCCCAAGGGCGGGGCGCCGGCTACGTCAACTTCCTGGCCGAAGACGAGGGTGCTGCCGTGGAGGCGGTCTACGGGCCGGAGCGTCTCGACCGGCTGGCCGCCATCAAGCGCCGGGTCGATCCGGGCAACTTGTTCCGCCACAACCAGAACATCAGACCGGACGCCGGGAGCTAAGTTCAAGTCAGTGACCCACGACCACATCCACCATCCGGACGCCGCAGGCTTGCCCGTCGAGACCGAGGTGGGCCATGGAGCCCACCAGCCGAGCACAGATCATGACGGTCACAGAGTCGACCACGGCGGCCACGACGGCCACGGAGAGGGGCATGACCAGCATGCCGGTCACTCCGTTGCCATGTTCCAGGACCGCTTCTGGCTGTCATTGGCGCTGACCGCACCCATCGTCATCTACAGCCCGATGATCCAGGAGTGGTTCGGGTACACCGCCCCCGTCTTTCCGGGATCCGACTGGGTGGCCCCGCTTCTGGGGACGATCATCTTCGTCTACGGGGGCGCACCGTTCCTCCAGGGGGCGGTGCTGGAGGCGAGGGATCGCCGGCCGGGGATGATGCTCCTGATCGGCATGGCGATCACCGTCGCCTACCTCGCTTCGGCGGCCACCACCCTCGGCTGGTTCGACCTCGACTTCTGGTGGGAGCTGGCCGCCCTGATCACGATCATGCTGCTCGGTCACTGGATGGAGATGAGGGCCGTCGGTCAGGCCCGCGGCGCCCTGGCTGCCCTCGCTGAGCTGCTTCCCGACGAGGCGGAGCGAATCAGCGATGGGACCATCGAGACCGTCGCCGTCTCGCGGCTCCGAGTGGGTGACCTGGTGTTGGTCCGGCCCGGGGCCAGGGTCTCCGCCGATGGTGTTATCACCGAAGGCGAGGCCGAGATGGACGAGTCGATGGTCACCGGCGAGTCGAAGCCGGTGGCGAAAGGCCCGGGGGACCAGGTGGTGGCGGGCACGGTGAGCACGGACACGGCGATCCGGGTCGAGGTGACGGCGGTCGGTGACGACACGGCTCTGGCCGGTATCCAGCGACTCGTCGCCCAAGCCCAACAATCCCGATCCCGTGCTCAGGTCCTGGCCGATCGGGCGGCAGCCTTCCTCTTCTATGTGGCGGTCGGCGCCGCGGTCGTCACCGTGATCGTGTGGCTGACGGTTGGTGAGCCCGATGATGCGGTGTCACGAGCGGTTTCGGTCCTGGTCATTGCCTGCCCCCACGCCCTCGGTCTGGCCATCCCCCTGGTCATCTCGATCTCGACCGGGCTGGCGGCAGGCAACGGGATCCTGGTCAAAGACCGCCTGGCGCTGGAGAGGATGCGCACCGTGGACATCGTCCTCTTCGACAAGACGGGGACCCTGACCAAGGGCAGCCATGTGGTGCGTGACGTGGCGGCCGTCGACGGGGATCGTGACCGAGTGCTGGCCTGGGCCGGGGCAGTGGAGGCAGACTCGGAGCATCCCCTGGCCAAGGCCATCACGACCGCGGCAGCAGGACGAGGCGGCATCCCGGAGGCGACCGGGTTCAAGGCGATGAGCGGACGCGGGGTCGAGGCGACCGTCGAGGGGATGACCGTGGCCGTCGCCGGGCCCTCCCTGCTTCGAGAGCGGGGGTTGTCGGTGCCCGACGGCCTGAAGGAACCGGTGAATGCATGGGAGGAGCGGGGGGCCTCCATCCTCTACGTGATCGGTGACGGTCGTATCTTGGGGGCGCTCTCGTTGGAGGACGAGATTCGTCCCGAGTCACGTCATGCGGTCGACATGCTCCATGAGCAGGGGATGCAGGTGGCGTTGATCACTGGCGACGCCCGCCAGGTGGCCGAAGCCGTGTCCGCCGAGCTCGGCATCGACGAGGTCATGGCCGAGGTTCTTCCCGAGGACAAGCACACCAAGGTCGCCGAGCTCCAAGGGAGGGGGCTCCGGGTGGCCATGGTCGGCGACGGTGTCAACGACGCCCCTGCCCTCGCCCAAGCCGACGTAGGCATCGCCATCGGCGCCGGCACCGATGTGGCCATCGAGTCCGCCGGGATCGTCCTTGCCTCGGACGACCCGAGAGGGGTGGTCGCCATCCGCCGTCTCTCCCAGGCCGGGTACCGAAAGATGCTGCAGAACCTGGCCTGGGCCGCGGGCTACAACGTCGTCGCCATCCCCTTGGCCGCCGGCGCCCTCGCCTGGGCCGGGGTGGTCCTGCCTCCGGCGGCGGCGGCTCTGCTGATGAGTGTCTCCACCATCGTGGTGGCCATCAACGCCCAGTTCCTGCGAGGGCTCGACCTGCGGCCTTGACCGATGTGCGCACCATGACCGGCCGCACCCCGGTCTGAGCGACCACGGACCGGCGTAGCGTTGGAACGAGCCGACGAAAGGATCGTTCCATGACACGGATCGGCATCAACGGATTCGGTCGGATCGGGCGATGCAGCTTCAAGCAGTTCGTGGCCGACGACCGCTTCGAGGTGGCGGGGGTCAACGACCTGGCCGAGCTCGACGAGCTGGCCTATCTGCTGAAGTACGACTCGGTGCACGGCTGGTACCCGCGTAAGATCTCGACCACGGGTGAGCGTCTGGTCGTGGACGGCATGGAGATCCCCTTCTCGCAGGAGCGCGACCCTTCGAAGCTCCCGTGGGGAGACCTCGGGGTGGACGTTGTTATCGAGTCCACAGGTGCAATGCGCTCCCGCTCCGACGCAGCCGGTCATCTCGAAGCCGGGGCCTCACGCGTCGTCATCTCGGCCCCCTCCGACGATGCCGACGCCACCTTCGTCTACGGCGTGAACGACGACACCTACGACCCCGACAAACACTTCGTGGTCAGCAACGCCTCCTGCACAACCAACTGCCTGGCCCCGGTGGCCAAGGTCCTCTCCGACTCGTTCGGGGTGGAGCATCTCATGATGTCCACCATCCATGCCTACACCAGCAGCCAGTCGCTGATGGACCTGCCCACCCGCAAGCGGCGTCGGGGGCGGGCGGCCGCCCTGTCCATCATCCCCACCACCACCGGCGCCACCAAAGCCACAGCCCTTGTCATCCCCGAGCTGGAGGGGCGGATGGACGGGATAGCCTTCCGGGTGCCGGTCGAGGACGGCTCGGTGACCGACATGACCGCCCTCCTCAGTCGTGAGGTCACTGTCGACGAGGTGCACGGAGCACTTGCCGAGGCGGCAGAAGGCAGGATGAAGGGCGTGCTGAGGATCACCGACGAGGCCCTGGTCTCAAGGGACATCATCGGTGACCCTCACTCCTCGATCGTCGACGCCGAGTCGACCTCGATCCTGCTGGGCAACGTGGTGAAGGTCGTGTCCTGGTACGACAACGAGTGGGGCTACTCGGCCCGGATGGTCGACATCGCGGCGGTGGTCGCCGGCTGAGGTGCCCCCAGCTTCATTGCGAGTTGACGACGGCCGGCGCTGGTCGCCCGGACTCTGCCACAGCAACCAGGTTGTCGAGGAAACGAACCCATGCCGGCGTGATGACCTCGATGATCGCGTCGTCGGGATCGAACCCCCGGTGGGTGAAGAGCAGGCTGGTCTTCTGGTCCTCGATTGCGGCGAGATCGAATCGGATCGTGGATCCCTTCCACCATGGAGGGCTCGTCGGCACGTGCCATTCGACAGCGTCTTCCGATGCGGCCCTCACCTCGAGGTCGAAGATCACCGGGGTGGTTGGGAAGGCGACATGAAAAGTCTCACCGATGGCGCCCGCCTCGCCCTCGACCCTGTCGGACCACCAGCCGGCGATTCCCGCCGCGTTGTCGAGCCATCTCATCACGGAATGAGGTGGGCAGGCGACCTCGAACCGAGCCCTGATCGCATAGTCACCCATATCACCCTCCTCCTCGGAAACCAAGTATTTCAGTCGTGACTATATCTCCGCCTTCGTCCTAATTCAACATAGGCTAAAGTAGCCTGAATGGATGTGCTCCAGGTGATCGCCGAGCCGCGACGACGCGAGATCCTCGCCCTGGTTTGGGACACCGAAATGGCCGCCGGCGACATCGCCGCCCGGTCCGCGGTCACTTTCGGGGCGGTATCCCAGCATCTTTCGGTATTGCGCGGGGCCGGGCTGGTGGCGATGCGGAAGGACGGCAATCATCGTTACTACCGGGCCGACAAGGAGAGCCTGGGCTCGTTGCGCGTGGTCCTCGAAGAGATGTGGTCCAAGACTCTCGACCACCTCTCCGAGACGATCGAGGGGGACATGTCGACCGGCGAGCCCAAGTGAACGATCCAATCGTGGTGGAGCGTCTCATCGCGGCCCCACCGTCGGTCGTGTACTCCTACCTCACAGATTCGGAGAAGTGGGCTCGCTGGCAGGGTGAAGACGCCACCATCCGACCCGAGCGAGGAGGGATCTTCTCGATTTCGATGTCCAACGGCACCAGAGCGCGGGGCGAGTTCGTCGAGGTCGACCCTGGCCGGCGTGTGGTCTTCACCTGGGGCTGGGTCGATCATCCTGGCGTTCCCCCAGGCTCGACGACGGTCGAGATCGAGCTGATGGCCGAGGGTCATGGCACCCGGCTTCGGCTCACCCATCACGGTCTGCCACCCGAGGAGGTGCCAATCCATACCCAGGGGTGGGAGTACTACAGCGGGCGCCTGGTCACGGTCGCCGAGGGCGGCGATCCAGGGCCGGACGCGGTCCCTTCTGACACATAGCCCCCTTCTGACACATAGCCCGCCCGGCGGGTGTCAGGGCATGCCGAGCGCTTTCCTCAGCTCCGTCGGCAACGGAGTCGGCTTTCCTTCGTGATCGATGAACACTGTGACCACCTTGCCGGTGGCCACCGGCTGGTCGTGACAGGTCATGGTCACGTCATAGGTCACCGATGTCGTTCCGACGTCTGACACCGACAAGTTGATGTCGATGAGGTCGTCGAAGCGGACGGTGCGATGGAAGTCGAACTCGACGTGGGCCCGGGGGATGAAACCGAAGGTGAGGTCGATGATCCCGAGTTGGCGATGGAGCTCGGTCTCGGCGGCCTCTGCGAAACGGATGGCGGTCGAGTAGTGCCAGATCCCGGCGGCGTCGGTGTCCATCCATTCGATGCGACGGGTGATGGTGACCGAGGCTGTCATCAGGCCTCTCCCGTGATCCGGTTCACGAATCTGCCGGTCGCCGCCAACACCGCGGCCGGCTGGGCGAGATGGGGGGAGTGGCCGCAATCGGCCAGCAGGAGACGCTCGACCGGGCCGCGCAGACCTCGCTCGATCGCATCTACCTGGGCCAGGGTCCCGTACTCGTCGTCGAGGCCCTGGATGAGAAGGATGGGACAGGTGATCCCGGACAGCGAGTCCTCGATGTTCCAGTCCCGGAACCCCGGGTCGAGCCATATGTCATTCCAGGCGTGGAACGTCGAATACGGGTCACGGTGATACCGGGCCATGCGCTGGGGGAGGTCGGTCGTCTCGAATCGGGCCCGGGCGCTCTCGATCGCGGCGATCGACTCCCGCTCGACGAAGACGTGCGGCGCCAGCAGTACCAGACCCGCCACCGGTCGTCCGGCCCCGGCATGGATGACAGCGATGGAGGCGCCGTCGGAGTGACCGATCAGGATCGGAGCCGAGACCTCCAGCCGCTCGAGGAGTCGGGGGAGGACCACCAGCGCCTCGTAGTGCATGAAGCGAGGCGTCCTCGGCTCCCTGACCGGATCGGACCAGCCGTGTCCCTCCCGGCTGTAGACCAGCCCGGGTCGACCCGTGACCTCGACAACGTCGCCGGGGAAGTCCCGCCACAGGTCCTTGCTGCCCAGCCCTTCATGGAGGAAGACGAGCTTCGGGCCCATGCCTTCCCCGATCACCCGGTACTCCAGCCGGCGACCATCGATCTCCACCATCGACCCGCCGGGGGCCCTTTCCTCGACCATCGGAGCAGGTTATCCAGGTGCTCCTCTGACTGACCGGTTAGTCCGCAGGCGTGAAGCGAGTTGGATAACCTCGCAACAGATGCAGACAGACGCCAACGTCAGCACTCTGATCGACGGCTGGGTGGAGACGGGTCGGGAAGAGGACGTCATCCTCATCACTGCCGACGATGTCTCCTGGTCGGCAGGACGGCTCCATGCGGCGGTGAACCGGGTGGCGGCGCGGCTCCGCGGGCTGGGCCTGGGCCGTGAGGATCGCATCCTGATGGTCCTCGACGACACCCCGGTCTTCCCTGCGGTGTTCCTCGGGGCGATGCGGATCGGGACGGTCCCGGTCCCGGTCAACTTCCTGGCCCGGCCCGATGACTTCGGCTACTTCCTCGACGACTCATACGCCCGGGCTGCCATCGTCGACAGCGTCTTCCTCGACGTGGTCGGCCCCCAGGTGGCGGCGAGACCGGAGGTCGTTCTCGGAGTGGCCAACGGTCAAGGGCCGGATGGTGCCGAGTCCGTCGATGTCTGGATGGAGGAGGGGACCGATCAGGTCGACCCGGTGAGCACCCATCCCGACGACATGGCTTTCTGGCTCTACAGCTCGGGGTCGACGGGGAGGCCGAAGGGAGTGGTCCACCGGCACGCCGACGTCGATGCCACCTGCCGGCTCTACGCCGAGCCGGTGCTGGGGATCGGGCCGGAGGACGTGGTGTTCTCCAGCACCAAGATGTTCCATGCCTACGGTCTGGGTAACAACCTCACCTTCCCCATGTGGGCCGGGGCCACCTCGGTCTACCTGACCGGTCGACCCACGCCCGACCGCCTCCTGGAGCGTGTCGGCACCCATCGGCCGACCCTCTATTTCTCCGTGCCCGCCCTGTACAACGCCGTCCTGGCCCATCCCGGGTTCGACAAGACCGACTGGTCGTCGGTGCGGCTCGGCATCTCCGCCGCCGAGCCGTTGCCGCCGGAGATCTGGCGTCGCTTCCATGATCGAACCGGGATCGAGATCCTCGACGGCGTCGGCTCGACCGAGATGCTCCACATCTACTGCTCGAACCGGACGGGCCAGGTCAGACCGGGGACCTCGGGCACACCCCTCGACGGCTACGACCTGGAGATCCGCGACCCGGACGGCAACGTGTGCCCGGTGGGGGAGGCCGGTGAGATGTACGTCCGGGGGCCGAGCGCCCTGACCATGTACTGGCATCAATACGAGCGGAGCCGGGACAAGATCCGCGGCGACTGGTTCCTCTCCGGGGACAGGTACCGACAGGATGAGGACGGGTACTTCTGGTACGAGGGCCGCGTCGACGACATGATGAAGGTCGGAGGGCTCTGGGTGAGTCCCATCGAGATAGAGAACCGCCTCATGGAGCACCCCTCGGTGCGGGAGGCGGCGGTGGTCGCGGTCGACGTCGAGCACGCGTCCCGCATCAAGGCGGTGGTCATCCTCGCCGACGGGGTGGCCGAAGACGGAGGACTGCTGCCCGAGCTGCAGCAGTGGTGCAAGTCGGGCCTCCAGCGCTACCAGTTCCCCCATGTCGTGGAGTACGTCGACGACTTCCCCCGCACCGCCACCGGCAAGATCCAGCGCTTCAGACTCCGGGAGACGAGCTGAGCTCGAACACCGGCATGGGCAGCAGGCTGCTGACCGGGGAGAGCTATCTGGAGTCGCTACGGGACGGCCGCGAGGTGTGGATCGACGGGGAGCGGGTCGAGGACGTGACCACCCACCCCGGCTTTCGCAATGCGGCCCGCTCGGTGGCCAGGATGTACGACACCCTGCACGACCCGGCGCTTCGCGACGTGATGCTGGGCGAGGATCGGCAGGGGATATCGACCCATCGCTTCTTCATGCCCAGCTACACCTCCGCCGACCTGTTGGCGGCCCGAGAGGCGCTGGCGGTGTGGGCTCGTCTCTCCTACGGCTACATGGGGCGGTCACCCGACTACAAGGCGTCGTTCATGGCCAGCCTTGGGGCCGATCCCGACTGGTACGAGCCATTCGGGGACAGCGCCCGATCCTGGTACCGGGACTATGCCGAGCAATGTCTGTTCCTCAACCACGTCCTGATCAACCCGCCCATCGATCGGAACCGGGAGGTGCACGACGTGGAGGACGTCTTCGTGCACGTCGTCCAGGAGCGGGACGACGGCATGGTGGTCGAGGGCGCCAAGATGCTGGCTACCGGCTCGGCTTTGACCCATGCCACCTTCGTCGCCCAGAACAGCGCGGTGAATCTGGAGCCGGGGAAGGCGGACGATTACGCCCTCGCCTTCATCGTGCCCATGGGCGCCCCCGGGATGAAGCTGGTCAGCCGCCCCTCCTATGAGCGGGCGGTCAGGTCACCGTGGGACTACCCGCTGTCGGCCCGGTTCGACGAGAACGACGCGGTCGCCATATTCGACCGGGTCTTCGTTCCCTGGCAGGACGTCCTCGTCTACCGTGACGTGGAGAAGGCGACCGGGTTCTACGCCCAGTCCGGATTCATGCCCCGCTACACCCTCCAGTCGGGGACCCGGCTCGCCATCAAGCTGGAGTTCCTCTGCGGGCTTCTGGCTCGAGGGTTGGAGGCCAACGGCACATCGGAGTTCCGCGGGGTGCAGGCCAAGCTCGGAGAGCTGATCGGGTGGCGAAACCTCATCTGGGGGATCACATCGACGTTGTGCCACGAGACCCAGCCCGGGCCCGGCGGGAGCATCGTCCCAGCCCTGGAGTACGCCACTCTGATCCGGCTCTTCGGCACCCAAGCATTCCCCAAGGCCCGTGACATCTTCACAGAGCTCCTGGGTGGAGCGCCCCTGGTGACCCCATCGTCCAACCTGGATCTGCTCAACGAAGACCTGCGGCCCTTGATCGACCGGTACTACCGCGGCTCGCAGGGCGATGCCCACGACCGGGTCAAGTTGTTCAAGCTGATCTGGGACGCGGTTGGCAGCGAGTTCGGCTCGCGCCACTCCTGGTACGAGGTCAACTACGGGGGCAACCAGGACCAGATCCGCCTCGACGTGCTCCGCTTCGCGGGGATACGGGGCCTGACCGCCCGATTCGATGAGCTGGTGGCGAGTTGTCTCGCCGAATACGACCTGGAGGGATGGTCCGACGACACCTGGCTCTGAGCGTTGAGATCGACTGCTCGAGCGAGATGTCACGCGTCCGCTCGGTCAAGAGACGCTCGAGATGGTCGACGTTGGCGGTGGTCATGTGGGCGGGCAAACCGAGCTCGACGAGCAGCTCTCGGACGGCCTTCATCTCATCCAGCCGCCGCTCCGCATGTGGGGCCGTGCCGAGTAGGAGCCGGCGAGCAAGGCGGTATCGAGGGTCGTGAGCTCGTCGACGAGGTGGTCCCAGAGCCAGTCACTCTCACCGGCGAGTTGCGCAGCCTCCATGCTCTCCATCAACAGCGCAGCCAGACCCTTCATCATCACGCTGCGCAGGAGTTTGCGCGTCGCGCCTCACCGGCCCGGGCTCCGACGACTTCGACGTTCCCACCCCGGGCATTCATCGAGTCGGCGAACTGCTTTGCTCCGCTTCTCGAGACCAGGGGGGCCCGGTCAGACCATGACCCGGGATCGGTGACATCAGTGCGACGTCCGGCAAAGCAGGCCCCGCGGCCCGCAACCACCGCGGCCAACTCCCCCTTCAGGCCTGGAGAGCCCGTCGAGAGGTCGGCATAGACGGCTTGGTCCCCGAGAGCGTCGAGGACTCCGTCCAGTGCGGCACGAGCCTGGGCCCCCGGAGTCACCGCCAGTACCAGCTCGCATCGGCCCACGGCCATGTCGGGCCGGGCGTGATGCTATACGCCTCGAGGTGTGGGAACCGCGGCGGGGGCGAGCCCTGGACCTCGTCGCCGGCCCGAGCCAGATCAGGGGCGATGATCGACCCCGCCTCACCCAGCCCGAGGACGGCCACTCTCATCGCGTCATCAGGGCTCGATGGTCTCGATCCAACGCACCCCCATCTCCTCGAGACGCTCCCGAAATCCGTAGAAGTCGACACCGAGCTCACCCGCAGAGAGACGAGCCCTGACTTCCTCTTCCCTCTCCAGACGCCGACAGGCCGCCTCCAGCACCTCCCCTGCACGATCCCGCTCCACGACGACCACCCCGTCGTCGTCGGCCACCACCACATCTCCCGGGCCCACCGTCACGCCCCCGCATACCACCGGGATGTTCACCGAGCCCGGAGCGGCCTTCACGGTTCCCGCGGCGTGGACGGCCCGTGACCAGACGGGAAGGCCCATGCGGCGCAGATCGGACACGTCACGCACCCCGGCATCGACCACTACACCGACACATCCTCTGGTCATCACCGAGGTGGCGAGCAGCTCACCGAACATCCCGTGGGTCGAAGGCGAGGTCGTGGCCACCACCAGGACGTCCCCCCGCTCGATGACCTCCACCGCGGCGTGGACCATGATGTTGTCCCCGGGCGCGCAGGAGACGGTCACCGCGGAGCCTGAAATGCGCGCACCTTGCTGGATGGGTCTGATCCCCGCATCGAGGAGGGAAGGCACACCCGACTCGTGAACGGTGGCCACCCCGGCTTCGCCCAACCCGGCGACGATGTCCGGGTCGGCTCGGGGCACCCTTCGCACCACAACACCGTCACCCATCTCAGGCGAGCCCTCTGGCCACTTGGGGATAAACCCGCTGGTAGGCCTCGGCTTTGGCGTCGGTCATCAGCCCGAGATTCGGGCCCGAGTTTCTCATGGCCTGAACTCCTCGTCTGGTCGCCACATCCGTGTAGTAGTCCCAGAGGTGCTCTTGGCCCTTCATGCATCGCATCGCCTCCAGCTTCCGATCCCACACCTCGGTGATGTCGAGGAGCACGTCGGGCATGAAGCCGGAGTATTCGGTTTGGTGGGGCTCGAAGAGGAACACAGGTGGTGCCCCGATCACCTCGCTGCCGGGGTCGTAGCCGGCCGCCTGGGCGAGGATGCGGGCTTGGGTTGCGATCGAGTGCGCAGCCTCGTGATCGCGATTCCACGGGTCGCGCTCGGTATGGGTGATGACGATGCTGGGGCGGACCTCCCGAATCACTTTCACCAGTCGGTCGAGGAGCTCAGGGGTCTCCACGAGGGGATAGTCGTCGGCATCGAATGCACGCAGATCGGCGCCCAGGACCTTGGCGGCCGCCTCCGCCTCGGCATGCCGCGCCTCTTTCACATGCCGGAGGTCCATGCCCTGGCGCCAATATCGCGCCGACTCTCCGCGCTCCCCGTAGGCGAGGCAGACCACGGTGGCAGCGTTGCCTCGCGAGGTATGGAGCGCGATAGCGCCTCCGGCTCTCCAGACGAAGTCCCCGACGTGGGCGCTGATCACCAGAAGCGATTCCTGACTCATCGCGACAACCCTATCTGTGACCCTGGTCGCTATCTTCGCCGACGAGGCACCCGATCACTCGATGACTTCCACTCTCCCAGGCATTCGCTGCATGTTGATGCGGGGCGGCACCTCGAAAGGGGCCTTTTTCGTCGCCGACGATCTCCCATCCAGCGACGGCGAGCGCGATGACCTGCTGCTTCGCGTCATGGGCTCACCAGACCCGAGACAGATCGATGGTGTCGGAGGAGCCCACCCCCTCACCACGAAGGTGGCCGTGGTGGCTCCGTCCGATCGTGATGACGTCGACCTCGAGTATCTCTTCCTTCAAGTCTCGGTGGATCGACCTGAGATCACCGACAAGCAGAACTGCGGGAACATGTTGGCTGCGGTAGGCCCTTTCGCCGTGGAAAGAGGGCTGATCGACCCCGCCGATGGGCGGGCCTCGGTGCGGATCCTCATGAAGAACACCGGGGGAGTGGCGGTGGCCACCTTTCCGGTCGAAAACGGAATCCCCGTTTACGCCGGGGACACCGAGATCGCCGGCGTCCCCGGAGCGGCCGCGGAGGTCTTGATCGAGTTCGAGAACATCGCCGGCTCCAGCACGGGAGCTCTCCTCCCCACCGGGCGTGTGGTCGACCACGTCGGCGGCGTCGAGGCCACCATGATCGACAACGGGATGCCGGTGATCATCCTCCGGGCCTCCGATGTCGGGGTCACCGGGTACGAGAGCTGTGAAGAGCTGGAGGCCAATGACAGCTTGCGGCAGACCCTCGAAGGCATTCGTCTCATGGCTGGGCCTTTGATGAACTTGGGTGACGTTTCTCGAACCACCGTTCCTAAGGTCACCCTCGTCTCCCCGCCACGAGCCGGAGGAGCCATCTCGACGAGGACCTTCATCCCGCATCGCTGCCATCAGGCCATTGGTGTGCTCGGCGCCGTCACCGTTGCAACAGTGTGTCTTCTCCCCGGATCCCCCGCCGCTCAATTGGCCCGTCTCGACCCGGGCTCGGATGTGATCCGAATCGAGCATCCGACGGGGACATTCGACGCCACCGTCCAACTCGACCCGGGCTCCGAGGTCAAAGTGCGCAGCGCCGGGATCATCCGAACGGCACGCAAGCTGATGGATGGGATGGTCTTCCCGCGGGCGTATTGACATGGAGAGGAGGACGGCCCGGTTCTGGCCGTCCTCGGAATCGTCGGGAGATTAGGGTCATCCGGACCACGTGCCGTGACCGTCCTTGCCTGGGCCAAACCGGGCGATGGCGCCACCGACGTGTTTGATGAGGAGGAAGGACGCATGAGGAAGATTCGCCCGAGCGTGAGATTGCTTGTGTTGGTCGCCGTCATGGCCCTGATCGGGGCGGCCTGCGACGGCGACGGGGCTAGCGACACCACGGGGGCGCCCGGCACCACGGAGTCGGCGCCGGACACCACAACCGCCCCGGCAACGACGGAGGCGCCGACGGACACCACTGCTGCGCCGTCCGGCGAGCCGATCAGGATCGGAATGCTGTCCGACCTGACCGGATTCACTCCCTGGGCCGTCCAGGCCCGGGACGGGATGCTTCTCGCCGCCGAGGAGATCAACGCCGCGGGTGGTGTCGACGGGCGGGTGATCGAGATCGTCGAGCAGGACTCGGAGAACGACGCCGATGCCGGTGTCACCGGCTTCGAACGGCTGGTCGAGGACGGTGTGGTGGCGCTTGGCGGCATCATCTCCAGCACAGTCGGCGCAGCGGTGTCACCAGTCGCCGAGGAGTTGCAGATGCCGACGTTCCTGATCAAGTCGGGGACCGAGGTCGCTCTCACCGCCGACAGCCGCTATATGTTCCGAACCTGTCTTCCCGCCGCACCGATGGATGCGGGCCCGGTGCTCCAGTACGCCCAGGAGCAAGGCTTGACCAACGTCGGGGTCATCGTCGCCGACTACGCCTGGGGTCAGGCGTTTGCTGCGGCAGTGGAGACCACCTTCGAGGGCTCAGGTGTCGACTATGGCGAGATCCAGGTGGCGCCGGTTCCCCCGGACACCGACTTCACGCCGTTTGTTCGGAACATGGCCGATGCCGGCGCCGAGATGGTGGTAGCCACCGGTCACCCGCCAGGGAACGCGGCGATCCTCGGGCTGTCGGCGGACCTGATCGGCGACGTCCCGGTCACCGGCGCCTGGGTCCCACCCGACCTGGCGGTCGGGCAACAGCCGGACGTCGCCATCGGCCGGTCTGCCGACTTCGCTTGCGCCGACTACAGCGGCGACGCCTACGCCGCTCTGGCCGAGCGCTACTTCTCATTCTCCGAGAATTCGTTCATGTCGGACGACGCGGTCGCCGGACACGGGATCGTGACCATGGTGGCCCAGGCGGTCGGTGAGGTGGGTGACGACCCGGTGGCGATTGCCGAGTACATGCACCAGAACTCGTTCGACCTCGAGGGCTATGCCCATACTCTGAGCTGGACCG
>JBOGET010000099.1:0-12381 GCA_050741975.1 Acidimicrobiia bacterium
GCTCAGGTTGACCCGATTCCCCAAGAGCGCCTCAAGATCGTGACGGGCCTCGGTGCCTGCCGTCTGCAGCAATGAGCCACCCTTCCCGATCACGATCCCCTTCTGGCTCTTGCGCTCGACAATGACGTCGGCGGCGATGTCGATCAACCCGCTCTCCCGCTGCTCCATATCCTCCACCACCACCATCAGCGAATGGGGCAGCTCCTCACGAAGGCGATCCAGGAACTTCTCCCGGACGATCTCGGCTATGACCAGGGTCTCCGGCTGATCCGTGGTCATGCCCGGCGGGTAATAGGCCGGGCCCTCGGGGAGACGGGCCACGATCTCGTCGACGAGCTCGGGGGCACCGGTACCGTCGACGGCGGAGACCGGGACGTAGGAGGCGAAGTCCCACTCGCCCGCCGAGGCCAGTTGCTCGACCACCTGGCCGCGGCCGGCGACATCGAGCTTGTTGACGACGACGATCACCTCGGCGTCGGCCTCATCGAGACGCTCGGCGATGAGCCGGTCGCCGGGACCGACCGGCATGGTGGCGTCGATCAGGAAGACCACGACATCGGAGTCACTCAATGTCCCGTACACCAACGAGTTCAGCCTGGTCCCCAGCTCGTTGCGCGGCTTGTGCAGCCCCGGGGTGTCGATGAGGATGATCTGATACTCGGGATCATCGGGGTCGGGGCCGTTGACCACGCCACGTATGGCGTTGCGTGTCGTTTGAGGCCGGGACGAGGTGATGGCCACCTTGGACCCCACCAGCAGGTTGACCAAGGTCGACTTGCCGACGTTGGGGCGACCCACGACGGGTACGAACCCCGACTTCATTCGGCGTCCACGGCCTCCGAGACCGAGACGGCCACATCGGCCACCCGGCGCCCCTGCATCCTGGTCACCGTCAGGGTCAGCGGGCCGTAGGAGAACTGCTCCCCCTCGTCGGGCACCCGTTCGGCGAGGCCCATGACCAGACCGCCCACCGTGTCCCAGTCCTCGTCCGGCAGGTCGACGCCGGCAACCTCGGCCAGCTCGTCGACGGGGAGCCGGGCATCGACGTCCCATCCGCCATCGGAACGGGCGGAGATGAATGTCTCGTCCTCGTCGGTCTCGTCGGCGATCTCACCCACCAACTCCTCGAGCAGGTCCTCGATGGTGACGAGACCGGCCACCTCCCCGTACTCGTCGATCACGATCATCTGGTGGAGGTGGTTGGCCTGCATCTCCCCCAGCAAGGCCGAGGCCAGCTTGGTCTCGGGGATGAACTCCACGGGTCGCATGACCTCGGCGACCGACGCCGGGCGACTGCCTTCGCTGAGCATCGGCAGGAGATCCTTGACGATGACCATGCCCACCACGTCGCCGTTGCTCATCACCGGGATCCGGGAGAAACCCTCGTCGGTGGTGACCGAGATCAGCTCGTCGAGGGAGGCGGTGACCGGGATAGTGACCATGTCGGGCCGCGGCGTCATCACTTCGCGCACCACCGTCTCGCCGAATTCGAGCACAGAGTCGATCATCTCCCGCTCCTGCTCGGTGACGGCCTCGGGTGGCGGCTCTTCGCCGTCCTCTTCGTACCCGTTCGAGTCGTGGATCAGATCGTTGGCCCATCCGCCGAGACCAACGGCCGGCGCCAGCAGTCGAGCCGAGGAATAGGCGACCACCCGAGGTTTGCGACGGCCGAGCTGTCTCGGTGCCAGGTCACCGAGCAAGAAGACGACCAGGAAAACGCCGACGGCGTGGCCGATGGCCGTCCCCATTGTCTCACCGGCGGCGAAGACGGCTGTGGCCGACACCGCGGCCACCACCAACAGCCCCGAGCCGACCAAGGCGACCGCCGGTGTGATCATCTCCCGCTCGTCGAGCAGATCGGCCACGATCCGGGCACCACGCACCTCGTCGGAAGCGTCACGCAGGGCATCTGCCCTGGGCACTCCGGTGATCGCCGCCCCGGCAGCTCGGAGCCACGCGGCGAGAGCCAGGGCGACCACGGCCACGACGAGGATGGCGGCGGTCACCGTCGCTTCACCCCGACCAGGGACAGCAACTCCGCCTCCCGTCGTTCCATCAGCTCGGCATCGTCATCCTCGACGTGGTCGTACCCGAGGAGGTGGAGGATGCCGTGGGCGACCATGAGAGCCATCTCTTCCTCGAAGGCGACGTCGTTCTCGGATGCCTGACGTCTGACATAGGCAGGGGCGACGATGACATCGCCGATGACGAGCGGCGGGCCGTTCGAGTCGTGGTCGGGCACCACACCGGGCAGCAGCTCCTCGACGGGGAAAGCGAGCACGTCCGTAGGCCCGGGGCGATCGAGAAACCGCTCGTTGTAAGACGCCATCTCGTCTTCGTTGACCAGGAGCACGGTCACCTCCGTGTCCCTGTCGTAGCCCTCCTCGGACAAGACGACCTCGGCCAACCGGCGTAACTGCTCCAGACCGAGCGTTTCACCCTGTTCGTCGGCCAGGAAGACGCTCACGGGCCGGCGCAGGGTCTTCGACTGGGAGGATCGTCCATCAAGATCCGGGGAAGTTGGGATAGGCGATTCGCTGATGATAATGACCCACCAGCGAATCGAGGAAGGCGGAGCGGATCGAGGTCATCTCGGAGAGGGTGAGGGGTGATTCGGAGAGCTGGCCGTCGTTGAGCTTCTCGTCGATGACCCGGTCCACCACCTTCTCGATCGCCTCCGGAGTCGGCTCCTCGGTTTGGAAGTTGGCGCGGCACGCCGCCTCCAGCGAGTCGGCGAGCATGACGATCGCGGACTCCACGGTCCGGGGCTTGTGCCCGATGTGGCGGAATTCGTCGGGGTTGACCTCCCCATTGCTCTGAGCCCGCGCCTTCTCATAGAAGAAGCGCATGATCCCGTCGCCGTGATGGCTGACGATCCCGGTGGCCACGTCCGACGGGATCTTGAACTCGCGGGCGAGCGCGACACCGTCGGTGACATGCCTCCGGATGGCCTCGGCCGACTCCTGGGGGGTGAGGAAGTCATGCGGGTTCTGGATGCCGAATTGGTTCTCGATGAACATCGTCGGGTTCTCCGTCTTCCCCAGGTCGTGGTAGTAGGCCATGGCCCGGGCCAGAAGGGCATTGGCGCCGATGGCGCGGGCCGCGCCGTGAGCCAGCGTCCCCACCATCAGCGAGTGGTTGAAGGTGCCGAAGGCCTTCTCCTGGAGGAGCTGAAGCGCCTCGTGGTTGCGGTCGGTCAGATCGAGCAGGCTGAGGTTGGTGGTGATGTCGAAGGCCGCCTCGAAGAACTGAAGGGCGGCGAGCCCGATCAGCGAGGCGATGGCCGACACACCGAATGCCCAGACCATCGACTTTCCGATGAGGCCGAGCGGGATGCCGAGCTCCACGCCGAGCACGGTGAAGGGGACATCATTGGTACCCGCATGGAAGTACCAGGCAGTTGCCCCGGCGATCAATGCCGCGGCAACGGCGGAGAGCACGACCGCGGTGCGGAATGCTCCACGGCTGCTCACCGAGCTGACGAATGGGATCGGTGCCACCGTGGCGAGTGTTCCGTAGACCGCCACCCCGGTGTCCTGTGTCCCGGCGGCTGCCACCACCCCGACCGCGAGGGCCATGAGGACGGCGATCCTCGAATCGAAGAGGACGGCGGTCATGAAGCCGAAGGCCACGGCCGGCAGGACGTACCAGCTCGCCGTGCCCTCGAGGAGTTCCGTCCCCCTGACTGCTCCGGCGGCCAGCACGATCAGAATCCCGAGCAAGGCGATCATCCGAGGTCGGGCCCAGAACTCGGGCCGGAATCTCGACAGGTACAACCCGAGCACCCCGACCAGCACCGCCAGCACCCCAAGGAGCCCGCCTTGCTGGGTCTCCGTCACAAGGCCGCTGGTCTGGCGGATCGCATCGATGTCGAGCTGGGTCAGCCTTTCTCCGGCGGCGACGATGGTCTGGCCTTCGTCGAAGGGCACCTCCACGGGATCGACCAGGGCTTCCCGGGCGTCACGCTCCACGTCGGTGGCCGCCTCGTCCACCACCCGATTCGGCTGCAGGTACGCCGCCACCACTTCCCCGGCTGCCTGCCCGGCGACCGCATCCTGCCCCTCCCCCTCGTAGAAGACGAGTGGCGGGGTGCTTCCCTGCTGAGCCCGGATCTGTGGCAGATTCTCCGAGGTGACCCCACTCCCGAACTCGCTGTAGATGCGATCGAGCGTGGCGCTCCTTATCGTCTCCAGATGGCTGCGCAGGCCGAGGGCCCTCCTGGTGATGTCGTCGGAGGCCGCCGCGGCCAGGATCGAGGCTGTGTTCTCGTCTAGGAAGGCCGTGGTGGTGATCTCCGCCACTACCTGGTCGATAGGGGTGACGGAGGGTGAGAATCCCACGGGTTGGGCCTCACAGCTCTCCCCGGCGAAGCATTCGAGCACCTGTTGCCCGTTCTCGGTGCCCAATTGGAACGACTCGGGGACATCGTCGTCATTGGAGAGGGTGGTCACCACCACCTCTCCGGGCGGGACCTCCGCCGACCAGATGCCATCGAGTGAAGACTCGGCTTCGACCTGGATCCCGTTCGAGCTGACCACGACACCGATGCCGGCATAGCCGGCGTCGATGTGGGTCGACTCCGATTCGCTCTGGAACCCGGGCATCCCGTCGACGTCGAGGAAGACGAGACCGGTCACCGTGGTCGCCTCGGCCTCGACCGCTTCGGTGGTCGAGGTGCCTTCAGCCTCGGTGGAGGTGGTGGTGGAGGGGATCGTGGTGTTGGTGGTCAGCTCGACAGGGCCGATGACGACCTCTTCGAGCGAGTCGAAGAGGTCGTTGACCTGATCTTCCACCTCCGTCTGCACCTCAGTGTCGGTGCGCAAGATGGGCAAGACCGAGTCTCGGGCGGCCTGCTTCTGCGCCGCCGTGGCCGCGGTGTCGATCACGTCGCGCTTCACCTGTGCGTGGTGGTCTTGCTCGGCCAGCTCGCCCGGCTTCAGATCACCGAACTCCTCGGATCCCCCTCCCAGGGAGAGCACCCCCCATGCCGCCACCACGGTGGCGAGGAACGTTGCCAGACGTACCAGGGTGGGCCGTGGCATCAGTTGGCCTTGCTCTCGAAACGGGCGTAGGCCTCGACGATCGAGGCGACTATACGGTGGCGGACCACGTCCCGGGCACTGAGCTCGACGAAAGACACACCCGGGATGTCGCTCAAGATCTCACGAACCACGTTGAGACCCGAGCGTCGGTTATCGGGCAGGTCGGTCTGCGTCATGTCCCCGGTGATGATCATCTTGGAGTTGAACCCAAGCCGTGTCAGGAACATCTTCATCTGTTCCGGCGTGGAGTTCTGGGCTTCGTCGAGGATGACACAGGCATCGTTGAGAGTCCTTCCTCGCATATAAGCGAGCGGAGCTATCTCGATGGTTCCCTTCTCCACTAGCGCCGCCGTCTCCTCGGGGCCCAACATGTCCCAGAGGGCGTCGTAGAGGGGACGTAGGTAAGGGTCCACCTTGGCGGCCAGATCGCCGGGTAGGAATCCCAGCCTCTCCCCCGCTTCCACCGCGGGACGGGTGAGGATGATGCGTCGCACCGAGCCGCTCACCAGACTGTCCACGGCGGCGGCCATGGCCAGATAGGTCTTGCCGGTCCCGGCGGGCCCGATCCCGAAGGTGAGGGTGTTCTCCCTGATCGCCTCCATGTACTTCTGCTGCCCGTGGGTCTTGGGGCGGATCATCCGGCCACGTCCCACCGGGATCCCATCGGTGAGAACCCCTGAAGGGCTGGGAACGTCCTCGATCACCATCTTCACCACTTCGTCGACCCGTGCCGAGTCGAGGGCGTGCCCCTCCTGGACCAGGATGAGAAGCTCCTCGAGCACGGTGCGGGCCCGGTCGACCTCGGTGTGGGGGCCCTTGAGCGCCACCTCGTCCCCGCGCGCGACGAAACGCACCCCCGGGAAATGGGATTCGACCTGACGGAGGTGTCGATCGGCCTCCCCGAGGAGATCCAGCATCAGATGGTGGCTAGGGACGCGTAACCGCGAGTCGATTTGCTCAGTGGACACAGGAAGTGACGCCCACTCGGTGGCGTCGCGAACATTGTAGGTGCCGCCGGGGCTTGATTCAGAACTTTCAGTCCGGCCCGGAGACCGCGTCGACGGTGGATTCCAGGAGCGATGCGATAACCGCCTTGTCCGAGTCACGCACCTCGTCGGGCCGCCCCTCGCGCCTGAGGAAATGGATGGCAGCGAGATAACGGTCGATCAAATCTCCGTCTCTTGACTCCGCGGCGAGATCCAGATCGATCATCATCCCACGTTCGGTGCTCCCGATGGGGAGGAGGTCGGCGGGGGGCACGGCATAGATCTCCGCCAAACGCACCAGTCGCTGAACACTGAGCGCGCGCTCACCGCGCTCGTAGGCACCGACCACGGATGCCTTGAACTCACCCCCGGTGTACGATTCCAGCTCTCCCAAGGACCAGCCACGCTGACGTCGCGCCGCCCTCAAGCGCAGACCCAGCGATGCGCTGAATTTGTCCACCAAGATATTCTCCCGTAAGCCCGTGGCGAGATGCTACTTCTTCCATCCCGGCCATACCAGCATTCACGCCAACCGCGCCGCCGCGACCAGGGCAGCCGTCTCCAGACGGAGCACCGTGTCACCCAGGTCGAAGCGGATCGCCTGTTCCGGGACCTCTCCGGGGGCCCAGCCCCCCTCCGGGCCGATGACCACTGTCCGCGCGGAAGGTTTCTCCCGGGTCCCACCCCTGTCACACACGGCGAAGGGCGGCTGTAAATCCGAAAAGGTGACTAGTCCTTCGGTGGTTTTCATGAGCCACGCCCCCCGGGACTGCTCCAGACCGGCCACTGCCCAGAAGCGGAGCCGCTCCACTTTCGGTGGTCGACCCTGTCCGTGCCGGGTGTGGAGGAAACAAAGCTTGGCCACCCCCAACTCGGCAAGCTTCTCCACCAGGAACCGGGCCCGGTCACGATTGTCGGGCGGGGCGATCACCACCATCAGGTCGGTCGGTCTCGGGACGAGGCTCTCCTTCCCCCGGGTGACGACCCCGGCCAGATACGAGCCGGAGCCGATCGACCCCTCGCCATCGGTGTAGCTCACCTGATCGCCCGGGTCGAGACGGAGCACGTTGTCCAGGTGATGTCGCTGCCCGTCCGAGATCTCGAGCCTGTCCTCTGCCCAGGGACCGGTCAGGAACAAATGTGGGACGTAGGCCATCAACCGGCCGATGCCGGGCGGTCCGTCCTCTCCCCGCGAAGGTCGGCCCATCGTCGGAGGAGGTCTTTCTCGTCGGCACTGAGCTCCTTTGGCACCTCTACCGAGACCACGACATGGAGGTCACCTCGTGATCGCCGGCCGAGACGGGTGACGCCCAGCCCCGGCATCCGGAACGCGGCCCCGGGCTGAGTCCCGGCCGGGATCTCGAGATCGGTCTCCCCGCCCTCGATGAGGGGCACCGCAAGCCTGGTGCCGAGACTCGCCTCGGCGATGCCTATCGACACATGGTGGATCAGATCGGCGTCGTGTCGCTCGAACCGCGAGTCTGGTGACACATGGACCTCGACGTACAGATCACCGGGCGGCCCGTTGCGCCCACCCGACTCGCCACGGCCTGAAAGACGGAGCCTGGTCCCCGACGACACGCCGGCCGGCACCTCGACCGTGACCGTTGTCTCCTCGTCGACGGCGCCGAGCCCGGCGCAGGCCGGGCATGGGCTGGTCACCAGGACTCCCTCGCCCCTGCATCTGGGGCAGGTGCCGACGGTCATCATGGTGCCGAAGAGGGATCGTCTCGCCATGCGAACCGAGCCGGCCCCGCCGCACTCGGGACAAGTCGTCTGGCCGTCGTCTCCCTCCGCCCCCGTCCCCGCACATACCCGGCAAGTCGACTTGGTGCGAAAGCTCACTGGTGCCTCGGTGCCGAAGGCGGCGGCCTCGAGATCGACATCCACCCGTATCAGGACGTCCCGCCCTCGGGCCGGGCGGCTCTGTGGGCCGGAGCCGAACACCGATCCCTCTCCGAAGACGGATCGTAGGAGGTCGTCGAGACCGCCCCAGCCCGCAAACAACTCGGAGAGGTCGATGATGTCCCCGCGGTCATACCTGCGCCGCCGGTCCGGGTCGGAGAGGACCTCGTAAGCCTCGGCGGCATTCCGGAACCGGGCCTCGGAGGAAGCATCGCCGGGATTGGCGTCGGGGTGGGTGGCCCGTGCGATGCGTCGAAAAGCCTTCTTGATCTCTTCGCTGGTGGCATCCCTACCGACGCCGAGGATGTCGTAGTAGTCCTTGGGCATGGGTCAGTCTTGTTCGGAGCTGATCCGGTCCTCCAACTCGCGGGAGACTTCCTCGACCGCCGATATCGCCCGCTTGTAATTCATGCGCATCGGCCCGATGACACCCACCGACCCCCCGCTCGAGCCCACATCGTAGGTCTTGGACACCACGGCGAGGTCGACGTCGTGGACCGGGAGCTCGGCTCCGATCTGGATCGAGGTGCCCGAGGCGACGGCCAGGATCTTCATCACCTCGGCTTCACGGGCCAGGACCTCGAGAATCCGCTGCACGGCGCTCAAGTCTTCCCAGACCGCGGTGAGTCGCTGTGTACCGCCGACGAACATCTCCGTGCCGGAGGCTGCCAGTTGAAGACCATCGTTCATGGCGAGTACCGCCTCGCGGATTGGCTCGTCGAGCCGGCCCAGCTCCTCTTCCCTGATCACGAGGTCCGCGCCGAGATCCATCCCCACCGCGGCGGCACTGACCACACGATGGGCGTCCTCGAGCTCGCGGGTCGTGATCGGGACCCGAGCCCTGGCCCTCTGTTGCAGCAGACGGCCCCGCTCGGTGACGACGATGAGGAGCATCTGGTCGGCGGTGATCTGCACGCTGTGCAGTGCCCGAACCCGGTCGCCCATGAGCGCCGGTGCCACGACCACCGCGGGTAGGTCTGTCACCTCGGCCAGCAGGTCCGAAGTCGCCTTGAGCAGTTTCGACAGCTCGAGGTGGACCTCGCCGAAGAAGGAGTTGATCTTGGCCTGCGCCGTCGATCGGAGCCGGCCCGGGCCGAGATGATCGACGTAGTAACGATAGGCGGCTGCGGTCGGGATCCGGCCCGCCGAAGTGTGGGGTTGGATCACAAAGCCCTCCGACTCCAGTGCGGCCAGATCGTTCCTGACAGTGGCAGTCGAGACGGAGAGACTGGCACGCTCGACGATGGCCCGGGAGCTGACCGGCTCACCGGAGCGGATGTGCTCCTCGACGAGGGCTCGAAGGATCTCGGATCTGCGATCTTCCAGCATCAGGCCTAGAGGTTATCCGGGTTCTCGGACTCATCCCACCCATCCGGTGGGATGAGGTCGAGCACCTGTCGGTGCACCTCGTCGGTGAGAAGGGGCCGGCGCACGACGAGTCTGCCCGCCGAGAGGTCGATGACCTTCTCCCGCAGCAGGAGATCACCGCCTGGGGTCCGCAGAAGCGCCTCCACACCAGGGCCCGGCCCGACACCCGCCGCACGGCGCAGACCGACGAAGAGACGGTCAATCTCGCCATCCCAGCCCACGATCTCCTCGGCACCGACGACCGAGCTCATGCTGCTCTCGACCCGAGCGATGTATGCGTCGACCCGGCGCACGTTGTGACTGCGCACCCCGTCCCGGAACCGATGCGCCCCGTTGCCGTAGGCCTCGTACTGACCCTGGGCCCAGACGGTCAGGTTGTACCGGCATTCGCGGCCGGGCCGACACCAGTTGGAGACCTCGTACCGGATGAGACCGGCGTCGGCCAATACCTCTTCGGCCGTCTCGTAGCGATCCGCCTGGGTGTCCGGATCTGGGGCGGCGGCTCCCGCCCTCACCTCTCGGTGCAGCGGTGTGCCCGGTTCCACGGTGAGGGCGTAACACGACACGTGGTCGGGCCCGAGTGCCACTGCCCGATGCAGCGTCTCACCCCACGACCAGTCGGTCTCGATCGGGGTACCGAAGATCAGATCGAGCGAGACGTTGTCGAATCCTGCATGGCGAGCGTTCTCGATCGAGACCACTATGTCGTCTCCGTGGTGTCTTCGTCCCAGACCGGCCAGCACGACGTCATCGAAGCTCTGTGCCCCGAATGACACCCGGTTGAAGCCCGCCGACCTCAGCCGTTCGCCACGAGCGGGGCCGAAGTCCTCCGGGTTGGCCTCCAGCGAGACCTCGGCGTGATCGGCCAGGCCGTGGTGACGACGAAGAGTCTCCAGGACCCGAGCGAGAAGCATGGGGTCGACGTGGCTCGGGGTCCCACCCCCGAAGTACACCGCCTCCAGCGGGCGCCAGGGATCGGAGGCCTCGATCTCGCAGATCACCGCCTCGATGTACCGTCCGGCCAGGTCGTCGGCCCCGGCCACCACCGCGAAATCGCAATAGGGGCAGACCGCGGAGCAGAAAGGGATGTGCACATAGGCCGCCGCCGTGTCCACGTGGCGATCCACGTCTCCGCCGGTCATAGGTCGTCGTCGACGCGGAGGGCAGCGACGAACACCTCCTGGGGCACCTCCACAGAGCCCACCATCTTCATCCGCTTCTTGCCCTCTTTCTGCTTGGAGAGGAGCTTCTTCTTGCGGGTGACGTCACCGCCGTAGCATTTGGCGATCACATCCTTGCGTTTGGCCTTGACCGTCTCCCGGCTGATGATCCGCCCCCCGATCGCAGCCTGGATGGGGACGTCGAACATCTGTCTGGGGATGAGGCCGCGCAGACGGCTGGTCATCGTCTTGCCGTAGTCCGGAGCCTTGTCCCGATGCACGATGGCGGAGAAGGCATCGACCGGCTGGCCGTTGAGCAGGATGTCCACCTTGACCAGATCCGCCTCCCGGTATTCCGCAGGCTCGTAGTCGAGCGAGGCGTAGCCCTTGGTCCTCGACTTGAGCAGGTCGAAGAAGTCGAAGACGATCTCGGCAAGCGGTATTCGGTAGTCGAGCTCGACCCGCTCCGGGCTCAGATAGGTCATGGTTCCGAACTCGCCGCGCTTTGAGGTCACCAGCTCCATGATCGGGCCCACGTACTCACTCGGGGTGAGGATCATCGTCCGCACGAAGGGCTCGGAGAGGCCGATCCGGCTCCCCGGGTCGGGCAGGTCCTGAGGCGACTTGATCTCCCGCACGTTGCCCCCGGGAAGGGTCACGTGATAGGCGACCGACGGGGCGGTGGCCACCAGGTCGAGGTCGTATTCCCTCTCCAACCGCTCGCGGACGATCTCCATGTGGAGGAGCCCCAGAAACCCGACCCGGAACCCGAAGCCGAGGGCACGGCTGGTCTCTGGCTCCCAGGTCAGCGAGCCGTCGTTGAGACGCAGCTTCTCCAGGGCCTCCCTCAGCCTCTCGAAATCGTCGCCATCGGTGGGAAACAACCCGGAGAACACCATGGGCTTGGGCTCGGCGTAGCCGGGCAGCGGGTCCCGCGCCGGGCTGGCGCTGTCGGTCAGGGTGTCCCCGACCCTGATCCTGTCGATCTCCTTCACCCCGGTGATCAGATACCCGACCTCACCCGCCTCGAGGGCATTCACCGGTTTGGCCGTCGGTGTGAGGACACCGATCTCTGCCGCATCGTGGGTCTCTCCCGTCGCGATGAACTTCAACTTGAAGCCAGATCGAAGACGCCCGTCGACCACGCGGACGTAGCAGACGACCCCTCGGTAGGCGTCGTAGTAGGAATCGAACACGAGGGCACGCAGCGGTGCTTCGGGATCACCCTGGGGATGGGGCACCTGGTCGACGAGCCTCTGCAGGAGGTCGTCGACACCGTCTCCGGTTTTCGCCGAGATCCGCACGATGTCCTCGGGCGACCCGCCGATCACGTTCGTGATCTCGCCTGCGACCCGATCGGGATCGGCCGCGATCAGGTCGATCTTGTTGATGGCCGGGATCACCTCGAGACCGGCATCGACTGCCAGATAGGCATTGGCCAGGGTCTGGGCCTGGACCCCCTGGGCGGCATCGACCAGCAGTAGCGCCCCCTCACATGCGGCGAGGGACCGGGACACCTCATAGGAGAAATCGACATGGCCCGGGGTGTCGATGAGGTTGAGGACGTACTCATGACCGTCGTCCGTTTTGTGGGTGAGGCGCACCGTCTGCGCCTTGATCGTGATCCCCCGCTCCCGCTCCAGGTCCATCGTGTCGAGGACCTGTTCTCTCATGTCGCGCTCGGTCACCGCCCCGGTGCGCTCGAGGAATCGATCAGCCAGAGTCGACTTGCCGTGGTCGATGTGGGCGATGATGGAGAAGTTGCGGATGCGCGTTTGATTCGTCACGGGAAACCGGGAGGGAAGCCATTCTACCTATCGGAATCCACCTGTTAGCCTTGCTCCTTCGGTCCTCCGATCGAGCCACTACTGGATTGCACGGGCATCGATGGTGCCCGCGCCACTTAGAACCTGAGACCTA
>JBOGET010000100.1:0-30276 GCA_050741975.1 Acidimicrobiia bacterium
GGCTTCGGGACGAAGCGCCCTACCCGGCGGCATCGGGCATACTCCAGCGCTTGTCACAGTTTCTCGCCCGGTCCCTCGTCTTCGTCACGTCGGCCTCCGTCCTCATCCTCGAGATCCTGGCGGGACGGCTCTTGGCCCCGTACCTGGGCGTCAGCCTCGAGGTGTTCACCGGGATCATCGGTGTGATCCTCGCCGGGATCTCAGTCGGTGCCTGGGCCGGGGGGCGCGCCGCCGACCGGGGCGACCCGCGGCGTCTCGTCGGCCCGCTGCTGGTCGCCGGGGGCTTGACCGCCATCGCATCACCGTTGATCGTCGATCTGATCGGGCCGGCCACCTCGAGCGGGCCTCTCTCGATCGTCACCATCACCGTCATGGGTTTCTTCGCCCCGGCGGCAGTCCTTTCGGCGATTCCCCCCATCGTGGTCAAGATCCGGCTCGCCTCCCTCCAGGAGACCGGGTCGGTGGTGGGCACCTACTCCGCCATCGGGACCGCCGGGGCCATCTTCGGCACCTTTGTCACCGGATTCGTCCTGATCGCAGCGTTCCCGACCCGCCCGATCGTGATCGCCGTCGGCGTCGCCCTCACCGTCATCGGTCTTGCCCTATGGGTCGGTCGCGGTGTCGGGGTCATGACCGGGACGGTCGGCGCCCTCCTACTGCTCATCTCGTTGGTCCTGGTCGTCGACGGTCCCTGCCAGTACGAGACCAGCTATCACTGCGCCCAGGTCGTGGTCGACCCCGACCGGCCCTCCGGCCGACTCCTCGTCCTCGATACCGGCCACAACAGCTACGTCGACCTCGCCGACCCCACCCATCTCGAATTCCGCTACATCCGGGTGATGGTCGACCTCATCGACACCGAGATGCCGCCCGGCCCTCTCCATGTCCTCTCCATCGGGGGCGGTGGCTTCACCTTCCCCGCCTATCTGGACGCCACCCGACCGGGCACAGACCAGATGGTCCTCGAGATCGACGCCTCTCTGGTCGATATCGGGCGCAGGGACCTGGGCTTCGAGGACCAGGCCGAGGTTGTCATCGACGATGCCCGCCGGTCTATCGAGCAGGTCCCGAGAGGTTCGGTCGACGTGGTGATCGGGGATGCGTTCACCGGACTGACCGTCCCCTGGCATCTGACCACGGTCGAATTCGTGGAGACGATCGCCGACCGTTTGGCGCCGGGGGGCATCTACACGATCAACGTCATCGACCGGGCCGAGCTCCGATTCGCCCGTGCCGAGGCGGCCACCCTGACCGAGGTGTTCAAGCATGTGGCGGTGTTCGCCCCGGCCGATTATCTGGCCGGGGAGCGGGGTGGGAACTTCGTCCTCGCCGGGTCGAACGAGCCGATCGACCTCGACGGCGTGCAATCGGCCATCATCTCGAGGGGCGGGATCGAGCAGGGGGTCGCCGGCGCCGACCTGACCCGCTTCATCGACGGCTCGAGACCGCTGGTCGACGACTTCGCCCCGGTGGATCAGATGCTGAGCGGTCTGTGACGGGTCGGTTGTAGGGCGTCAGGCCGGTAAGGGCACAGGTGATTTGGCCCGCCGCATCCGATCACAGAGGCTCAGATCTCGGCTTGACCAGGAGCACGTCACACGTGGCCGACCCAACCACGTCCTCGGCAGTCGAACCGAGCAGCAGCTTCTTCATCATGCCCCTACCCCGGGGGCCGACCACCAGGACCGATGCCCCCACCTCCTCGCCGTAGGCAGCCAGAGCCTTTCCTGGCGCTCCGTCTCGCTCGACCCGAACCACTCCGACCCCGGCGTCCTCGAGCAGAGGCCGGGCCAGCCTCCAGATCTCGGCCCGGTCGCTCTCGGCGAGCTCCCGGGTGGTGATCGTCACGTCCCCCTCGAGATGCAAGACCGCCGGGGTCACATCGAGCACATGGACCACGTGGAGCTCGGCATCACGCCACTTGGCCTCGTCGATCGCATGCCGCAAGGCGTGGAGACTCGCCTCTGAGCCGTCGATGCCGGTCACCACCGGTCCCGTCGGCGTCGATTCGGCTGCCATCCGCCGAATCCTGCCAGAGAAGCTCGCGAAAGCCGAACCACTCCGACCATGACCTAGCATTCGATGGATGGCGGCAATCGAGGTCAGGGGCCTGGTCAAGCACTACGGCGAGCTCGCCGCGGTCGATGAGGTGGAGCTCACGATCGAAGCCGGTGAGGTATTCGCTCTTCTCGGGCCCAATGGCGCCGGGAAGACGACGACCGTCGAGATACTCGAAGGGCACCGGGTGGCCGATCGTGGTCAGATCTCGGTCCTCGGCTTCGACCCGGCCACGGGGGGACGCGAGTACCGGGAGCGGATCGGCATCGTCCTCCAGGAAGGGGCGGTGGAACGTGAGCTGAGCATCAGGGAGGCGCTCGAAATCTACGGTGGGATGTATCCCAAGCAGGTCCCCGCCGACGAGGTGATCAGCATGGTCGGGCTCGAGGAGAAGGCCGATGCCCGGATCAAGACCCTCTCCGGTGGCCAACAGCGTCGCTTGGAGCTGGGGCTCGGACTGGTGGGAGACCCGGACCTCATATTCCTCGATGAGCCGACCACCGGGTTCGACCCCTCGGCCCGGCGTCAGGCCTGGACCGTCCTGGAGAACCTGACCGATCTCGGCAAGACGATCCTGCTCACCACCCACTACATGGACGAGGCTCGCCGGCTGGCCAATCGAATAGCAATCATCGACCATGGCCGCATCGTCGCCGATGGGACACCGGAGTCTCTGGCGGGTAGGGACGGGGGCGCTGCGGTGATCCGGTTCACTCTTCCGGACGGGTCGAGAACCGAGGATCTCCAGATCCCGGGGGCCGAGGTCAACGGTTCGGCGATCGAGGTCGAGACCGAATCACCGACAAAGGTCCTCCATCAGATCACCTCGTGGGCGGTGCAACACGGGGTCGAGCTGGAGAAGCTGGAAGTCCTCCGCCCCTCGCTCGAGGACGTCTACCTGGAGCTGACCGGTGACGACTGAAGCCGCTTCCCGCCCCAGCATCGGCCTGTTGGTGTGGCACCAGTTCCGTTACCAGAACAAGATCTTCTGGAGAACGCCCATCGCCGCCTTCTTCACGATGGTGTTCCCCTTGATGCTTCTCGTGCTGTTCACCGCAATCTTCGGCAACGAGGTCATCGATGGCCTGGGTGTCACCACCGCCCAGTTCTTCACGCCGGGCTTGGCCGTGTTCGCCGCGGTCTCGGCGTCGTACACCAGCCTCGCCATAGGCACCGCCATCGCTCGTGACAACGGGATCCTCAAGCGGGTCCGGGGCACGCCGATCCCGCCCTGGGCCTACATTGCCGGGCGGGTCGTCTCGGCGGTGTACCTGGGTTTCATCGCCATTGTCGTGATGATGGCAGTAGGGATCGCCTTCTACGGTGTCCAGCTCTTCCCCCGCACCCTTCCTGCAGCCCTTCTCACGTTCATCGTCGGCGTGGGCTGCTTTGCGGCCCTCGGGCTCCTGGTCGCAGCCATCTCGCCCAATGGCGACGCCGCCCCGGCGATCACCAATGCCACCTTGCTCCCGGTGGCGTTCATCTCCGACATCTTCTTCCCCATCCAGGATCCGCCGAGATGGATGGAGATAGCGGGCGGCTTCTTCCCCCTGAAGCATTTTGCCGATGCCTTCCGCGATGCCTTCGATCCGACCATGACCGGGATGCAGTTTCATTGGCCGCAACTCGGCTACATGACCCTTTGGGGGGTGGGGGCGGCCGTCCTCGCCATCCGGTTCTTCAAGTGGGAACCGGCCGCCGGACCGGGCTCGGGCCGACCGCGACGGAGGGGTGAGACAAGATTGGAGACCACCTGATCGGAGAATCGTCGTCCGATGGAGACGTGGCTACGATCCGCCCCCGTGCCCCTGCTGAGCGGTCCCTTCCTCGCCGTAGCTTCCTTGTTGGTCGTGGCCGGGGTCATGAAGGTCTACCGACCCAGGTTCACCGCCGGTGCCCTCCGCGCTGCACGGCTTCCGGCGACCAACGGTGTGGTTCGCCTCCTCGGGGTGGTCGAGGTGGGAGTCGGAGCCGCGGCCATCGTGACCGGGAGCCCGCTCTGGGCTCTGGCCACCGGGGTCTTCTATGTCTGCTTCGCCCTCTTCGTCGTCTACGCCTTGCGCAGCGGGATCCCGATCTCCAGCTGTGGGTGCTTTGGCAGTCCCGACACACCGCCTAGCGTCGGGCACGTGGTGCTCAACGCGGCGGCCGCGGTCGTCGCACTGGCAGTGGCCATGAGCCCGGTCGGTTCTTGGGTCGGGCTGCCCGGCACAGACACAGGCACCGCCGTCGCCTTCCTTCTCTTCTCCGCCGCGTCCGTCTACCTGTTGTACGCCGTCGTCAACGTGCTCCCGCAGCGCACCGGTGTCAACCGGGAGACCCCGGTCCAGCTCGCCTCGGCCAGAAGGGCGGCCGGTGAGTAAGACGTTGGTGCGGCGGGTCACCGAGATGGTGGACCGACCCGTCAGCCGACGTGGGTTCCTCAGGCGTTTGACCATGGGCGCGACCGCCCTCACCGTGGCTCCGCTCTTCTACCTGAGCCGGCCGGTGACCGCCTATGCCGCCATATGCTCCTGTTCGGGCTCGAGCTGCGACTGCGGGGACCTGTGCTGCGACGGGTACACCGAGTTCTGCTGCAGCATCTACGGTGAGAACACCTGTCCGTCGGGCACGATCCCGGCCGGTTGGTGGAAGGCGGACGGCTCGGGGATCTGTGACAACCAGCTCGGGCCCCAGCCCCGTTATTACCTCGACTGCAACATCGCCACCTGCGGCTCCTGCGGCTGTGGTAGCAACGGGATCTGCTCCGGGGGATGTCAGCAGGGCACGAGCTTCACCTGCGGGTGCGCCAACGGTGATTGTCACCTGCGCAAGGCCTCCTGCACCGGTTTCCGGTACGGGCAGTGCAATCAGGACGTGAGCTGCGTCGGCCCCATTGTGTGCCGGGTGGTCACCTGCACCCCGCCCTGGGTCTGGGACGCCTCATGCACCACCGCCTCGGCCACCGACAACAACACACGTTTCCACAATGCCGCCTGTCTGCAGCAGCCCGGTCTCCCCGCGCCGCTCCCAGACGGCATCCCGGTCAGCGGCGATTGGACCGGTGCGGGCAGGGACATGCCAGGGGTCTTCGTGCGCGGCCGATGGCACCTGCGTCGGGCCGGTGGCGGCCCCGATATCGTCTTCGACTATGGAGGCCCCGGCGACACGCCCGTGGTAGGTGACTGGGACGGAGACGGTGTGGACACTCCCGGGGTCTACCGGGGCGGGGTCTTCTACATGCGCAACTCGAACACCACGGGTGTCGCCGACATCACATTTGCCTACGGGAACCCGGGCGACACACCGCTGGCCGGGGACTGGACCGGGAAGGGATTCGACTCGGTGGGCGTTCACCGCGCCGGCACCTGGTATCTGCGCAACTCCAACTCGAGCGGTCCGGCCGACATCGTCTTTGCCTATGGCAATCCCTCGGACAAGCCGATCATGGGCGACTGGGACGGGGACGGGATCGACACCCCGGGCCTGTATCGCAATGATTCCTGGTATCTGCGCAACTCGAACACGACCGGGGTGGCCAGCAACACCTTCATGTTCGGTGACCCCGGCGATGCCGCCGTGACCGGGGACTGGGACGGCACCGGGACCCAGACCCCCGGCATCGTCAGGAACCGCCGCTTCTATCTGCGCAACTCGAACTCGTCCGGCGTCGCCGACCAGGTGGTCTGATCGATGACCGCGGTGCTCATCATCGAAGGCGTCGCCATCATCCTCCTCGCCGTCCTCGTGGTGGGCCTGCTCCGTAGCAACGCCGATGTCATGCGCGCCCTCCATGAGCTTGACGCCGGCGAGCCAGGCGATCCCGCCTCTTCCAGACGTCGTCATCAGCATCAGGCCCCCACCAGGGAGGGCGCTTCCCCCGACATCTCCGGGTCCACGCTCAGCGGGTCGGCGATCCATGTCGGCATCACCGGGGCCCAACACCCCACCCTGCTCGCCTTTCTCTCCACCGGCTGCTCGGCCTGTGTCGGTCTCTGGGAGGGTCTGAAGACCGGCGTGGGCAAGATCGGGGGGGACGACACCAGACTGGTGGTCGTGACCAAGGGACCGGAGGCGGAGAGCGTGTCGCGGCTGCGTGAGCTGGCACCCGATGATGTGTCCCTGGTCCAGTCGACCGAGGCCTGGGTCGAGTACGAGGTGCCGGTCTCGCCGTACTTCGTCCTGGTGGACGGCCCCTCTGGAGCAGTGATCGGCGAGGGGTCGGCCGGTTCCTGGGGCCAGGTGTCCTCACTGATGAGCCAAGCATTGGCCGATGCGACCGGGGTCCGGCGTGATCGTCTCGACAACGGCGAGTTCCGGGCCGATGCCGAGCTGCGCAAGGCGGGGATCCTCCCCGGCGACTCCAGTCTCTACCCCGAGGGGCCACCGCAGAACGGGAGCACCGAATGAGAGGGCCGATGCGATGGTGAGCTCATCAGGTATCGATGTCGCCGTTCCCTCTGGTTGGGATGCGGAGATCTATCGACGTGAGGGAGACTTCGCCCCTCAGTCCGGGGTGTCCGGGGACTCTCGGCCGGTGGTCCACCTCGGCACGTTCCCCCTTCCTCAGGGTCGGGGAGACTTCGGCTCCGGTGCGGTCGAGATCATGAAGGCCGACGATCTGCTGGTGGTGTTGTTCGAGTACGGGCCGGAGTCGGTTGGGACCGCCCTGTTCTCGCGATCCGGGATCCCCCGCGTGGCCGCTTCCGACTTCGCCCCCAACAACATGCAGCGCCCGATCGCCGGGCAATCGGGGGCCCAATACTTCTTCCACGAGTCGGGTCGTGCCTTCTGCCTCTATGTCGTGCTCGGGGCCCACGCGCGCCGTCAGGAGCTGGTTCCCGAGGTGAACCAGGTCCTGGCCGGCCTCACGATCGCTCCCGTCTGAGTCACCTTGTACACCGCTGACCCCGATCGCTACCACCGGATGCCCTACTCCCGATCGGGCAGGAGCGGTCTCGACCTGCCCCGGATCTCGCTGGGTCTCTGGCACAACTTCGGCGGTGCCACCCTCAGCGAAGAGGGGCGCCGCATGATCCTCAACTCCTTCGACCAGGGGATAACCCATTTCGACCTGGCCAACAACTACGGGCCCCCGCCCGGTTCGGCGGAGCGCAACTTCGGGACGTTGATGGCGACCGACCTGGCCCCCTACCGAGACGAGCTGATCATCTCGACCAAGGCCGGATACCTGATGTGGGACGGGCCATACGGGGAGTGGGGATCACGCAAGTACCTGCTGGCCAGCCTGGATCAGAGTCTGGTCCGCATGGGACTCGACTACGTCGATATCTTCTACTCGCACCGGGTCGACCCCGACACCACGCTCGAGGAGACGATGGGGGCCCTCGACAGTGCGGTCCGTGCCGGGAAGGCGTTGTACGTCGGGATCTCGTCGTACGGGCCGGAGAAGACCAGGGAGGCGGCAGCGATCCTGGCCCGCCTCGGCACCCCGTTCATCATCCATCAGCCTTCCTACTCGATGCTCAACCGGTGGGTGGAACACGGTTTGCTCGACGTTCTGGGCGAGCTCGGCATCGGCTGCATCGTTTTCTCGCCGCTGGCCCAGGGTCTTCTGACCGACAGGTACCTCGACGGCGTCCCCGCCGACTCCGGTGCCGTGGGACGTGACTCGTTCGACCAATCCATGCTCAGCGAGGACAACCTGACCCGGGTGCGGGCGCTCAACGATCTGGCCCGGGAACGGGGTCAGACACTGGCCCAGATGGCGATCGCCTGGGTCCTCCGCGACCGTCGGGTCACATCGGCGCTGATGGGGGCGAGCCGCTGGTCCCAAATCGAGGATGCCATCAGCGCCCTCGACAACACCTCGTTCAGCGACGAGGAGCTGGCCGCGATCGACCGTCACGCCGTGGAGGGTGACATCAACATCTGGGCGGCATCCAGCGACGCCGGTTGACCACACGGGTGAGGGACTCCACCGTCAAGAGGCTGTCCTCTTTGCACCGGGCGCTCTACCGCTTGACCGGTGGACGGCTCGGGAGCCGCATGATCGACAACGACATGTTGCTCCTCACCACTCGTGGCCGAAGGACCGGGCTTGGGCACACAGTGCCGCTGCTCTACCTGCGGGAAGGAGAATCCCTGGTGGTGATCGCCTCATACGGTGGGCGTGACCGGCATCCGCAGTGGTATCTGAACCTGGTCGCCGATCCATCGGTGACCGTCCAGGTCGGTACTCGGCGGCTCCCCATGATTGCCCGCGCCGCAAGCCCGACGGAGCGGGAGGCCGTGTGGCCGCGGGTGGTGGCGGCCTATCACGACTATGCCGAGTACCAGAAGCGGACCGACCGGGAGATCCCGGTGGTGATCCTCGAGCCCCGGACATAATCTCGGCTCATGACCGTCGCCGACCGTCTCTCCTCGTTCGGAGTCACCATCTTCAGCGAGATGACCGCTCTGGCCCTGGAGCACGATGCGATCAACCTCGGCCAGGGGTTTCCCAACTGGGACGGCGCCGACTTCGTCAAGGAAGCGGCCCGACGGTCTCTGGAGGATGGGGGAAGCGACCAATACCCGCAGAGCCAGGGGATCCCGGCGCTGCGTCAGGCCATCGCCGACCGCTACGGGCCGCTGCTGGGGAGGAGCATCGACCCCGCGGCCGAGGTGACCGTCACCTGTGGCTGCACCGAGGCCCTGGCCGCGTCGTTCCTCGGGCTCATCAACCCAGGGGAGGAGGTGATCCTCATCGAGCCGTTCTACGACGCCTACCCGGTGTTCGTCTCCATGACCGGGGCGGTTCCGAGATACGTGACCCTGAGGCCCCCGTCTTTCGACCTCGATCTCGACCAGCTTCGTGTGGCGTTCTCGTCGAAGACCAGGGCGATCGTGGTCAACAACCCGCACAACCCCACAGGTCGGGTCTTCGACGACGACGAGCTGTCGGCGATCGCCGCTCTCTGTGTCGAACACGACGCCATCGCCATCACCGACGAGGTGTACGAGGAGATGGTCTACGAAGGCGAGCACCGCCGTCTCGCCACCTACGAGGGGATGTGGGACCGGACCCTCACCCTTTCCTCGATCGGCAAGACCTTCTCCCTCACCGGGTGGAAGCTGGGGTGGGGGATCGCGCCCGCCGTGCTCAGCGCCGGGCTCAGGTCGGCCCACCAGTTCCTCACCTTCACCACCCCGACCCCGGTGCAGCACGGTGCGGTAGCGGCGATGTCGGCACCCGAGGGCTTCTACGACGACCTGCGGGCGGGATACCTCAAGAAACGAGACCTCCTCGCCGACGGTCTCGACAATGCCGGGTTCGAGGTCCACCGCCCCCAGGGGACCTATTTCATGATGGCCGGATTCGGGTCGTTCGGGTTCTCCGATGATCGGACCTTCTGCCGTCACCTGGCGGAGACGGCCCGGGTGGTGGCTATCCCGCCCAGTGTCTTCTACCACCACCCCGAGGACGGCTCATCACTGGTCCGCTTCGCCTTCTGCAAAGACGAATCCATCCTCACCGAGGCCCTGGACCGGTTGACGGTGCTGGGGACGGGTTAGCCGGAGCTCAGCCGGCCAGGGCGGGGATCACCTCGCGTGCGAACAGGTCCAGGCTCGAAAGGTCGTGAGCGGGGTCGGGGAAGTAGACGATGGCGTAGCCCAGGCCCAGAGCGTCCCATTCCTTGAAGTAGGTGACGAGCTGCTCCGGGGTGCCCGAGGCGTATCGGTATAGCTTGGCCTGTTGGGCGGCGAGCTCCTCGGAGACATGTTCACGCATCCGCCTCTCCACCCATTGGATCTTCTCCTCGACCCCGGCTTCGGTCTCGGCGCACACGACGTTGAAGTTGGCCGATCGGGTGATCTCGTCGAAGTCCCGCCCCACCTCCCGGCAATGGGCGGCGAGGACCTCGGACTTGTGGGCGAAGAGGTCCGGCTTGATCCCGAAGTTGGTGTACCGGGCGTGCCGGGCCGCCACCCGAAGGGTCAGCTGCTCCCCTCCACCGGCCACCCAGAGCGGCACGTGCGGCGTCTGCAGCGGCTTGGGCCGGCAGATGGCCCCCTTCAGCCGGTAGTGCCTGCCTTCGTAGTCGACGACGTCCTTGGTCCACATCGCCTTCATGATCTCGATTCCCTCCTCCAGCATCCGGATCCGGGACGCCGGTTCGAGGAAGGGGTATCCGTAGCCATCGTGCTCGTGCTCGTACCAACCGGCTCCGATCCCCATCTCCAGTCGCCCGCCGGATATGACGTCGATCGACGCCGCCACCTTGGCCAGGTACGACGGCGGGCGGTAGGTGTTGCAGGTGCACATCTGACCCAGTCGGACGGTCTCGGTGACGGCGGCGAGGGACGCCATCAGGGCCCAGGCCTCGTAGGTCGCCTCCTGTGTGGGCTCGGGCACGGTGTGGAAGTGGTCATAGACCCAGAGCGACTCGTAACCGGTCTCCTCGATGCGCCGAGCCACCCTGGTCATCGTCTCCCAGTGCTCGCTTCTGTCGATTCCGGCCAGGTCGAGACGCCAACCCTGCGGTACGAATGCTCCGAATCTCATGAAGCCGAGGCTAACGGTTGGGTCCGCAGGGAAAGTATGACCCGACCCCGGATTGCCCTGTTTACAATTAATCGCTCCCCGAGGAACCCAGGGAGCATGACGTCACCTTTCTTCGACCCGGCCCCTGACCGTGACGCTTGCGGCGTCGGGTTCATCGCCGCCCGGGACCGGGTTCCCAGCTTCCGGATGACCCGTCTCGCCGTCGAGTGCCTGGTGAATCTCGACCATCGTGGGGCTCGGGCCGCCGACGGCACCGGCGACGGCGCCGGTCTCCTCACCCAGGTTCCACACCGCCTGATCAACCGGGAGTTGAGCACGCACGGTCTGGAGGTATCACCGGGGCGTCTCGGCGTGGTCATGTGTTTCCTCTCGCCGACGGACGCGGCCGCCTCCCGTTCCGTGGTCACCGAGGCGGTGGAGGCGGAGGAGATGCGTGTCCTCTTCTGGCGGTCGGTCCCCACCGACCCGTCGGTCCTGGGAGATCACGCCCGCCTCGTCCTTCCCCTCATCGAGCAGGCGATCGTCACCGGCGAGGCGGAGGGCGCCGACTTCGAGCGCAGTCTCTATCTGGCCAGGAAGCGGATCGAGAGGGAGGCCACTCCGGGCCTGTCGATACCGTCGGCGTCGAGCCGCACCGTGGTCTACAAGGGGCTGTTCACCGCCTCCAAGATCTCCAACTTCTACTGGGACCTGCGTGATCCCGACTACGAGACGGCGTTTGCCATCTTCCATCAGCGCTACTCGACCAACACCTTCCCCTCCTGGGACAACGCCCAGCCCTTCCGCACCCTCGCCCACAACGGGGAGATCAACACCATCCAGTCCAACCGGTCATGGATGGTGGCCCGGGAGAAGGCGGCCACCCCGGGAGTGTGGGGTGATCGACTCCCTGACGTCTTCCCCTTCCTCCAGCCCGGGATCTCCGACTCGGGAAGTCTGGACAACGTTTTCGAGCTGCTCATGCAGAGCGGACGGTCCCTGACCCACGTCAAGGAGATGCTGCTGCCGGCGGCCTGGGAGAACGCTCTCGACCTCGATCCCGACCTCGCCGCCTTCTATGCATATCACGCCTTCCTCACCGAGCCCTGGGACGGCCCTGCCGCCGTGGCGGCCACCGACGGGTCCTCGCTGCTGGTCGGCATGGACCGCAACGGGCTCCGCCCCGCCCGTTGGGCGATCACCCCCGAGGTGCTCCTCGTCGCCTCCGAGGCCGGGGTCTGCCCGGAGGAGGAAGCCTCGGCCACATCCACCGGCCAACTCGGCCCCGGTGAGCTGATCGTCTTCGACGGGGAGACCGGTGAGGTGCAGCACTCCGACCAGGTCAAGCGGGCACTGGCCACCGCGCGTCCCTATGGCGACTGGGTGAACACCGAGACGCTTCGGATCCAGGCCCCGTTCGACGGCCTGGCCGACGATCGCTTCGACGCCGCCGCCCTGAGCCGGGTGTTCGGCTACACCGCCGAGGAGCGCCGGCTGGTCATCGCCGACATGGCCAAGGGCGACAACCCGCTGGGGTCGATGGGGGACGACACCGGGCTGGCGGTCCTGGCCACCAAGCCTCGCCGTCTCACCCACTTCTTCCATGAGCTGTTCGCCCAGGTGACCAACCCCCCCATGGACCCGATCCGGGAGAAGCTGGTCATGTCGCTCCGCATCCAGCTCGGCCGGCGCGGCCCGCTGCTCGAGGACACCCCGCAACAGGCCCACCTGATCGAGCTGTCCAGCCCGATCCTCTCCGACGCCGAGCTGGAGTCGATCGTCCGCTCCGGCGACGCCCGTTTCTTCTCCCATTGGATCGCGACTACCTGGCCTGTGGCTGACGGTCCCGAGGGCATGGAGGGGCGTCTCGACGAAGTCTGTGACGAGGCGGCCCAGGCGGTGAAGCTGGGAGCGACGATCATCGTCCTCTCCGATCGGGAGACGGAAGCCACCCGGGCACCGATACCCATGCTCCTCGCCCTGGGTGCGGTGCACCATCGCCTCATCGACGAGGGTGTCCGGGGCTCGGTCTCGCTGGTGGTCGTCTCGGGTGAGCCACGCGACCCCCACGACCTGGCTTGTCTGGTCGGTTTCGGGGCGTCGGCGGTCAACCCGTACCTGGCCATCGAGCACGCCCGCGACCTGGCCGCATCGGGTGCCATCGACGTCGACCCGGTGGCAGCGCAGGAGAACTTCCGGTCGGCCATGGAAGGCGGGCTGCTCAAGATCATGTCCAAGATGGGGATCTGCACCCTCTCCGCCTATCGCGGCTCGGAGCTGTTCGAGGTGATCGGCCTCTCCGAGAAGGTGTGCCGCAAGGCCTTCCGCAACGCACCCCGCCGGCTGCGAGGGATCGGGATCAGGGAGCTGGCTCGGCAAGCCCTGCAACGACACGAGTCATACACGGAAGGATCGGCCGAGCCCGGGGGTTTCTACAAGCACCGTCGCGGCGCCGATACCCATGTCACCAGCCCGATGGTGGTCCTGGGCGTGCAGAAGGCGGTGCGCTCCGGGGACCCGGAGGACTGGGACAAGTACCTCGAGATGATCTCGGACCGGGACCCGGCTCTGGTCCGGGACCTGCTCACCTTCGTGCAGAGGAAGCCGGTCCCGCTGGAGGAGGTGGAGCCGGTAGAGGCGATCATGCGTCGTTTCACCACCGCTGCCATGTCGCACGGCGCCCTTTCCGCCGAGGCTCACGTCGCCCTGGCCGAGGCGATGAACATGATCGGAGGACACTCCAACTCGGGAGAGGGCGGGGAGGACCCGGTTCGGTTCGGCACACCAATGAACTCGGCGATCAAACAGGTCGCCTCCGGGCGTTTTGGGGTGACTCCGGCGTATTTGCACTCGGCCGACGAGTTGCAGATCAAGATGGCCCAGGGCTCAAAGCCCGGTGAGGGCGGTCAGCTCCCCGGGCACAAGGTGTCGCCCGAGATCGCCCGTCTTCGCTACACCGAGCCCGGGGTGACTCTGATCTCACCTCCGCCACATCACGACATCTACTCCATCGAGGACCTGGCCCAGCTGATCTACGACCTGAAGGCGTTCAAGCCCACTGCCAGGGTCTCGGTGAAGCTGGTGAGCGAGCCCGGGGTGGGGACCATCGCAGTCGGGGTGGCCAAGGCCGATGCCGATGTCATCACCATCTCCGGGTCCGAGGGTGGGACCGGTGCCTCGCCCCTGGTCTCGATCAAACATGCCGGCTCGCCATGGGAGCTCGGTCTGGCCGAGGCGCATCAGGTGCTCACGGCCAACGGGCAGCGCTCACGGGTGCTGCTGGAGACCGATGGTGGTCTTCGCACCGGGCGGGACATCGTGGTAGCCGCCCTGCTCGGCGCCGAGCGGTTCGGATTCGGGACGCTCCCCCTCCTCGCCATGGGGTGCAAGATGGTCCGCCAGTGCCATCTCAACACCTGTCCGGTGGGCATCGCCACTCAACAGGAGGACCTGAGGGCCAAGTTCGCCGGCTCCGCCGACCAGGTGGTGCTGCTCTTCCGTCGTCTCGCCGAGGAGGTGCGCCGTCACGTCGCCTCCCTGGGGGCACGGTCTCTCGCCGAGCTGGTGGGGCGGGCCGACCTGCTCCGCCCGATCGACCCCCAGCACCCGCTTTCGGCCGACCTCTCGGCGATGCTGGTCGCCTCCAAGGGGGGCAAGTCTCACGAGGGATACCGCAAGACCCCGTTGTCCGGGCTCGAAGAGCGACTGGTCGCCGATTGCGCCGAATCGATCGCCAGTCGTGAGCCGATCGAGCTCTCCTATCCGATCCGGAACGTCGACCGGGCGATAGGCGCTCGTCTCTCCGGGGAGATCACTGCCCGGCACGGCAGCGACGCCCTTCCCGAGGGGACCATCGTCGTGAAGCTTTCCGGGACCGCCGGGCAGAGCTTCGGTGCCTGGCTGTGTCGGGGGGTCGACCTCCATCTGGAAGGCACCTCCAACGATTACCTGGGCAAAGGCATCGGCGGGGGCATGATCTCGGTCTCACCGCGTCGCCCCGGGGAGTTGGTGCCACACGCTGCCGGAAACGCGGTCCTCTACGGCGCCACCGGGGGCAGGGTCTTCCTAGCCGGCCGGGTCGGCCAGCGTTTCGCCGTCCGCAACTCAGGCGCCACCGCGGTGATCGAAGGCTGCTCCGACCACGGATGTGAGTACATGACGGGGGGCAAGGTGCTCGTCCTCGGAGACGTCGGCCGCAACTTCGCTGCCGGCATGACCGGTGGTGTGGCCTACGTATGGGACCCGGGTCTCAGCCTGAAGGCGATGTTGGCCGACACCGCCCCCTCGGCGCGGCGGCCGTCCGATGCCGATCGGGCCGACATCAAGTCGCTCATCGAGTCCCATCTCGACAGCACCGGCAGCCCCATCGCGAGGCGGGTCCTCGACGATTGGTCGAGACAGCAGGATTCCTTCTGGGTGATCTCGGCCTCGGGCCGGGCCAGAGAGCCGGTCAGGATCGAGGTCAGCGAGGTACCGGCTGTCGGTTGAGGCCCCCGGCCCGAGCAGACCCCTAGATTCCAGACCGTGGACCACGGGGAGCTCAACGACAGGATCCAGGCTCATCTCCAAGGACGTGGTGAGCTCACCGAGGGCCGGGTGCTCGACGGCGACGGGTACTTCCTCGACGGTCTCCTCGTGGCGGCGGTGATCGGTGAGGACCTCTGTCTCCACGTGGGGAGGGACGACTGGCAGACCACCCTGGCCGAGGACGGGGTGCGACCGCTTCTCTTTGCCGACCTCCCGGTGCCGGGGTGGGTGATCATCGACGGTGCCTCCGTCGACGACGATGAGGCCCTCGCCGGCTGGATCGAGAGCGCCCTTGCCCGACGCTGAGACCCGGGGCCGGGCGCCGGGCCACATCGTGATCGTGGGAGCGATGGGCTCGGGAAAGACCACCCTGGCCCGGGAGCTGGCCGAAGAGCTGGGGTGGGACTTCTTCGACTCGGACATCTCGATCAGGGATCGCACCGGGCGCACCGGCCGGGAGATCGCAGAGACCGACGGTGTCGATGAGTTGCACCGGTTGGAGATCGAGGCGCTCTTCGACGCCCTGGCCGGCCCGGCCCCGGCGGTGGTCGCCGCGGCGGCGTCGGTCATCGAGGATTCCGAGGTGAGAATGGCGCTGGACGACACCTTCTGTGTCTGGGTGACAGCGGGCGCCGAGATCCTGGCCCACCGCTCGGCGAGGGGGACCCATCGACGTGCCGTCGCCGAGTCGGAGCACCTGGAGCACCGGGACTCGTTGTTCGCTCGAGCTGCCGACCTCGTGATCGACACCGGGGCATTGTCGGAGCGAGAATCGGTCGATCAGGTGCTTGCCATCCTGAAGGGAGGGTCGAGATGAGCACGGCCGGGCCCGAGGATCGGTTCCTGCTCGGGGTCAACTACTGGCCACGACGGAAGGCGATGTACTGGTGGGCGGCCTTCGATCGGGGCGAGGTGGCGGAGGAGCTCGACGTCATCGCCTCGATTGGGATGTCGGTGGTCCGGATCTTCCTGCTCTGGGACGACTGGCAGCCCTCGCCGGACACCGTTTCGGCCGATCGTCTCCGCGATCTGGGCACGGTCCTCGATCTGGCCGCCGAGCGTGGGCTCGGTCTCGATGTCACCTTCTTCACCGGTCACATGAGTGGCCCCAATTGGTCTCCCTCCTGGCTGCTCGATCCCCAGGCAACCGGCCATGCCTCTCCCCATGTGCGTCAGGTGGTCAGCGGGGGGAGGGTGGTCGACAGTGCCTATCAGAACATGTTCCACGACCCGGTCGCTCTCGACGCCGAGCGGCTTCTCCTGAAGACCGTGGTGGGGGAGTATGGGAGCCACCCAGGGGTTTGGATGTGGAACCTGGGGAACGAGCCCGATCTGTTCGCCCATCCCCACAGCGCCGATGGAGGTCGTGCCTGGGTGGGGGAGATGACCGGTCTCACAAAGGAGCTCGACGAGGAGAACCCGGTCACCACCGGTTTGCACACCGCCAGCCTGTTCGCCGACAACGGGCTGCGGGTCGACCAGGTGTTCGCCGAGAGCGATGTCGCCGTCATGCACGGTTACCCGATGTATGTCGATTGGGCCCGGGACCCGCTCGACCCCGATTTCGTCCCCTATCTCTGTGCCCTGGTCACGGCTCTCAGCGGGAAGCGGTGTCTGGCCGAGGAGTGGGGCGGGTGCACCTCACCCGACACCGCTGAGCCGGTGGTGTGGGAGTGGGAGTCCTACGGGCAGCACCGGACCCAGTTCATGGCCGGGGAGGAGGGCTTTGCCCGGTACGTGGATGAGGTCCTTCCCCGGTTGGTCGAGGTCGGCTCCACCGGTGCCTTCATCTGGTGCTTCGCCGACTATGCCCTCGTGCTCTGGGATCGCCCCCCCTGTGACGAGGGCGGGGCCAAGCACGAGCGGCACTTCGGTCTGGTGCGCCCCGATGGGAGTCTCAAACCCCACGCCGACGTGATTCGAGCATTCGCCGCCACCGGGCCCATGGTCCGGGAGCCGGTCAAGACGGTCGAGCTGGACGTCACCCCCGACCAGTACTACCTCGATCCCGCCGGCCACGCCCGGAGGCTGTATCGGGACTGGTAGCCCGGTTCGGCCGAGGCTATGGCTGAGATATGGGCGTGGCGGTAGCTCCGGCCGCAATACTCTGGAAGCGCTTTCCATCGAAATTGAGAATTGGTCCCCCGGAATTAGTTGACAGCGCCTGGAAGGGCGGCGTATAGTTGAGAGCGCTCTCAACGTTCTAGGAGGAGGACCGGGGGAGATGGCGAGGACACTCGACGATCTGGCCCAGCTGAGCGGTGTCTCCCGCGCCACGGTCTCCCGGGTCATCAACGGCGGACCGGTCTCGGAGCAGACCCGTCGCAAGGTCCTCGAGGTTCTCGAGAATCACAACTACCGGCCCAATCTCGCCGCCCGCTCCCTGGCCTCGGGGCGCACCGGCGTCATCGGCGTGGTGATGCACGTCGACCCACCGCTTCTCTTCGAGGACCCTTACTTCGCCACGCTGCTCCACGGTCTCAGCGACGTCCTCTCCGAACAGGCGGCCGGGATGATGCTGTGGCTCGGGAACCGGAGCAAGGAGGAGACCCTGAACCGGATCCTGGGAATGGGTCTCCTCGACGGGGTGGTCGTCACCGCCGACATGCTCGACGACCCCTTGGTCGACGGGCTCCTCCTCTCCGACCTGCCCACGGTCCTGATCGGGCACAGACGCACCGATCTCGAAGCGAGCTATGTCGACGTGGACAACGTCAACGCCGCCGCGACCATAACCCGGCATCTGATCGACATCGGTCGCACCAGGATCGGGCACATCACCGGTCGTCGTGGGACCGTGGCCGCCGAGGACCGGCTCCAGGGATACATGAAGGCCATGGGGCGCGCCGGGCTCAGCACCGAGGGCCTCGTCGCCGAAGGTGACTTCAACCGGCCCTCCGGAGTCGTCGCCGCCCAGCAACTCCTCGATACCGGGATCGACGCCATCTTCGCCGCCAATGACGCCACCGCCGCCGGCGCCCTCGACGAGCTGCGGGCCCGTGATCTGACCGTCCCCGATGACGTCGCACTCGCCGGGTTCGACGACCTCGATTTCGCCTCGGAGCTCCACCCCCCGCTCACCACCATCCGTCAGGGGGTGCATGCTCACGGCAGCGAGGCCGCCCGAGCCCTGTTCGGGCTCCTGGAGAGCCCGCAGACCCCGCGCCGGGTGCTTCTTCCAACCGAACTGGTCATCCGTCAGTCGACAGTCGGAGGTTTCTTGCAATAGAGGAAAACGGAGGTGACGCCCATCCCCCGGGGCGGCCCGTCGGCACGGGAAAGTCCGACCGACGCATTTCACGGGGGGCGAAGGAGGAGAACGAGAGCAATGAAACGATGGAACGGCGTCGCCGCAGTGGTGGCTCTGATCATGATCCTCGCCGCGTGTGGCGGCGATAGCGGTTCAGAACCAACCACCACTGTCGGCGACACAGCTGGCACGGAAGCACCAGCCACGACGTCGGGCGGCACTGCTGAGGAGCCGTCCGGCGACCAAGTACAGATTAGATGGTTCGTCGGGCTCGGCACAGGTGCTCAGCCTGAGCAGACCGCGGCTCAGGAAGCCGTGGTCGAGGAGTTCAATGCGTCGCAAGACGAGATCGAGCTGGTCGTCGAGTTCGCGGAGAACGAGGTCTCGAAAGAGACTCTCGCCACCCAGATCTCGGCCGGCAACGCTCCGGACATCGTCGGGCCGGTTGGTCGTGACGGGGCCAACGGGTTTGCCGGTTTGTACCTCGACATCGAGCCTCTGGTCGAGTCGAGCGGATTCGACACTTCGATCTGGTCCGAGGCGGCAGTGGAGAACTTCCGGGAGACGGACGGGACCCTCGCCGGTCTGCCGTTTGCCTCCTACCCGTCGTTCGTCTACTACAACCGAGACCTGTTCGACGAAGCCGGTCTGCCCTACCCGCCACAGGCGTACGACGCCGACGGAACTGCCGTATATGGAGAGGGCACGGAGTACGAGGGGCCCTGGGACTTCGCCAAAGTGGCCGAGATCGCGCAGATCCTGACCGTCGACGCCAACGGCAACGACGCCACCAGCCCCGACTTCGACGTTGCCAACAGGGTCCAGTGGGGCTTTGTCTGGCAGTTCACCGACCGTCTGTTCCAGCAGGGATCGTTCTGGGGCGCCGGCTACCCCATGGCCGATGACGGCGCTGCCGTCTTCCCGGACACATGGACCGACGAGTGGGCCTGGTACTACGACGGGGTGTGGAACTCCGGCTTCGCTCCGACCCAGGCGGACATCGACGCCATGGGAGGCAACGCCTTCCAGTCGGGCAATGTGGCGATGGGCGGCTCGCATCTCTGGTACACGTGCTGCATCCGGGACGACGCCAACAGCATCGTCGGAGACTTCTGGGACCTGGCGGTGATGCCGTCTCACGACGGTGTGGTGACGACCAACATGCACGCCGACACCTTCCGCATCCTGTCCTCGACAGAGCATCCGGAGGAGGCGTTCGCGGTTCTCGCCTATCTGGTGAACTCCGACGCAACCCTGCCGCTCCTGACCACATATGGGGCGGCACCGGCCAACGAGTCACTGACCGAGGACTATTTCGCCTCCCTCGAAGAGCGCTATCCCCAAGGTGTGAACTGGCAGGTGGCGTTGGACAGCGCGGCGTACGCCGACGTCCCGAGCCACGAGACGTTCGTGCCGGGATGGACCGAGTACATCGCGGCAACGGAGGTGCTCAAGAGCGCAATGCTCACCGATCCTGCGCTCGATCTGGATGCTGGGATCGCCGACCTGGAGAGCGAGCTGACCTCTCTCTTCGGGGAGAGCGCCGGCTAGCCGGCGGGGGCAGCAGGGACTTGGCAGAGACAGCCACCACGAGGAAGGGAGCGGTCGAGCACCCGGCCGCTCCCTTCCGGCGCGGCAAGGCGACACTGGCCCAACGCCGGGGTCGTGCCGGTCTGTGGTTCGTCTTGCCCTGGATCGTCGGGTTCTTCCTCTGGTACGCCATCCCAATGGTCGCCTCGCTCTGGTTCTCCTTCACCGATTTCAACCTGGTCAGCGATCAGCCGATCGAGTTCACCGGGCTCGAGAACTGGCGGGAGTTGCTCTCCGACCCGAAGGTGGGGAACTCGGCGCTGGTCACGTTGAAGTACGGCGCCCTGGCCCTCCCCTTTGCCATCCTGTTCCCGATGGCGCTCGCCTACCTGTTGGTCTCCAAACGGCTCAGGGCCCGCGAGACCTTCCGCGCCCTGTTCTTCATGCCGTCGATCATCCCTTTCGTCGCTGCCGTCCTCATCTTCGGTGGGCTCCTGAATGCCAGGATCGGTTGGGTCAACAGGGCACTCGGCGTATTCGGGATCGAAGGGCCCAACTGGCTTCTCGATCAGACCTGGGTCTACCCGTCACTCGTATTCATCGGGATCTGGGGTGTCGGCAACGCCATGATCATCTTCATCGCTTCGATGAACTCGGTTCCCTCGACCCTGTACGACGCGGCCCGCATCGACGGGGCAGGCGAGTGGAGGATGTTCCGGCACGTGACCCTGCCCATCATCTCACCGATCATCTTCTACAACCTGGTGATCGCCCTCATCGGCTTGTTCAACTACTTCCTCGTCCCGTTCGTCCTCAACAACGGGAGCGGGGCCCCCGCCGGGGCAACCGACTTCTATGCACTTCGCTTCTTCCAGCAGGGCTTCGAGTTCTTCAACATGGGATACGCCGCCACCTTGGCCTGGGCTTTGTTCGTGGTGGCGGTGGCCATCACCGGGCTCTTGTTCTGGTCCGCCAAGTACTGGGTCTACTACGAATTCCGGAAGGGATGAATGGCCGTCACATTGGACTCGCCCTCGCCCGAGGTCGCTGACCGGCCCGCCTCGCTCCGGCCGGGGCGCCCAATGGGACCGCGTCTGGGACGTGGCTGGTTCGTCACCGCGGTCACCAGCTTCGTCCTGTTCCTCTTCCTGATCCCGCTCGCCTTCATGGCGATCACGTCCCTCAAGTCGGAGCAGCAGATCGGGAACATCGGCGGGCCGATCCTTCCCAGGTCGCCGGCCACCATCGAATACGAGGGGGAGGCGCTCGACACGTACACCGTCCCGATGCCCGACGGCTCGGAACGGGCACTGGCGATGCTTCAGCCGGGACGACAGGTATCTCAGTTCATCGACCCGGCCGATCCGGATGCGGGGCCGATCGAGTGGGAGGGCAACTGGAGACAGCTCCCACAGGCCTACGAGTTCGATCCGCAATGGGAAAACTACGGCCGCGCCTGGGACCTGATGGATTTCCCGGTGCTCCTCCGCAACACGATGATCATTGCCGGGGTCGGGACGTTGGGAGCGGTGGCGTCCTCGATTCTGGTCGCTTATGGCCTGGCCCGGTTCCGTATCCCCTTCTCACGCACCATCATGGTGGTGCTGATCGCCACCATAATCCTTCCCGGCTTCGTCACCCTGGTCCCCAAATATGCCGTGTTCGTCAAGATCGGCTGGGTGGGAACGATGCTGCCGCTGATCGTGCCCCATTTCTTCGCCAACGCATTCAACGTGTTCTTGTTGCGTCAGTACTACTTGACGATCCCCATGGAACTTGACGAGGCGGCCACCATCGACGGGGCCGGTCCCTTCCGCACCCTGTGGTCGGTCGTCCTTCCTCAAATGAAGGCGGCGGTGGTTGCCGTGTGCCTGTTCCACTTCTATTTCGCCTGGAACGACTTCTTCGAGCCGATGGTCTATCTATCCGCTCGACCCGACCTCCAGCCGATCTCGGTCGGGCTTCGGGCCTTCAACGCCGTCTACGACTCACAGCCCAATCTGATCCAGTCGGCATCGATGCTGGCGTTGATCGTTCCCGTTGTCGTCTTCCTGTTCGCCCAGCGCGTGTTCCTCCAGGGCATCGATCTGTCTGGCGTGCAGAAGTAGGAGAGAAAGGAAACAACGCCAGATGACGTCGGTGTCGCAATTTCCCCCTGGGTTCTTGTGGGGGGTGGCTACCGCCTCTTACCAGATCGAGGGTGCTGTGGACGAGGACGGGAGGGGCAAGTCGATATGGGACACGTTTGCCCATACCCCGGGTAAGACCAGCAACGGCGAGCACGGTGACCGCGCCGTCGAGCACTATCACCGTTACGCCGAGGACGTGAGCCTGATGTCGGAGATACGGGTCAACTCCTACCGGTTCTCGATCGCCTGGTCCCGGGTCCTCCCCGAAGGCACCGGCCGGGTCAACCAGGGCGGGGTCGACTTCTACCGCCGGTTGTGCAAGGAGCTCTCCGGGGCCGGGATCACACCGGTAGCGACGTTGTACCACTGGGACCTTCCCCAGGCGCTCCAGGACCGTGGGGGATGGCTCAACCCGGAGTCGGTCTCCTGGTTCACCGAGTACGCGGCCGTGGCCAAGGACGCCTTGGGCGACTTGATCAACATCTGGGCCACCCTCAATGAGCCGTGGTGCATCGCCTTCCTCGGCCACAGCGCCGGGGAGCACGCCCCCGGGATCACCGACACTCCGAGCTCCTTTCTCGCCGCCCATCATCTCATGCTCGCTCACCACTCGGCGATCGAGGTGATGCGGCACACCTCTCCTCGGGAAGACGACCGTCTTGGGATCGTGCTCAACCTGATCCCGGCTTGGCCCGAGTCCGACACCGAGGCGGACAGGGCGGCGGCCGGGGCCGTCGACTTCGTGCAGAACCGTCTCTTCACCGAGGCGGTGTTCCATGGCAGGTACCCCGACGAGGTGGTTTCCCTGTTCGAGCACTATGGGGTGGCCGGGCTCATCGACGTCGCGCCGTTGGCCGCCAACGTGCAGCCGGTCGACTACCTCGGCGTCAACTATTACAACGTCAACCACATCGAGCACCACCCCGGCGCCGACTCGATGAGGGCCTGGCCCGGAAGCTGGGAGGCCCGCATCGGCCGGCCGCCCGGGCCCTTGACCGAGATGAACTGGGGGGTGGAGCCGGAGGGTCTCACCTGGATGCTGGAGCGGGTCGCCCGGGAGCAGCCCGGGGTCCCGGTTCTCATCTGCGAGAACGGCGCCGCCTACGTCGATGAGGTCGGGCCCGACGGGGTGATCGACGACCCGGCTCGCACCGCCTACATCAAGCGGCACATCGAGGCGATCAAGATCGCCATCGAACGGGGCGCCGACGTCCGTGGCTATTTCGTCTGGTCCCTTCTCGACAACTTCGAGTGGGCCCGTGGCTACGACAAGCGCTTCGGGATCGTCTCGGTTGACTTCGAAACGATGGCCCGCACCTTCAAGACCAGCGGGATCTGGTACCGCGACTTCCTCGCCGGAAGGGCGACCACCTAGCCCTCGTTTCCTCCCCCGAAGGGGGAGGTGGCCGGAGGGCGGGAGGGGGCTCAGCGGTGCAACACCTGACGTCTGGGCTTGGGGTCGTGGGGGGAGCGTTGGCGGGGGGCGCGGCCCCGTGACGCCACCTGGATCAGGTCGCCGAGTATGGCGCTCGCCGTCGGCTGGCCACCGGCGCCGGGCCCGGTGAACAGGAGACGACCCACCGATGGGCCCTCGATGAAGATGGCGTTGGTGACCCCGTTGACACCGGCCAGGGGGTGGTCGGAGGGGAGGCTCACCGGTGCCACCTTGGCCTCGACCCGGCCGTCGGTGCCACGCTGTGCCGAGCCGATCAGCTTGATCACCTCTCCCCGCTCGGCGGCGCCGGCCACGTCGTCGACGCTCACACCCTCGATTCCCTCACATTCGACTTCCCAAGGGGCCACCCGCTCCCCGAAGGCGAGACTGGCCAGGATGGCCGTCTTGAAGGCAGCGTCCCGCCCCGAGACGTCCTCCCGCGGGTCGGTCTCGGCGTAGCCGAGCCGCTGCGCCTCCTCCAGGGCGTCGTCGTAGCTCCGGCGTTCCCTGGCCATCGCGCTGAGGATGTGGTTGGTGGTCCCATTGACGATGCCACTGACCACGTCGATGTCCTCACCGGCCAGGCTCTCTGCCAGGGGGCGGATCACCGGGATCCCGCCGCCGACCGCCGCCTCGTACATGATCGACACTCCGGCACGCCGAGCCGCCTCCATGATCTCCTGACCACGGGTGGCGATGAGCTCCTTGTTGGCCGTTACCACCGGCTTCCCCGAGCGGAGAGCGGCCAGCACCAGCTCGCCGGCTGGGTCGAGACCACCGATGACCTCGACGATCACGTCGATGGAGGGGTCGGTGACCACCGACATGGCGGCGTCGGTCATCCGGTTCGCCTTGAGGTCGAAGGGGCGCTCCTTGGTCAAGTCCCTGACCGCAACCCGCTTCACCTCGAGGTCGACCCCCGACTTGAGCCTGATGGCGTCTCGGTCGGCCACGAGCCGGTTGACCAATGCACCGCCCACGGTCCCTGCGCCCAATACCCCTACCCGGACGGTCACGGTCTTCGCCTCTTGTCTCTCGGTTGTCTCATCTGCTCTGTCTCCTCGGAGGAGCCGCTTCCGACGGGGAATCAAAAAGATCCGCCCCTCGGCCGGTGCGGATCTCGTGTTTCGTGTGGTTGTGGTGCTGGTTACACGGTCGAGTCGCACGGCCATGCGGTCGTGGTCGTCGTCCCGGTCATGAGTCCAGCACTCATCGTGAAGGGCAAGGTATCCCGGATCGGGGGGCAAGTCAATGCGGGCTTCGCCGGCGTTCCCGTCATGGAATTGACAGGCAAGTGGTTACTTGCCTATTGTAGCCACGAATGAGCGACATGTTCAAGGCGCTCGGGGATCCCACACGGCGGGCGATCTTGGACGAGTTGATCGAGAAGGACGGTCAGACCCTGTTCGAAATTTGCACCCGGCTGGCCATGAAACATGGCCTGAGCTCGTCCCGCCAGGCGATCTCCCAGCACCTCGACGTGCTCGAGGGGGCGGACCTCATCGTCACCCGACGTGAGGGCCGGTACAAGTTCCATCACGCCAACACCTCGCCGCTGCAAGCCATCGTCGAGCGTTGGCCCCCGACGAAGAGAGAAGGAAACCAATGATCAGGATCAAGTTGACGTCGGTGCTCGTCGACGATCAGGACAAGGCGCTTGCCTTCTACACCGGGCGGCTCGGCTTCGAGAAGAAGACCGACATCCCGGTGGGCGAGCACCGCTGGCTCACGGTCACATCACCGGCTCAGCCGGACGGTCCGGAGTTGCTGCTCGAGCCCGACGAGCACCCCGCGGCCGGGCCGTTCAAGGAGGCGCTCGTGGCCGACGGGATCCCATACACGTCGTTCTCCGTCGACGACGCCCGCGCCGAGTTCGAACGACTCAGCGCCCTGGGCGTCCGCTTCACCCAGGAACCGGTGACGATGGGAGACGTCACCACCGTCGTTCTCGATGACACCTGCGGGAATCTGATCCAACTCGCCTCGATCTGATTCTCTGATCCAACCTTGCACTTAGACGACGTCGTGAAATATCCTGTAAGGGACGAAGCGCTCATCTTGAGCGGTTGAGGGATCAGGCCCGACGAAACCGCGGCAACCGGCGCAAGCACGGTGCCAATGCCTGGATCGATGAGTTGCCGGAGCCTTCGGCTCCCGGCGCTCTTCAAGCGTTTCGAGAAGAAACAAGAGGAGTTGACCGGTGAGCGAGGCTGAGACTCGTTGTGGTAGTCCAAGATTTCCCCCCTCCCCGCCTTCGGCCGTACTCCCCCCTGCGGGGGGAGAGACGCGAGGCCGCCCATGAGCGGGTATCTCGACATCGTCCGATCCGGGGTCGTCATCTTCGACGGGGCCACCGGGACCAACCTGCAAATGGTTGGCCTCACTGCCGACGACTTCGGCGGCCCGACTTTGGAAGGCTGCAACGAGTTGTTGAACCTGCGTCGTCCCGACGTGGTCCGTGACCTGCATCGCTCGTTCCTCGAGGTCGGGGTCGACGTGGTGGAGACAAACACCTTCGGCGCATTTGCCGTCCCACTCGGCGAGTACGGGCTCGAGGCACAGTCCTACGAGATCGCCGCCGCGGGTGCCTCCCTGGCCCGGGAGACCGTCGACGAGTACGTCAAGGCAGATGGCAGAGCCCGCTTCGTCGCCGGGTCGATCGGCCCCGGGACCAAGTTCTCGACGTTGGGCCAGATCTCCTACCGCGATCTTGCCGCAGCCTATGAGGTGGAGGCTTCGGGTCTGATCGACGGGGGCGCCGACTTGCTCATCATCGAGACTCAGTTCGACCTGCTCGGGGCCAAGGCCGCCATCGAGGGGGCCCGTCGTGCCATGGCCGGGGCCGGGGTCGAGCTTCCGCTCCAAGTCCAGGTCACGATCGAGCTCACCGGGCGGATGCTGCCCGGGACCGAGATCGGGGCCGCCCTCACCGCATTGGAGGCGCTGGGACCCGATGTCATCGGGCTCAACTGCGCCACCGGCCCGGCCGAGATGTACGAGCCATTGCGTCATCTCGCACGTCACTCGCCGGTGCCGGTGTCGGCCATCCCCAATGCCGGTCTGCCCCATGTCGAAGACGGGCAGATGGCCTACGACCTCTCACCCGGTGATCTCGCCTATCACCTCGGCCAGTTCGTAACCGAGATGGGAGTGGGGGTGATCGGGGGCTGTTGCGGCACCACGCCGGGCCATCTCGCCGCCGTGGTCGAGAAGATCCAGCCTTTGACCCTGGGAGAGCGCAACCCGGAGGTGTTGCCGTCGGCAGCATCGATCTACAGCCAGGTGCCCTTCGACCAGGACACTTCGTTCCTCATCATCGGGGAGCGGGCCAACGCCAACGGGTCCCGTGCCTTCAAGGAGGCACTGTTGGCCGAAGACCTCGAGAGCTGTGTCGCCATCGGTCAGGAGCAGGTCAAGGAGGGCGCTCACCTGGTCGACCTCTGCGTCGACTACGTCGGTCGCGATGGGGTGGCCGACATGCAGAGGCTGGCCGCCGCCTTCGCCACCGATGTCACCGCGCCGGTGGTCCTCGACTCCACCGAGCCCGAGGTGATGGAGGCCGGCCTGGAGCGGCTCGGGGGCAGGAGTGTCCTCAACAGCGCCAACTTGGAGGATGGCGAGAGCACCGGTTCCCGTCTTGACCGGGTCTTCGGATTGGCCCGGAAGCACGGTGCCGCCGTCATATGCCTTCTCATCGATGAGGAAGGCCAGGCTCGCACTCTGGAGTGGAAGCTCCGCATCGCCCATCGCATCCACGACCTGGCCGTCGACCGATACGGGCTTCGGTCCGAAGACTTGATCTTCGACGCCCTCACCTTCCCCCTGACCACCGGGGGCGACGACCTGCGCAAGGACGGGATGGCCACCCTCGACGCCATCCGCCAGATCAAGGCCGAGCTTCCCGGGGTGCGCACGGTCCTCGGGGTCTCCAACGTCTCCTTCGGTCTCAATCCCGCCGCTCGACGCATCCTCAACTCGGTCTTCCTCCATCAGGCGGTGGAAGCCGGTCTCGATGCCGCCATCGTCCACGCCGGAAAGATCGAGCCACTCAACCGGATCGACCCCGAACAGCGCAAGGTGTGCCTCGATCTCATCTACGACCGCCGTGCCGAGGGCTATGACCCGTTGGAGAAGCTGCTCGAGCTCTTCGCCGGGGTCGAGACCGTGGAACGCTCCGAGAGCGACTATGACGATCTCGAAGTGGGGGAGAGGCTGGCGCGGAGGATCATCGACGGCGATCAGAAGAACGTCATCGCCGACCTGGATGTCGCCCTGGGCGAAGGGACTGCCCCGCTGGAGATCATCAACGAGCACTTGCTCGCCGGGATGAAGGTGGTTGGCGATCTCTTCGCCAGCGGCGAGATGCAGCTTCCCTTCGTCCTCAAATCGGCGGAGACGATGAAGAAGGCTGTCGCCTATCTCGAGCCGATGATGGAGAAGACCGAGGGGGCGACCCGAGGCCGGATCGTCCTCGCCACCGTGTCCGGCGACGTCCACGACATCGGCAAGAACCTGGTCGACATCATCCTCACCAACAACGGGTACGAGGTGCACAACCTGGGGATCAAGGTCGGGATCTCGGAGATGATCGCCGAGTTCGAGGAGACCTCGGCCGACGCCATCGGGATGAGCGGGCTGCTGGTGAAGAGCACACTCATCATGCGGGACAACCTCGACGAGTTGGAGCGACGAGGTCTGGGCAGGGTGCCGGTCCTGCTCGGCGGGGCCGCCCTGACCAGGAACTATGTCGAGTCCGACCTTCGTTCCCGCTACCAGGGGCCGCTCTACTACGGCAAGAACGCCTTCGCCGGGCTAGAGGCGATGGGCCGGATCGTGGCCGGGGAGCCGGCACCGACCCCGATCGCCCCCAGGCGGCATGTTGAGATCGAGGCGGAGAGGGGCGAGATCCCGACCAGGTCGCCCGATGTCAAACGTGACAACCAGATCTTCGTCCCACCGTTCACCGGCTCCCGGGTGATCCGGGGGGTGTCGATCGACGAGATCGTGCCCTATCTCAACCTGACTGCCCTGTTCCGAAACCAGTGGCAGTATCGCCCGGAGAAGGGGGAGAAGGACCCGGAGTTCAAAGAGCGGCTGGCGCCGCTGTTGCGCGACCAGATCGCCAAAGCCAGGGCCGAGGACCTGCTTCATCCCAAGGTGGTCTACGGGTACTTCCCGGCCAACGCCGACGGGGACGACCTGGTCATTTGGGACGATGAACGGGCCCAGACCGAGCTGACCCGCTTCGGCTTCCCCCGCCAGCAGGAGGATTCCTATCTCTGCATCGCCGACTTCTTCCGCCCGGTGGGCGAGGAGGTCGACTACGCCGCGTTCCACATCGTGACCATGGGAGGCCGGATCTCGGAGCGGACCAAGGAGTTGTTCGACTCCGATCGCTACACCGACTATCTGCTCCTCCACGGCCTGGGGGTGGAGTTGGCTGAAGCCCTGGCCGAGCACTGGCATCATCGGATCAGGGAGGAGTGGGGCTTTGCCGACGAGGACGGGCCATCGCTGCTCGGGCTGTTCCGCCAGCAGTATCGGGGCGGTCGTTATTCGTGGGGCTACCCGGCGTGTCCCGACCTGGAGGACAACGAGAAGGTGGCCTATCTGCTCGGGGCGGATCGGATCGGGATCGCCGTCGGCGAGGAGACCTCCTATCAGTACCAGCCGGAGCAGACCACTTCGGCCATCATCTGCCATCACCCCCAGGCGAAGTACTTCGTCGCCCGCAAGCCAAGGGAGAAACAGAATGCTGATTGAGTCCAGCGACTGGCTTCGCATCGCCGAGATCAACCCGCCCGAGCTTCCCAATCTCCAGCATCGGAGCCTGTCCCCGGCCTGGAGCCATGTCCTGGTCACAGACAACGTCTTTGGGCGGATTCGGGTCTCCCCCTACGCCTTCTCGGCCCGAATAACCCACGACACCCCCGACGTGCACCCGACGGTGGTGGTCTCGACCCGGGACCGCAACATCCTCGCCATCGAGTCCGAGGTGCGAGGGGCGCTGGGCAACGGGGTCGACTCCTTCCTGGTGGTGATCGGTGACACGGTGCCCCACGTCGACCATCTCGCCCATCACTACGAGATCGTGGAGCATCTCAGGGAGTTGCAGGAAAACCTGCCCGACTTCGAGGTGGGGATGCCCACTCGTTTCCGGGAGTGGCAGTTCCGGCGGCGGATCGAGCTCGGCGCCCAGTTCTTCGTCACCGGGCCCATCCTCGACCCCGAGGTCCTGGAGCGGCACATGGGCCGGCTCAACCTCAAGCCCGAGGACCCTCCGGTCTACCTGATGATCATCCCCCCTTTCAGCCCGACCTGGGTGGAGCAGATGGAATCGATCGGGTCGGTCCCGGCGACCGACGGGTTGAAGCAGCGGCTGTCGGAGCTGGCGCCGGACGTGGCGAGGAAGCTGGGCTGGGAGCTGACCGTCGAGTTGGAGAACCGGGCTCGTGACGCCGGGGCGGCCGGAGTGATCCTGATGGGTCTCAAGTACGACTCGGTGGTAGGTGAGGCGGCGGAGAGCTGGCTGCGTCGGGGGAAGTGAGGCCGGCCGGTCAGGGAGGTTCGGGCCGGGTCACATGGACGCGCCCGAGGGGGCTCGTCCACTCGTAGACGCCGGGCCCGAGCTGTCGCAGCTTCCAGAGCGCTGATGGCGGTTGGTGTGGTCGTGCCGGCACAACGGCTCGAGATGACGGGTTGTGGTGCGGTGGGTCTCCGCCCACGGATGCTCGTGGTCGAGGTCGGACTGGGCGGCGGGCATCCGGCATCCAGGGAAGACACAGGTGGGATTTCGCGCCTCGACTCGACGTCTTTGCCCGCTGGTGTCTTCGCTTGGTGGTGGTGACCGCGATCGGCTGACCCTCCTCGTCGGTGATGG
>JBOGET010000101.1:0-1694 GCA_050741975.1 Acidimicrobiia bacterium
AGGGCCGGTAGATCGACACCGTGTCGCAACCATCCCCGTCGAAATCCCCGGCCAGGGGCAGATCCCCGGGGTTGCCGAAAAAGAAGCTGACATCGGCCACACCCTGAGTGTTCGAATTGCGCAGATAGACATACCCGTCGGACCGCCGGTACAAGCCCGGAGTGTCGATCCCATCACAATCCCAATCCCCCATGAACCCGAAATCACCCGGATTCCCGAAATACAGCTCGGCGATCGTCCCGGCCGAGGTGTAGAAGCGCCAGATCCCGGTGACCGGGTCGTGGAGCACGGCCCGGTCGGCGCCGGGGACGAAGGGGACGAGCCCGGTGATGTCGTGGACGTAGTGGGAGCGAAGCCCGAGGGCGATCTTGAACTGTGAGCCGGTGTAGGTCTTGGTCAGGGGGGATCCGCCTTTCGACCCTTGGACCACGATCTTCTTCGGGCTCCCCGAGACGTAGCGCTCGGTGACGGTGGCGGACATGATGGCGTCGAAGCCGAGGGCGGCGTTGAGCTGCGACTGGGCGATGGAAGTCGCCCACGAGGTGGCCCCGGGGTCGTTCATCGAGCGGAGATATGGGTACGGCGAGCCACCCCACTGGTCCTCGTTGTTCTCGGTCGCGCCTCCCGATGAGGAGAAGTAGTAGGCCTCGATGGCCCGGAACCCGCTGTGGCTGTGGACCATGGCCTGATGTTTGGTGGCATCCACGGCGGCTCTCCACACCACTCCCCAGCTGCCGCCTCCCTCCGCCTCCTTGGCCCACCCGATGTAGCTCTGGTCCTGGGTCGAGGCGTAGAGATGACAGGCGCAGGCGCTCATCCGGGCGGCGTTGGAGGTCAGGTCCCGGAACCCCCAGGCCCGGTACAGGGCATAGGTTCGGCCCGCTATGGCTTGAGCCTTCAACGCCTCGGCGTGCCAGGACGACGGCATCTCGCCCAGCCCGTAGAGATACTGCTCGAGGTCGATCTCGACCAGGAGGTGGAAGGCGCCGGGGTTGTCGGGCACCTGGACGAAGACGAGTTTGCCCCGGCCGTAAGTGCGGTTCAGGGTGGGCACCCACACCCGCACGTCGGGCTGGTTCGCCCAGGTGATCTCACCATTGCACGGCCCGGGTGGAGCCTGGGGGCCATCGCCGAAGTAGAACTGGCACAACTGGTTCCCCACCACCCGGAGCGACCATGCCTGACCGGGTTGTGCCACCAGCCCGCCGGGGAGGGTCAGCGGTCCGTTCACGGCAGTGAAGTCGAACCGGTTCAGGCTCTGCCCGACCCCGATCCGGAGCGGGGCGGCATGCCCGGTGAGCCCGCCCTGACCGACCGTCCCGAAGCCGACCCCCGCGTAGAAGTGCTGGAGGATCTGTTGGGCGGTGTAGCCGCTCTCGGCCAGTGCCTTGGCCCCATACTGGGACATCCCGATGCCATGGCCCCACCCCCCGCCGGCGATGGTCACCTGGGCCTCGGCCCCGAGGGCGGGGAGTGCGCCAGAGATGAGAAAGACCGCGGAGACGGCGATTGGTGCGATTCGTTTCTTGAGTGTGGGCCGCAGCATGGGCAGTCCGCTACCTCCCGGCGTTGCCTTGTTGATTCGGCACCGTTGCACGTCCCCTGAAGGGCGACGTCATTCTGGCCCGCCTTCGGGCTTAGGGGTAACGGAGGCCCCGGAAAGTGGTTTTGGCGCGGAGATCTCGACCTATAGG
>JBOGET010000102.1:0-51982 GCA_050741975.1 Acidimicrobiia bacterium
GGTCGAGATCTCCGCGCCAAAACGCTAGAACCCTCCGCACCCGGTGGCTGGGGCGCCTTCCTTACACCGAGGGGTGGGACCTGCAGCGGGCGATCCACGAAGGGAAGGCGGTGGGGAGGACCGAGGACGACTACCTGCTGCTCCTGGAGCACCCTCCGGTGTTCACCATCGGCCGCAACGGTGACGGCTCCAACCTCCTCGTCGACCGGGTCGGGCTCGGTGCCGAGGTCCATCACGTCGACCGGGGCGGTGACATCACCTTCCACGGTCCCGGTCAGCTGGTCGGCTATCCGATCCTGACCCTCGACGACCCCAAGCAGATCGTGCCCTACGTCCGGCGTCTGGAGCAGTTGCTGATCGCCACCCTCGCCGATTTCGGGGTCGAGGCCTGGGCCGAGCCCGGGTACACCGGGGTCTGGACGGCGAAGGGGAAGGTGGCCGCCATCGGGGTGCGAGTCGCCCGCCGGGTCACCATGCATGGCTTCGCCCTGAACCTCCAGCCCGACATGAGCTATTTCGCGATGATGAACCCGTGTGGGATCAGCGATCGCCCGGTGACCAGTCTGTCCGAGCTGGTGGGGCGGAAGGTGACTCTCGAGGAGGCGGTGGAGTCATTCATCCCACGGTTCGAGGAGGTGTTCGGCTACCACGAATGGGAGACGCAGCTGGCCGCCTTCACCAGGGGACAAGGGCGACGGCCCGCCTTCGAGGTCGACCGTCTCCTCGCTGCCGGCACCTTCAGCCCGGAGCAACGTAGCTCGGAGCCGATCCTGATCAACGGCCGTCTCCCCGGAGAGCCTCCGCGTCCCGACTGGATGAAGGTGACGGCGCGGTTCGACGGGGACTACCTCGAGCTGAAGAAGTTGATGCGTGGGCTCGAGCTGAACACCGTGTGCGAGGAGGCCAACTGCCCCAACATCTACGAGTGCTGGGGGATGGGGACGGCGACGCTGATGATCCTCGGCGACAAGTGCACCAGGGCCTGCTCCTTCTGCAACGTGACCACCGGAAAGCCGACCGAGTTCGACGTCTTCGAGCCCTTCCGTGCCGCCGAGGCGATCCGTCGGATGAACCTCAAGCATGCGGTGATCACCTCGGTCAATCGGGACGATCTCGACGACGGCGGAGCCGGGATCTTCGCCCACACGATCACCGAGAGCCGCCGTCGCTCGCCCGGCACCGAGATCGAGGTGCTCATCCCCGACTTCAAAGGGGACCGTGAGGCGTTGCAGACGGTGATGGACGCCGTGCCCGAGGTGCTCAACCACAACACCGAGACCGTGCTCCGCTTGCAGCGTGACATCAGGACCTCGGCCAACTACGGGCGCTCACTGGCCCTGCTCTGGCGGGCCAAGCAGATGAACCCGGACGGGTTGACCAAGTCGGGTTTGATCGTGGGAATGGGGGAGACCAGAGAAGAGGTTCTCGGGGCCCTGGCAGACATGCGGGCGGTGGGAGTCGACATCATCACCATCGGCCAGTACCTGCGACCGACGGCACGACATCGCCCCATCCATCGTTATGTCCACCCCGACGAGTTCGCCGAGTACGAGGCGTTCGGCGAGGGCAGGGGCATCCCCCATGTCGAGTCGGGGCCGCTGGTCCGCTCCAGCTACCACGCACGGGAGAGCCGGGAGGCGGTCCCGGTCAGCATCGGGGCCACCCCCTGCTGAGTCGGGGTCAGGGCGGCAGCGGGATGGTGAATCGGTCGAGTTCGTTTCCGTCTCGATCGATGGCCGTCACCACCAGCTCTGACGGTTGCTGTGAGATGGTGAGGAAGTGAAAGGACTCCACTCCGGCGACCCGGGGCGGATGGCCCACGTCACACGCATCCAGCGGGTGCAGCCCGCGCCCTCCCCCTCCCGATACGACATAGGGTGTGCCCTCCACCTCGAAACGCTGAAAGTTGTGGGCATGCCCGCTGAGGACCAGCACCACGTCGTCGTCGAATGCGGGCACCCAGCCGAATTCCACCGATTCGGTGTCATCGTGACTGGAGCAGCTGAAGGCAGGATGATGGAACACGACGATCGTGGGCCCTTCGATCCGGTTCATCTCTTCCTCCAGAAATCGCATCTGCTCCTCAGACTCGACCTCATTCGAGTCGAGGATGATGATCTCCGTCTGACCCCAGGTTTTGGTAGTCCAATGTGGAGGATCCCCAAAGGCGGCGTTGACTGCGGCGATGCGGCTCGACGATTCGATGTCATGGTTGCCCCAGGTGACCCAGAAGTCGACCCCGGAGTCCATGGCCCACTGGTACGGATCGAGCAAGGTGGCGGGGTCGTCCTCGTAGAAATTGTCGCCGGTTGTGAGGATGGCATCGACCTGCCCGGCCGCGGCGACGGTCTCCATCTGGGCGGCGATCTCGGCCTGGTCACTGGTTCCCGAGCCCCAGTCTCCGACCACGAGGAGAGTCCCGGAGATGGCCGTTGTCGTCGAGGTCGTGGTCGGGTCCGTGGTCGACGACGTGGTGGTGACCCGGGTCGTGACGGTGGTGGTCGGCATCGAGCCCGCAGTCGTGGTCGTAATCGAGACGGCGGTCGTGGTCGTGCAGGACGCCACGATGAGGAGAAGGAGGAGCCGCCAGGACGTCGGGTAACGGGTCATGCGGCATTCTCACCCCAATCAGCCGGTTAGCCGCGGCTCTTCAGGGGTGCGGCGTCGAGTCGTCCGGCCTTAGGTCGAGGGTCCGTTAGCCTTGCGCCGCATGTTGCGCAAAGGGCTTGTCTCGGGTCTTGTCACGTCGGTCTTGCTGATCGGGGGGCTCGCGTCCCCGGCCGGGGCCGATCCTTCGGAGCTCGGGACCCAGAGCACATCGACCGCCCAAATCCAGCAGGCACTCCAAGAAGCCGGGTTCTACAGGGGCCCGGTCGACGGCAGCTACGGCCCGCAGACCCAGCAGGCGGTCATGGCCTTCCGCAAGGAGGTCGGAGCCGGCCGCAGCTTCTCCTGGAGCGACTCCCTCTGGGGTCTGCTCAACTCCTACGTCAAGCCGTGGACCCCATTCCGCTTCAACGAGCCGGATCGGGTCGAGGTCAACCTCACCCGGCAGGTTGCCTATCTGTTCCAGGGGGGGTCACTGGCCCAGGTGTTCCCGGTAAGTTCGGGGAACGGGCAGCCCTACACCAACCAGTTCGGCAGCTTCAGCGAGGCGCACACCCCGATCGGTGACTTCCGCATCCAGCGTCACATCACCGGGGAGCGGATCTCGTTCCTCGGGGTCCTGTGGAACCCGTGGTACTTCACCGGCGGCTATGCCTTCCATGGCTCGCCCAGCGTCCCCGCCTTTCCCGCCTCGCACGGGTGCATCCGTCTCACCATGTGGGACAGCGCATGGCTGGAGAGCCGGCTGTCCGTCGGCCTGCCGTTCCACGTCTGGTTCGAGCCGGCCGGAGCGGGCCCGGTCTACGCCCCCGGCGGCATCCTCCCCGTCGGTGGTCCGGCGCCCTGCCCCGGCGGTCTATGTGACACGGTGGCCTTCTACGACCCCGCCTCCAGGTTCTACCTCTGGGATCAGATCAACCATCAGCATCTGGTCAACGCCTTCTATTACGGCAACCCGAGGGACGTGGCATTCGCCGGCGACTGGGACGGCGACGGTGTCGCCACCCTCGGCCTCTATCGACGATCCGACGGATTCGTCTACCTGCGCAACTCGAACACCGAAGGGGTGGCCGACATCAGCTTCTATTTCGGAAACCCAGGTGATCTGCCTCTGGCCGGTGACTTCGACGGGGACGGCAAGGACACCCTGGCCATCTACCGCCCCTCCGAGGAGAAGGTCTACGTGATGAACGAGCTCGGTCAGAATGGCGGCGGTTTGGGGGCGGCCGAGTACTCGTACTTCTTCGGCAACCCCTCGGATGTCCCCTTCGTCGGGGACTTCGACGGCGACGGAATCGACACCGTTGGTCTTCACCGCCCCTCGACCGGCAATGTATTCCTCAACAACGAGAACGAGGGCGGCACCGCCGCCGTCCAGTTCATCTTCGGCGACCCGGGAGACAAGCTGATCGCCGGAGACTGGGACAGCAACGGGACCGACACCATCGCCGTGTACCGGCCCTCCAACGGGTTGTTCTACGTGAAGAACTCGAACACGAACGGGGGAGCCGAGACCACCCTCGACGTCGGTGTGGGGCTGACCGGAGTCGTCCCCATCAGTCGATAGACCGGCTCATGGCAGACATCCGATTCGATTACGGGGCCCGCATCGGCCGGCTTCGGGAGCAGATGACGGAACGCTCGGTCGACTTCGTGTTGCTGTCGGTGGGCTCAGACCTTCCCTACTTCACCGGCTACGAGGCGACGCCGATGGAGCGTCTCACCATGCTGGTGGTCCCCTCCGATCGGGACCCGGTCCTGTTCGTCCCCGACCTGGAGGCGGCACGGGTCGAGCCCGGGCCCTTCGAGCTGGTCTCCTGGGGTGAGACCGAAGACCCGGTCGGTTTGGTCGCCGAGATGGCCAAGGGGGCCGTGCACGGCGCCATCGGGGACCACACCCGGTCGACCTTTCTGCTCGGGCTGCAGAACGAGCTTCCCGACACGACATGGTCGGTCGCCTCCACGCTGACAAAGCCGTTGCGGATGCGTAAGGAGCCGGCCGAGATCGAGCTGTTGCGAGCGGCGGCCGAAGCCGCAGACCGTGTCCTCGCCCGGGTCCCGCTCGAGATCAGGTTCTCGGGACGGACCGAGCGTGACATGGCCCGGGACTTCCAGGAGATGACGGTGGCCGAGGGTCATGACCTCGCCGCCTCCGCCATCATCGCCACCGGTCCCAACGGGGCCTCGCCCCACCACGAGCCGGGGGACCGGGTGATCGAGGTGGGTGATCTGGTGGTCTGCGACTTCGGGGGCCGGCTCGGGGGGTACTTCTCCGATGTCACCCGCACCCTGGTCGTCGGCGAGCCGACACCGCGCCAAGTCGAGATTCATGCGCTGGTGCTGGCGGCCAACGAGGCGGGACGGGCGGCAGTCGCCCCCGGCATCCCCTGTCAGGAGGTCGATCGGGCGGCCCGTCAGGTGATCGTCGAGGCAGGGTATGGCGACGACTTCATCCACCGCACCGGGCACGGGATCGGGCTCGAGGTCCACGAGCATCCCTACATGGTGGAGGGGAACGACCTGGCCCTGCAGACGGGGATGACCTTTTCGGTGGAGCCGGGGATCTATCTCGCCGATGAGTTGGGGGTGAGGATCGAGGACATCGTCGTCTGCGGTGAGATCGGGGCGGACGATCTCAACCAGGCTGAGCGGCGACTGGTCGATGTCTCCTGATCTCGGCTCGGAGGTCCGCTCAGCCGGCCCCATTCTCAATGCAGGGCGTCACGTATCCGTGACGCCCTGCATTAGGAAGCTGGTTTTCGTCGCAGTCGTCGCCGTTGTCGTTGGGTTGGCTGGGCCGTCGGCGGTCTTCGCCGCCTCCTCCACCGCCGGTGACGCCACTCCGAACTTCACCGAGTCGGGGAGTTGCGGGGTGTACGGGTTGCGGGGCCCGCTCAGCCCCACCAACACCCTCGGCGACCGGATCTACGGGCCTTTCGCCGACTACTTCGGGCGCTCGTTCGGTCAGGTGTCGGCTTCGATCGTGAACTGGGTCGAGCCGTCGGGGCACGTCTACCGGGTCCACACCCGAACGCTCGCAGCATTCCAGCTGGCTGCCCAACGGATCAACTCGGCGGGCGCCGGCTACACGGTCAGGACCGGGGCCGCCTGGACCTGGCGCAATATCGGCGGGAGCACCCAGATGTCCCATCACGCCGTGGCCAACGCCATCGACATCAACCCCCCGCAGAACCCGCAGACCAGCGGTCGGCTCATCACCGACATGCCGCCCGCCTACCGGGAGGCGTGGACCGGGGCCGGGTTCTGCTGGGGCGGCTCCTGGCGGTTCAGCAAGGACAGCATGCATTACACATGGAGAGGGCCGGCCGGGGTGGCCGGCCAGATGACCCGAGTCGACCCCTACGCCCCACTCACCGCATCGGCCGGCTTCACCACAAGGGCCCTCGACTCTCCCACGGCGGTGGGCGGGGCGGATCTCTACGCCCTCTCCGGCAAACGCCGGGACGGGGCCGACGATCTCTACGGTCTGGTCCCGGTCAACGGGAAGTGGCAGGTCCAAGTGGCCGGGGCCGGCGCCCGTTTCGGGATCCTCGGGGTGAGGTGGGACAGCGGCGCCCCCACCGGGGGCATCCCGCTGCTGGCCGACGCCGACGGGGACGGCCGGGCCGACCTGTGGCGGTTCAGCACCGGTGGCCCCACCATCACCGCCGACGTCTACTACGACCGGTCACGGTTCCGCAGTCTCGGCAAGCAGGTCACCACCGGGGCGGCCTGGTCGGCCGACGCCGAACTCGGGCTGGCCCTCTTCGACACCACCGATTGGGTCCCCGATCTCTACGTGATCCGGCGCAACACGGGCCGGGTCGAGGTCTACTCCTCGTCCTCGGGCTATCAGCAGATGGTCCACACCTCCGACCTGGCCACTCCGGTGGGCAGCTCTCAGATCGTGCTCGCCGACCGCAACGTCGACGGGAGCACCGACATCTGGCTGGTGGGCTCGGGGAACAACGCCCCGGTCGATGTGGTCCTCTGGTCCGGGGGGTATGGGGGGAGCCCGCAGCGGGTCAACACCTCGATGTCGGTTCCCTCGGGGGCCCCGGTCCTGCCCGGTGACTATGACGGCGACGGCCGGGTCGACCTCTACGTCCTGGCCGGGGGCCGGGTCTCGGTGTGGCTGGGCGGTGTGCCGGACAGAGCCGTCGCCAACCTGGGGGTCTGGTTCACCACTCCCGGGCCCAACACCTTCGACGCCGGGCCGGAGTGCGTAGGCGAGTGTGACCAGATCGGCCACGTCGACCCCGGTGGCTCCTGGCGTCTGGCCCACGAGGTGGCCTGGGCCCCATTCGAGTCCAACTTCTTCTACGGGAACCCTGCCGACACCCCGTTCATGGGCGACTGGGACTGCGACGGGGTGGACACCCCGGGGCTGTATCGACGCTCCGACGGGTTCGCCTATCTGCGCAACTCGAACACCGAGGGAGTGGCCGACATCAGGTTCTTCTTCGGCAACCCGTCCGATGTCCCCATCCCCGGCGACTTCGACGGCGACGGTTGCGACACGCTTTCGGTGTACCGCCCTTCCGAGCAGCGTTTCTACGTGATCAACCATCTCGGCTCGGGTGACGCCGGGCTCGGGTTCGCCGAGCACTCCTTCATCTTCGGTGACCCGGGCGACAAGCCCTTCGTCGGCGACTTCGACGGCAACGGGACCGACGAGGTGGGGCTGCACCGGGAGTCGACGGGGCGGGTCTACTTCCGCTTCGGCCTGACCACCGGTGTCGCCGACCGTGACTTCATATACGGCGATCCCGGCGACTTCCTGGTGGCGGGGGACTGGGAGGGAGACGGTGTCGACACCCCGGCCATCTTCCGCCCCTCCGACGGGAACTGGTACCTCAGGCTCTCCAACACCCAGGGAATCGCCGACCACGTGATCCCCTTCGGTCTCGCCGACCGGGGCTTCGTCCCGGTCGTGGGGCGCAACGGCTTCGACACGGGGCTCTCGCCCCAGTCCGGTGCCGATACCGCACCCGGCGACACCGACCTCCTACCGTCGGAGACCGACTGAGGGACTGACTTGTTACATCGTATCCTCGCCCGGCTCCCGGCCGGGCTGAGAAACCTGCTCAAGCGCATCCCGGGGGCCTCGGCGGCCCGTGACCGTCTCTACGGGCAGCCGAAGGGGCCGCAACCGGCGCCGGGATCGTTGCGCCCGGTGGTGTACCTCCCCACCTGGCTGCAATGGGAGGCGATGAAGCAGCGCCCCCAATACGTCCTCGAGGCCCTGGCTGCCGCCGGGCACGAGGTGTGGTTCGTCGACCCCCGTCTCGACGGGCCGAGGTCGATGGGGGAGCGGATCCGTCTGGTGCCGTCGATCAGGCCCACGCCGGGCTCGGGGGTGATCCTCTACACCCACTTCGCCCCCACCCAGACCCTGATCGACCGTTACCGGGACCCGGTGGTGGTCTATGACCTTCTCGACGACCTGGCCATCTACGAGCCCAACGAGCAGGGGATGCCCCGGGAGCGGACCGTCAAACATCACCATCGCCCCCTGGTGGAGGAGGCGGATGTGGTCATCGTCTCCAACCCGGTCCTGGCCGAGCGACATCGTGCCGAGCGTGAGGATCTGATCCTGGTCGAGAACGGAGTCGATCTCGCCCGGTTCACACCTGAAGGCCAGGTGGCAGAGTCGCTCCCCGGCGGGGTCGTGATCGGGTACCACGGGGCGGTGGCCCCATGGTTCGACTTCGACCTGGTCGCCGCGGTGGCCGAGCTCAGATCGGAGTACCGCTTCGTGCTGGTGGGACCGATCGACCCCGAGGTCGAGGCAGAGGCGAAGAAGCTGCGAATGCTGGCCAATGTGACCCTCATCCCATCACAACCTTCGGAGAAGATCGCCGACTTCGTCCGTGGATTCACCGCCGGGATCCTTCCCTTCGTCGTCGACGAGATGACCGAGGCGGTCACCCCGCTCAAGATGTACGAGTACCTGGCCAGCGGGGTGCCGATGATGGCGACACCGCTTCCCGCTTGTGCTCGACACCCTGCGGTGCCGACCGCCTCAGATGCCGCGGAGTTCGCCGCCGGGATCGACGATGCCCTGAAACTCACTCCCGAGCAGCGGCGCGCCCTGCGCGCCCACGCCGAACCCGCCGCCTGGGATCGTCGTGTCGCCCCTCTCCTCGAACGGCTGGAGGAGCGGGGCCAGCGCCGCCTCCCCTGACCTCGACGGCAGCCCACCGCCCCACCGTCCCGATCTCCGCTCCACGTAACCGGTGATGTAACCGGCCAGGGAGAAGGCAAGCCCGTTGACCGTGGCCAGGGGAATGAGCAGCCACTTGAGCCGACCACCCATGTGGCGGTACTTGCTCCGGCTCTTCCGATAGACCATGGGGACGAGGGGTAGGGGCGCAGCCAGCACGAGAACGGGGAAGACGATTCCGATCAGGACCAGGGCTCCGGAGGAGAGGAATCGAGGGAACAGGTACCGATAGTTGATCGAGCGAAGCCCGAGATGCCCGTCGCCACGGCCCCAGGAGAACAGGGTTCGGGACTGGGCCATCAGGCTGGAAGGTGGCCGCCACCCGACCACGGCGTCGGGGACGAACCTCGCTTCGTGGCCGGCGGCGACCAACGCCTCGCCGAATGCCGTGTCCTCGGCGAACTGCTCGTCCTCGGGGAACCCACCGACCTCCTCCCACAGCTGGCGGTGAAATCCCATCGACCGGGCCGATGGGGTGAAGTCGGGGAAAACCACCTCGTCGATCACGAACACCATGGTGAGGCCGATGGCGGTGGACAGAGGGCTCCTGCCGGCGGGCCGATAGAACCCGGCCACCCAGTCGGCACCTTCGAGGAGCGGGCCCGTGATCTCCTCGAGCCAGCCCGCCTCCGCCAGGCAGCCACCGTCGATGGACACGATGTGGTCATGGCTCGCCGCCTCGATTGCGGCGTTGCGCCCGGCCGACCGCCCACCGGTGTCGGCGAGGACCCTGACCTGGGGATGCGTCTCGGCGTACCCCTCGAGCAACTCGAGCGTCCCGTCGGTGGAGCCGCCGTCGGCCACCACGATCTCGGCGGGAGCCACGTTCCCCGTGATTACCGAATCGAGCATCTCGAGCGCGGCCGCACCCTCGTTGAAGACGGTGGTGATCACGCTTACCTGAACAACCGGCATCGACGCCTCCGGTCGGAGCCCCATCGCCAGGTCAGGCTACACGCCGTGCCCTGGCGCCGAGGGCGCGGTCCGGCACCTAGAGCTGGGGACCGCTCCAGAACCGGAGCTCCCAGGAGGCTCCGATCGGGATCCCGTTCGCCTCGTAGAAGTTCTGCCGGGCCATGTGCTCGTTGACGTCGGGTCCCGGTTGGTTCGATGAGAACAGCTCCATGTTGACCCTGAGACTGGCGAAGGAGAAATAGTCGAAGTTGACCGTGGAGAGGAAGTCGTACCATTGCTTGACCCCGAGATAGCACTCGATGGAGAAGCAGTCGGTCTGCCCGAGCTTGTCTTGCATGTCGAACCAGTCCACACCCTGGGCAATGCCCTCGGCGGCGGCGCTGGTTTCGATGGTTTGGAACATGTAGCGCAGGTTGTCCCGGATGTGGTTCAGCTCCTGGAGGGAATGGGAGTAGTAGGAGTTCTCGTAGGCGGGGGACCACAACACCGCCCGACTCGAGGTGGCGGCGGGCTCACCGGCATCGATGAGCGCATGGTGGTAGGTCCTCACCATCTCGAGCAGATAGGCGGAGTAGGCGCTCCGTACACTCTCGCTGTAGTCGTTGTCACCAAGCCAGTCGAAGTAGGCCTCGTAGGTGACGTACCAATGGATGTTGGCCCGGACCCCGGGGTAGTAGATGTCGGCAAAGGCGAGGAAGAAGTCGGCCGCCCTGCGGTTGGCGTCGACGTTGTCCCATCGCCACGAGGGGGTGAGGATCCCGCCGCAGTAGGGGCTGTCGGCGCACCACGGCTCCAGGTTCTGGGGGAAATCGGGCCGGCTCCTCCAGGGAAGGCTGGAGAGGTCGGGTTGGGCAGGGCCGACGAAGACGTTGTCGAAACAGGTCTCCCCGCCCCCGCCCGGCACATGGGGGAGTACGGCCCGCAACCCGTCGGCACGCAGGTACCCCCGCTGGTCGACGACCCCGACCAGCACCACGTTCATGATGTAGTTGTCCTGGTTGGGATCGCGGTGACTGGCACAGATCCGCTCCACACGGGCGGCGATCTCCTCGACCGGCGCTCCACCGAGATCGAGAAACATGCTCTTCTTGGCCACTCCGTCATCGGGGCCGGCGAGAGCGACCGGGGCGGTGCCGGCAAGGAGGAGCAGAGTCGTGGACACCACGATGAGGAGGCGTCGAAGACGTTGCTTACCAGTCCCTCTTCTCTGCATTGATCCCTCTACCTCGATCTGACCGCCTCTGCCCGGGGACACCGTAGGCGGTGTCCCGCGGGACACCGGGCAATCCACTTCTTCGACCAAACGTCGCGCCGGCTCAATGGGTTTCCCGGCCCAAAGAACCGCTTTCCTAATGCAGGGCGTCACGTATGCGTGACGGAGTGCATAAAGAATGGGAGGGCGGGGCGAAGAGCGCGCGGAGACGCTGCCCTCAGTCGATGCCGAGGACTCCGGGGACGGGTCAGCGCTCCGATCGAATCGCCGGCCAGAGCAAGGTGAGGGTCAGGGCAGCGATCAGGTATAGCGGGTAGGCGTAACGGAACTCCTGGGCCGGGGTGGTACCCATCACGTTGAGGGTGTGGGCCATCAGCACGGTGGAGGGAAGGAGGAAGCGCCGGTCCCGAACGGCGAAGACGACCACGGCCGCCAGGGCCGGCAGCAGCAGGATGGCGGGGCGCCAGGTGAGCCAGAGCCGGTTGTCGATCTCGGCCCAACGCCACACCCTGTCAGTGATGTCAAAGGCCCACCCGGCCAGGGGGACCCGGGCCAGCCCCACGGTGTTGGGGGGGATGTCGTAGGGGGGACGATGGAAGTAGGCGTCGTCGGGTTGGGCCGGAACATAGAGAAAGCTGGCGGCGCAGAGACGGTGGGCCAGCACCGAGTCGGGGTCACGGAACAGGATGTCGACCTCGAGGTCCCGGTAGTCCCCGGGCGACTCCCGCACCGCGGTTTGATCGAAGAAAGGATCGAAGAGAAGTGGGGTGCTGTCGTAGCAGTCGTAGCGCTCGGTCCAGATGAAGCGGGGTGCCACCTCTTCCATCAGCTCGACGTCGGCCTCGGTGAAGGTCTCGGGCTCGGCGTCGTAGGAGGCGGCCACGTCGGGGAGGAACACCTGGGCCGGCTCGATGCCCGAGGGCTGGACGTCGACGATGGCATACAACGGCCCTATCACCAGGAACACGGCCAAGGCCACCGCGCCGGCCGCGACCCCGACCATCGTCAGCCGCTGTCGGTAGACCCACGCTATGACGAGGAGGACCGGCAGCACCGTGATCGGCCCGTTGCCCCGGAACAACCACACCCCGGCCAAAGTCAGCCCGAGCCGGACCGCAGGCCAGAGACGATCGGCCCGCTTTGGGTCGACGGCGAGGGCGAGGAGCTCGATCCAGACCCAGAGCATGAGCAGGGCGAAGGGGACGTCCTTCCACAGGGCGAGGGTGGTTGGCGCCACGGCGGGGGAGAGCCCGAGGAGCCAGGCGGCAGCAATCGCCAGCCAGGCGGGCACCCCGGCCGCCACCAGCCAGCGGGCGGCGTAGGCCAGCAGCACCCCGAGCACCAAGAGCTGGAACAGGGTCACCAGCCCGGGCTGGGCCCCACCGAGACTGAGCAGACCCAGGTAGAGGGTGTGGATCGCCGGGTGAAAGTTGGAGTAGACACCGGAGCCGACCTGGCCGAACTGGTCTATGGCGTCGCTGGAGGCGAAGCCCGGGTACCAGCCCAGCCACCAGACGAAGACCGGCAGCGCCGCCGTGCCGGCAAGCAGCCAGGAGGGGAGGGCAGGACGGGCGAGACGCACAGCGGGAGGATAAGGGTGCGTCGAATGCTGGGAGGACACCGGTTCTCCCCGTTCGCCAGTGTGTGAAGTCCCCGTGCGTCGGATACCCACGGTCGGCGTCCCGGTAGGGAGGATCTTCTCAACCGAGAGCGTCAACCCGGTCTCTTGTTTTCCGGGAGAGGGCCACCGTCTCGTTGTGGGCGAAGACACGCCCCATGAAGCGGGGAAGGGGGAACGAGTAACCGGCCTCCCGCACCAGCCCGTGCTCGGCCTCGATCGCGGTGAGCTCCTCGTGATCGAGAAAGGTCACGTGGGTCGGGTCCGATCTGAACCCGGCTTCCTGGGGGACAATGACCACGACCCGCCCGCCGGTGCGCAGATAAGGGAGGTACGCCCCGAGCAGGCTCGAGGCATGGACGAAACCCATGTGTTCCAGGACGTGGGCGAAGAGCAGGGTGTCATAGCCGTCGGGCACCGCATCGGGGCACGACTCGAACTCGGCGCTCGTGTAGACGGTGAGACCTGAGCCACGGGCCACCTCGATCGAATAGGGGTTGATGTCGACCCCCACTCCGGGACCGTCCAGATGATGCAAGTTGCGCCCGATCCCACAGCCGACATCGAGCACCCGACCTTCGACCACCTTCCTGATGTGGCGTCGGTAGAGGGTCTGCGCCCCGAGCAGCCGCTTCCATCCCTTGACGCTCTGCTTCTCGAGACGGGCGGTGTATTCCCGGTCTGCGGTCATGGGCCGAACGGTAGGTGGACCCAACCCGAGCACGTCGGAATCGAGGGGATCGAGATTTTCGCTTCGGATTCACGGCTCGTTCGCCGATGGGGTAGATGCCCGGAAGGGAGCTTTTCTCGTGTCGACCCATGGTTGCCTCGTAGGAAGGTCATGATCGTCGCCGCCATCGTGGCCATTGTGTTGGCGGGCGTTGTCACCGCTGCGGTGGCCGGGGGCAACGAGGATGAGGCTCCTCAGGCCGCAGAGGGCCCACAAGGCCCGGCCGGAACGCAGGGCGAGGCCTGGCTGGGGAGCCGGGTTCTCCCGGCCCGATAGGCCCCGCCGGCGACGATGGCGAGCAGGGCCCAGGGGGCAGGACCGGAGCGACGGGCCCGCAAGGACCGGTGGGGGCCGATGGTGCCATCGGCGCCCAGGGTGAGACCGGGCCGCAAGGCCCGGCCGGCCCTGTCGGCCCCCAAGGCATGCCCGGGAGCGATGGCGCCGACGGTGCCATGGGTCCTGCGGGTCCCACCGGTCCCACCGGTCCCGCCGGTCCCGCCGGTCCTGCGGGTCCCACCGGACCTGTCGGTCCACAGGGCCCGGCCGGCCCGGTCAGCACCTATTTCAGGACGGCAAGCGTCATTGTCGCCAACGGCTCGTCCGCCATCGTCAGCGCGGTTTGCGACGCAGGAGATCTGGTGACGGGCGGTGGGTTCTCATTCGTCCCACCCACCGGACCACATTCGATTCGACACAGCGGACCGGATGATGGTTCCGGCACTGTCCTCGACCGCTGGGTGGTGAGTGGGGCGAACGACTCCGGCTCCGACGTCGAGCTCACCTCTCTCGCCGTTTGCGCCGACGTGAGCTGACCCCAGTCGGCCAACCAGAGCTCGTCGGTGCGAACCGGGGGATTTGGGAGGGTGCAGGTGAGGATCATCGAGAGGTACGGCTATATCCTCCCCGCCCGTGCAATTCGAGCCTTCCGTCTCTGTGATCCTTCCCGTTCTCAACGAGGTCGAGTCCATCGATGACGTCATCGGAGACATCCTGGCTCAGGAGTATCAGGGCCATCTCGAGCTGGTAATTGCCGATGGCGGGTCGACCGACGGAACCGGCGACAAGCTGAAGGACTGGGCGGGTCAGGATTTCAGAGTCAAGATCATTGACAACCCGGACCGTCGCCAGGCGTTTGGGCTGAATCGAGCCGTCTCCGAAGCCTCGGGCTTGGTCCTGGTGCGGGCCGACGGGCACACCCGGTACGCCTCCGACTACGTCACCAGCTCGGTCCAGGCGCTACAGGAGCTCGGGGGAGCGGTGGGTGGGCCCATGACCCCGGAGGGAGCCACGTCCTTCGGCAGGGCGGTGGCCGCCGCCATGAAGAGCCCGCTCACCATGGGACCGGGTCGTTTCCATCACGCCACGACCCGGGAGGAGGTCGACACCGTGTATCTCGGCGCTTTCAAGCGGGCCGATTTCGAGGCGCTGGGCGGGTTTCGCTCCTTTCCCTCCGGCTCCTCGGAGGATGCCGACTTCTACTTCCGATGGAGGGAGTCGGGACGCAAGGTCTATGTCGATCCGGGCATCGTCTCCACTTACCGGCCACGGGACACACAGGGAGCCTTGTGGAGTCAGTACTTCCGCTACGGCCTGGGCAAGGCGGAGATGGTGTGGCTCAACGGAAAGCTGCCCTCGCCCCGCCCTCTGCCCCCGATGATCCTGGTGATCGGTCTCCTGACCACCCTGGTGCTCGGGATTCTGACCGGAATCTGGTGGCCGCTAATCGTGGGGGTGGCGAGTTGGGCCCTCCTCCTGGTATGGGTGGCACTGCGCAGCCGGGAATCACCTCTCCGGGTAGTCGTGGCGGCCGGGGTCATGCATCTCGCCTACGGGGTGGGGATGGTTTGGGGTCTGCTTCGGGGCCCGGCCCCGATCCGGCACCTCAGGAGTTAGAACCGCGGTGGGGGGTGTGGTACCAGCCCCTGACCCGGGTTGAGGCGAGTCGTACCGGCACCCACAGAGCGGCAAGTATGGCCAGCAGCGGGTACCGGATCAGACGTCTCGGTTCCACACCGTCGCGGGCGAGGAAAGGGATCGGCTCCAGCACCTGCACCGCAGCAGCGGTGGCCCACACCTCCCAAGGGAGGAGCCATCTCGACCTGGTTGTCACGGCCAGCACGGTCATCACTGCCGAGACCAGGGCGACAAAGGACCGACTGGGTTGGACCAGGCGCAGCGCCTGGTCCAACGACGCCGGTGAGGCTTGTCTCACCAGAGCCGGGAAGTGCTTCCTCGCCGCCTCACGCTTCCCGGCCATCCATCTGGCCCGTTGTCGCACCGCGACCCCGATCGAGCCCGGTTTCTCGTCACGGATCTTGACGTCGTGGAGCCACTCGACCCTGATTCCGCCCAGGACCAGTCTCGCCCCCAACTCCTGGTCCTCGGTGAGTGAGCTGCCGAATCCGCCGACCTTGTCCAGGGCCGCGGCGGTGAAGGCCATCCCCGTGCCGCCCAGGTCGGCCGACCATCCAAGGTTGGACCGGGCCAGCTGCACCATCCGGTTCCCCGCCCAGTAGGAGAGGGCCGACGCCTCGGCGAGGGGCGACCCGTCGGGGTTGGCCACGTCGAGATAGCACTGCAGGACGTCGTGGCCGGCGTCGACCTCGTCGGCGATCCGGGCCAATGCTTGGGACGGAACCCGGTTGTCGGCGTCGAACACGACGAGCACCTCGTCTGGCTCCAGTGGGTGTTGGGTGAAGTACCAGGCCAGGGCGGCGCCTTTACCGTTTTGCCCACCGGCTCTCTCTGCGACGGCCACCCCCGCCTTACGCGCGACTTCGGCGGTCGAGTCCTGACAGCGATCGGCTAATACCCACACATCCTGGAATGCGTACTCCGACCGAGCAAGATCAGACAGAACTGCTCCGATTACTGACTCCTCGTCATGGGCGGGAATAACGACCCGCAGGCGACGGCGACGGGTCCCTTCGGGGGCCGGCATCCGATCTCGCCAGCCCCACAACGCAGTAACTGCGTTGTAGGCGGCGAGTGCGATCAGACATACCTGAGCAGTATGAGCGACGAGTCTTAGCATGGGCGCATCCAGGCTAGAACCAGATCAATATCTCCTTTGCACAGAACTGACCTTCCATCGGACTCGGTTGCTGTGGTGCTGGGGACGCGGCCCGAGATCATCAAGCTCGCCCACATCATCCGCATCCTCGGCCCGGCGGTCAGCGTGGTCCATACAGGTCAGCACTATGACGCAAGTCTGTCCGCGCTCTTCATCGAAGCGTTCGGACTCGACGAACCCGAGGTTCATCTCGACGTTGGAGGCAAGACCAGGGGCAGTCAGATCGGTTCGGCCGTCTCCGCGTTGGACGTCCATCTCGAGCGCAACCGACCGAGGGCATTGGTGGTCCAGGGCGACACCAACACTGCCTTGGCGGGGGCGATTGCGGGCAACGCCCGAGAGGTACCCGTGCTACATGTCGAAGCCGGGCTCCGAAGCTATGACCGGCGGATGCCAGAGGAGCACAACCGGGTGCTCATCGATCATATGGGAGATCTCCTGTTTGCCCCCACCCAAATCGCGGAGAAGAACCTGTTGGAGGAAGGGATTCCCGACTCTCGGATACGTGTCACCGGGAACACGGTGGTGGAGGCCGTCCTCGAATTGCTCCCCGCCATCGACCAGCGGATGGTGCTGCTCGACCGATACGGGCTCAAGCCGGCCGGCTATATCCTGTCCACGTTCCATCGTCCGGAGAATGTCGACGATCCGACGCGGTTCGGGGTCGTGTTGGAACAGCTTGTCTCACTCGAACTTCCCGTCGTGTTACCGCTTCATCCCCGCTCGATGGCGCGAGCAAGAGAACACGGGATGACCGGGCTGCTCGAGGGGATTCACGTGGTCGACCCGATCGGATATCGTGACTTCCTCGCCCTGAGCGCTGAGTCGGCCTTTCTCATCTCCGACTCGGGCGGGGTGCAGGAAGAGGTATCTGTCTTCAAGCGCTCGGTGATCGTGGTTCGTCGGAGCACGGAGCGGCCGGAGGTCCTTGGCACCTTCGCCGAACTGGTCGAGCCCGGTCCTGAGATCTCGGCGGTCGCCGGTCGTTGGGGCGACGATGTCACCGGGCTCCACGAAAGACTTGCCGAGTATCCATCCCCTTACGGCGACGGGACCGCGTCCGACCAGATCGTGGGAGAGATCGGAGCGCTCATTGGCGGCTCGTGAGATGATGGCCCGGTTGCTTGGACGCAGAGGGCCGCAGCCACGAGCGCCTAGGCTCTCGTTTGGTTCCTGGGAGACGTTCCCCTCGGATGAGCCACGCGTCCTTCAGGTGTGCCACCCGGACTGGCGCGGGGTGCGAACCGCCGCCTACGCATTTCGATCGCCGGTAGTCGAGTGTGACGACCTCGAGAGGTGGGCGCCGACGCTTCTGGCCGGGCTAGGCACCGCGGGGATCGATACCGTGATCATCCAGGGATGGCCACCCGGATCTGGAGATTTTGCCGCCGCGGCCCATGCTGCCGGAGTCGTGGTCAAGTGCATCCTTCACTCATCGCCAGCGCAGCACGGCGCCGAGGCAGGCGAGGCTTCCGTCGTCGACGAGGTCCTGTCCCTGGCATCGAGGAACGTGCTGAACGAGGTGGGAATGGTAAAAGATGGGGTGGCGGAGGCGTTTCGGGCGAGTGGCCATCCGGTCACCTACGTCCCCAACCGCGCCCCCGTCATGCCCGAGGTGGCGAAGGTGGATCTGGGCCCGGGACTGCACATCGGGATCTTTGCGGAGCCGTTCTGGAGAAAGAACGTTGTCACTCAGCTTCTTGCATTGGGCTTGGTCGATGGTGCAAAGGGCCACGTCCTGAGCAAACCTCCCGTGGATTACCTGGACGGAATCGAGATCATGGAGCACGGTGAGATGCCATGGGACGACTTCTTGGCCCTACAAGGTTCGGTCGATTTGAATCTCTACGTCACACTCACCGAGTGTCATCCGCTGATGCCGGTCGAGTCGTATCTGCTTGGAGTCCCCTGCCTGATCTCTCGCACGTCGTCGCTGTTCCGCGATGACCCCTGGCTGTGGGAGGCGAGCACCGTCGAGGTACATGACGAGCCCACCTCCGTAGCGAGGGCCGCGATGGAACTACTCGAACGTCGAGAAACCGTGATCGACCGTGCCGTGGATTGGATCAGACGAGCGGACACGACCGCGGGCTCCTCGTGGGACCGATTTGTCGGGGCGGTCCCGACGAGAGAAGCACATCGATGATCAGGTATCTCCTGAAAGAGGATCGGCTTGGTGGCATCGCTGTTGCGCTTCTGGCGGCGGCATTCTTCGTGGCGTCTTGGCCGATCTGGCTCAACAACACATGGTTTTTCGACGATTACTGGGCCTGTGGCCTCGTGGAGTCCGAAGGGCTCGCCGGGACGCTCCACGACTACTGGACCTTTATGGGGCTTTACCGGCTGGTCACGGTGCCCTATTACGCGCTAACCGGCCCCCTGTGTGACCTGCCCGTTCTCGTCAAGGCGATAGGCCTTGGACTTCATGTCGCCTCGGGCTTCGCCTTATACGCACTAGGTCGGCGTCGCTGGGGATGGGGACGCGCCGCGGCCCTGGTGTCCACGGCGATTCTTGTTCTAAACCCGCTTGCTTTCGAGGCGATCTCCTGGGCTGCTGCGATCAAACACTTCCCTCTTGCATTGCTCCTTGTCATCATCGGGCTGGACCGGCTTCTCGCCCAACCTGCTCGGATCGGAACGGCAACGCTCCTTTTCACCGGTGCGGTCATGGCACTGGAACAGGTCATCCTGCTGGTTGTCGTCGTCCCGTTCGTTGTGATCGGAACAAGCTTCAGACAGCGGCTGATCGGGGCCGCCAAAGTAGCGTCACCGGCGGTCATATATCTGTTGCTTGTGCGGTTGACCGGTGGTCTGACGACGAATCCGCGTCTCTCCGGAGACGAGGTCCCCTCACCGTTCAATGTGTTTGGAAACTTGGGGTGGGCCGCGGAACAGTTGCCCCCGATGCTGCCAGGTGGTGTGACGTGGAATGGCTTCTTGGGCGACCTCTGGTTGCGTTCGACCTGGCTTGCCCTGTTTCTGGTCATCGGAGCTGCCGGCATGGTCATTGTCTCTGGTCGAGGAGACGATATGGCTCTCCAGCGGTCGCAGCTTCGACTCGTTGGGCTCTCGGCTGTAGGGCTGTTCTTGGTTGTACTGCCTCTGCTCTTTCCGGCTCAGTCCTGGGCCACACCGCGTATCTGGTATCTCCCCCACGCGGCTCTGGCTCTGGGTGCTGGGGCTTTGATCGAGGCTATGACCGGCCTCGGGCGGAGAGCCGGTGAGGTGTTGGCGCTGGTCACCGTTGTCTGGGCGGCTTGGGTTCTGGGGGGTGTCTCTCGCGAGGCCCGGCTCTACGTGGAGAATTTCCGCCTTGAAGTGTCTATGGCAGAAGAGATCGCCGTGTCTCTTGACGATGGAGAGCAGTTGTTGTTGCTCAACCCGCCGTGGACTTTCGTGCCCGGTGCTGCCATCGTCGGGGAGCACATCGCGCCCGCATTCGCCACGGATTGGACGAGTCTTGGGGCCCTGCGCGTCTTGACCACGGTTGAGCCATCATGGGTCACCGTCGCGCGTGACCGTTCCCTTGTTTGTCGCGACCCCCAGGGTGTCCTCTTCTACGGCGAGATGCCTTTGCCCGCGTCGACGGAGGTGTTTGACGCAGCGAATAGGCAAACGTTAGAACCGGACTCACTGCTCATCGTATCGTGTTGATCAACCGCGGCCGAGGGCGAAGATCTCGAAACCGGCCATTGACCAGGACTCCGCGTCGAGCGTTGCCCAGCAGTCGGCGACCACGCAGTCCGGTTTGGCAAGTTTGCTGACTTCCTTCGGGTCGAGTTCGCCGTACACCTGATGGTTTGTGGCGAGGACTATCGCATCCGCTTCTGAAAGCGCATCTTCGAGGCTTTCCGAGGGCAGATACGGATCGTGGACGTGTACCTCGGCGCCCATGCGCTGCAGGGTTTCGATCAACCGGACCGATGGGGAAAGACGGTCGTCGTCGATGTCGGCCTTGAATGCACGGCCCAGCACCGCGACCCGGGCACCACTCAGCTGCCGCCCGCCGAAGGCCATCACTTGTCTGAGCCGCTGAGCTATGTGGACCGGGATCGATTCATTCAGCTTCCATGCGGTAAGTACAAAGTCGGGATAGCTGATCTCCTGGATCAAGAAGTAGCCATCCTTGGAAAGACATGGGCCACCCGCTGGGCCGGGCAGAGCGACGGGTGCCCTCGGATAACCATCGCGCAACATCGAGATGATCTCATGGGCGTCGCGCTCATAGTGCTCAGCGATCAGCCCGTACTCGTTGGCAAGGGCGAAGTTCACATATCGGTAGACATTGGTGAAGAGCTTGGCCAGCTCGGCACTGAGTGCATCGGTGAGATGGATGGTCTTCCCGGGCCCAAGAAGCTGGAAGACTTCGCCTGCGAGGCGAGCGCTTGCATCGTCGACGCCACCGATGATCTCGGGCAGCAGCCCGAGCTCTTCCATGGCCTTGCCCTCGGAAATCCGCTCCGGGCAGAATGCGACGAAGAGGTCGTCGCCGAGCCGCAGGCCGGTCGGGCCTAGGAGGGCCGGCACCACGATCCGGGTTGTGGTGCCTGGCGCCACCGTCGAGCGTAAGACGACCAGCGTGCCCGGCCGAAGGTTCTCTGCCAGCGCGGCAGCAGCTGCCTCGATCTGCGAGTGGTCCGGTTGCATGCCGTCGCCGATCGGAGTCCCAACAGTGAGGACGACCACGTCGGATTGTGAGATGGACCCCGAGGCATCGGTCGTGGGGGTGAACGACCCGTCGTCGAGAACGGTGGTCAGGGCTTCCCCCGCGCCGTGCTCGATGAACGGAAGGACCCCGGCGGCCACCTGGTCCACGTGCATAGGTAACCGGTCGACCCCGAAGACACGAACTCCTTCGCGTGCGAAGCTGATCGCGAGCGGGAGCCCGACCCGACCTATTCCGACGACAGTCATCGTGAAGTCCCTGGACTTGATGCGGTTTTCGAGGTCAGAAGAGCTCATTGTCAGGTTCCTCGGCGGACGGTGGTCGTCGATGGTATCAGTGACCCAGATCATGCCCTCATCGTCCCGCTTCGATTGCAGTGGGACCCTGGGAGTCAGATTCGGCCCAACTCGATCTGCCGCCGGATCCAGGGGACGACCTCGTCGAGCATCTCCTCGAGGCTGGTTGTCGCCTCGAATCCCAGCATGTTCTTCGCTTTGTCGGTGCCGGGGACCCGCATCTGGACGTCGTACTCGTACGGTGGGTCGCTCTCGATTCTGAGGGGCCGATCCGGTCCATGGATCTTGAGCCATATCAGCTCTGCCAACTCTCGAACCGTTGTGCTCTGGTTTGTCGAGATGTTGAAGTCCTCGTTGAGGGCCGCAGGGTGCTCCAGGGCAATGCAGATGCCTCTGGCGATGTCGCCGCCGTAGGTGTAGTGACGCACCTGGTTCCCTTCGCCAAGGATTCGAAGCGGGTCCTGGCCCCGAACCACTTTCTGGACGAGGTCGGGAACGACATGACTCAGGGCCAACTCCACGTTGCCACTACGAATCTCCGGGGCGCCGAGGGCTCTCGCCTCTCCTATCCCAACGCAGTTGAAGGGACGGACGATGGTGTAAGGAAGGCCGTATTGCTCGTGAGCGGCGCGCGCGAAGTACTCCGTGGCGAGCTTTTGAAACCCGTAAGAGGAGAGGGGAGGTGGGATCCGGAGCTGGTCTCCCTCGTTGCTCGGGAATTCGGTGGCCGACTCGAAGACCATTGAGGAGCTGATCACCAAGACCTTGCGCAATACGTCGGCCTCGTGTCCCCAGATGGCCGCGTCCATCGACGAGGCGATGATCCTTTCATTCTCTGCGAGAAGGTCATATGCATAGTGGTGGAAGTAGCTGATGCCTCCGATCCGAGCCGCGCCGGCGATCATGTATTCGGAGCCTTTCACCAGCTCCTTCATCAGCTCGACATCCCGGGCATCGCCCTCGACCAATGTGAATTTCGGGTGGTCGTCGTACGAGTGTGAGATCTGCCCATACTTCGAGTAGTTGTCTAGACCAACAACCTCGTGCCCCCGCTCCAGCAACTCCTGGACCACGTAGCCGCCGATGAACCCGGCGGCACCGGTTACCAAGGTTTTGGGCATGGGTTCACTTACTTTCAATAGAAGGATCGGGAGCCTCGTACTCCTGGAGGAACCCCGAAGATCGACTATACAAGCGCGAATGCTCATACCCGATCAACACAGATGACCGCGCAATCCAGGCCGCGAGTCTCCGTGGTGATCCCTGTCTACAACGAGGGCGAGCACATCGTCCCTCATCTCAGACGGCTGTTCGAGGCGATATCTCTGCCGTGTGAGGTGCTTGTGGTCTTTGACCGGACCGAGGACAGCACCGTTCCCCACCTCGAGGAGTACGGGCGAGACGAGCCACGGTTGCGGCCCATGCTGAACACCTACGGTCCGGGCCCGGCCCGTGCCATACGCTATGGCATCGACCAGGCAGAGTCGCAGGTGGCAGTTGTGACCATGGCCGACGGGAGCGATGACCCCTACCAGATCGATGATCTGACCCGACTGGTGGAACGGGGTGTCGCGGTTGCCGCGGCGTCACGCTATATGCGAGGCGGCCAGCAAGTGGGTGGCGCCTGGCTGAAGCGGACGCTCTCGCGGCTGGCCGGTCTTTCCCTGCGATGGTTCGCCCGGGTCGGCACCCATGACGCCACCAACTCGTTCAAGGCGTACTCGGTGCCTTTCGTCCGACAGGTCGGGATCGACTCCGACGCGGGATTCGAGATCGGGATCGAGATGGTGTCAAAAGCACGCAGACTCCGGCTGCCGGTCGCCGAGATTCCCACCATATGGCTAGATCGGGCTGAAGGGACTTCGAACTTCCGGATGACGGCTTGGATCCCCCGCTACCTGAAGTGGTACTGGTACGCGTTCGGGCCCAAGATCTCCCCACTCGACAGGTCGGAGAAGAGAGCCGACGAATAGCCCGCGCCGGTTGCCTCGGCATCAGTCGTCGGAGCGCTTGTAGAGCAAGAAATCCCCAATCGTTTCCACCAAATCCATCTCTTCTTCGATGATGGACTCGACCGCGGGGAAAACAAGATATGAGTAGTCCCAGTCGGTGCGCACCACTGCGTACGTCAATTCCTCGTCATCCAGGACCCTGGCCAACCGATCGGGCTCCAGGAAGAGCACCTCCTGTTCGTGGTAGCGGTTGTAAGTGGCGGACCCGATGTCTTTGGGCACCAGAATCGGATCTTCGGGCTCAACGAGCCCACGCAGCCGATCCACGGTCTCCTCGAAGCCGACCTCACCGGGGAAGTACCGAACACTGGCATCCTCGGAGGCCTGGGCCGTTGCCATGCCCAGGCCGTAGGCCACCGTTGCCATGAACAGGCCCAGCACCGCAACCCCCGGCAACCAGATGGTCCAATCCCGGAGTATTGCAGCAGCCGCCAAGACGCCGAACCAGAGGAGAGCCAAGATCCAGAGGTAACCTGGCCATGAGTATCGCCCAGCATCGGCAACCGCCGCCGACTGCGATCCGGATAGCGCGGCAACGGCGACCCCCGCAGCAATGAACAAGGGGAGTCCAAATCGACGGGCCTGCGTGCGTTCGAGTACGGCGTCCACCGCAACCACGCCCAGAATGGCCATGGTTGGCAAGGCGGCGATGAAGTACTTGGGGAAACCGAACGGGGGCCCGGTTATAAACGAGAAGAAGGCGACTGTGCCCAGGGACCAAAGCGACAGCATCAGGGCCACGCGCCGCTGGGGATGGGTCCGCCATCCTCCGATCAGGACGGCTGTCCCGAGAGTTGCCATCGCCGGGAGCAAGACCCCCAGCCAGTACACCGTGTATCCCGCCGGGATCAACCGGCGTACGAGCTCGGAGATGCCGCTGTCACCGACACCGCCTTTGAGGCCGCTCTCGATGGTGAATTCGAATGGGTAGAGAAAAGGGAGACCGGCCAGAGTGGCTAAGGCTCCCCAGACGAAGAGAAATGCCACCGATCCAATGAGGAAGCTCAATCCGGTCACCGCAAGGGCCCACTTCAATCCCCTGGCGAGGAGGAGACCCACGAACACGAACGGCACCACGATCACCGCCGTCAGTTTTGTGGCAAGAGCGAAGGCGATGGCGAGCCCTATCCGACGTGCGGCGCTCATCGTGGATTCATGGTGTACGGCAGCGCGGATGACCTCGTGGAAGAGGACGACCGTGGCAAGCAGTAGCACCGTTCCGTCGATGTCGGGAAGCAGAGCGCTCTGGATCACGAATGGATGCAACAGGAACAGTCCAAGAAAGATCGAGGCTCCCCACTCGCCCGCCAATCCGAGAAGCGTGACGATACGGACCCCCACCAGGCCGGTCCCGATCATCATGAGGACCCCAAACAGCCGAATAGCCGTTGGCGAGAAACCGAAGACGGCGATCCAGCCTCCGAGGGTGTAACCGTACAAGGGAGGGTGGAAGACCCCTATGTGGGCCGGTGATTGCTCACCCCGGTAGTAGACAGGTCGACCGGTCTCGGCCACGCTCTCGGCGAGGCGAGGAAACTCCATTTCATCGATGATGAACGGCTCCCCGGCTTGGGCCATCGCCAGCGCCAGATACACCGCGACAATCGCTATGGACATGAGGACGGCGGGTCGCCGCACCGATGAGACGCCGAGCATCACGCTGAAGATTGGTGACGGCGTGTGTGGAGCGCAAATGATCTCCCACAGGTGCCATGTGGCTAGGCTCGGCTCGCCCGATCTCCTGGAGAGCCTCCACAGATGCTGAAGAACCGGCGCGTTCTCGTCACCGGAGCCGACGGCTTCATCGGCAGTCACCTGACTGAAGCGCTTGTCCGCGATGAGGCGGATGTCAGGGCGTTCTGCCTCTACAACTCCAATGGCTCCCTCGGATGGCTCGACGGGGCCGACCCCGAGATCCGTGAATCGATCGACTTCGTCCTTGGCGACATCAGGGACGAGCGTTTCGTCGAAGAGGCGTGCGATGGCATCGAAATCGTCTTCCATCTCGCGGCCCTCATTGCCATCCCGTACAGCTACGTCGCCCCGTCATCCTTTGTGGAGACAAATGTCACCGGGACCCTCAACGTCCTGGAAGCAGTGCGGCGCATGGGCTGTCAACGCCTGGTGCACACATCGACTAGTGAGGTCTACGGGACACCGGAGACGGTTCCGATCACTGAAAACCACCCGCTTCGGGGCCAGTCTCCCTACAGCGCAACCAAGATCGCGGCCGACAAGCTGGCAGAGGCCTATCACGCAAGTTTCGGCTCGCCGGTGGTGACACTGCGACCGTTCAACACCTACGGCCCCCGGCAATCGACGCGGGCAGTGATTCCCACCATTCTCTCCCAGATGATCGCCGGCCGCAGGGAGATCCTGCTCGGAAACCTGGAGCCGAAGCGCGATTTCACCTATGTGAGCGACACCGTCACTGGCTTCATCGCTGCTGGGGAGGCCGAGGGGGTCGAAGGTGAGGTCATCCAGCTGGGCACCGGCTCGACCCATTCGATTGCCGAGATCTTCGAGTTGGCCAAACGGCTCACCGGGTCTGAAGCCGAGGTCGTGTCCGAGTCGGCGCGTGTTCGTCCGGAGAAGAGCGAGGTCATGGTCCTTCTCTCGGAGCCGGGACGCGCCCGCGATCTCTTGGGTTGGTCACCGACCATCTCGATCGAGGAGGGGCTCACCCGGACCGCCAAATGGGTTGAAGCCAATCTTGAGCGGTTCGACACGACCCGATACCACGTTTGATCGTGGGCGTCATGAGCTGTGTCACAATCGGATATGAGGATCTCTGATGAGGGCGGTCATCCTCGCGGGCGGCACGGGCAGCAGGCTCAGGCCCTTCACCTTCACCATCCCGAAACCCCTGGTCCCAATTGGGGAGATGCCGATCATCGAGATCCTGATCCGCCAACTCGCTGGGCAGGGCTTCGACCGCATCACGATCTCTGTTGGCCATCTGGCGTCGCTGATACGGGCCGTATGCGGCGATGGGTCCCATTGGGGGGTGGAGGTCGACTATGTCGAGGAGGAGCAGCCTCTTGGCACCGCCGGTGGTCTCTCATTGATCAAGGACCTCGGCGGCGCCCCGGTACTGGTAATCAACGGTGACACCCTGACCGATCTCGACTTTGCCGCCGCCGTCCGTAAGCATTCCCCGGAGGCGGGGATCACCATTTGCACCAATCGCCGTGAGGTGGCGATCGACTTCGGGGTGCTCCAGGTCGCTGACGACGGTCTGTTGCTTGGCTACCGGGAGAAGCCGACATTGGAGTACCTGGTCAGCATGGGCGTCTATGTGGTCAGTGACTGGGTCATCGAGGAATACATACCCGAGGGTGAGAGATTGGATATGCCCGACCTGATCAGGGGGTTGATCGAGAACGGTCACCCGGTCCGCACCCACGACGCCGACGCCTATTGGCTCGACCTGGGGCGGATCGATGACCTCGAGCAGGGGGACTCGGTGTTCCGAAGCGAACGGGCAAGGTTCCTCCCCGATTGAGCAGAGTGCTGCTCGTCGGCGCCACCGGGCTGTTGGGCCGGCCTGTGGCCGAGGCACTGGACCTCAGAGGGCACGAGGTGCACCGGGCCTCCCGCAGCATCGAGTCTTCACCGACTTCATTTCGGCTCGACCTCTTCGACGCGGACGGGACGGAGATGATTCTCGACGCCTTGGAGCCACAAGTCGTGGTCCAGATGACCGGCGGGGTGGCCTCGGATCCGGTGCGGCTCGCTCAGATCAACGTGGTCACTACCGTCAACCTGATTCGGGCGGTGGCTCGGAGCAAGGCTCCGGCTGCAATCTTCGTGAGCGGATCGGCGGCCGAGTATGGCGATCCCGGTCAGACCCTGGCGTCCGAAGACTCTCCTCTGCGCCCCCTGTCACCGTACGGGTGGGTGAAGCTCGTCGAGATTGCCACCGCCCGCGAGCTGGCCCGGCTCCATGGGCTCGATCTGACGGTTGTGAGGCCATTCAACCCGGTGCTGCCCGGACTGCCTGAGACCACCGCACTGGGGAATTTCCGGCGTCAGGTCCTGGATGGCAACGGGCCCTGTCGCAAGGTGGTTTGTGGACGAGTCGACATCGTTCGAGACTTCGTCACTGGGAGTTTCATAGGCGAGGCAATCGCCGAGCTGGTCGACAATCCACCTGGTGGGATCGTGAATGTCTGCTCGGGGGTTGGCATCCGCCTGGAGGACGTAATGCGCGCTTCGGGCCAAATCCTCGAGGTTGAAATCGAACTGGACGAGGATCCTGAGCTGGCCCGTCTACCCGCACCATCGGTCATCATTGGGGATCCCGCCCGGCTTTTCTCCTTGATCAGAGCACGTCCTGAATCAACTCCATTGAGACTCGCAGCTGAGCTGTTCGGCCGGCAAGCCGATGACGGCGGTTGGGAGCCTGGAACGTAGTCTGACTCGTGGGGAAACCCTTGACGGAGATGCTCCGTTCGGGGCTTGTGTGACGTCACACTCGGTTTGGCTGAGTCAATCGAGTGGCCGAGCTTGGGCGGGTGAGTTGGGCCTCCGCCTCGGACTTCTGCCTTGGCTTCTTGAAGCTCACACCGATGCGGCCTGACGTCCTCTGGCGTCCGAAGGTGCGCAGTCTCGATTACTTTAGACGCAGGTTGATATGGGAGCACCGGTTAACAGCACTCCTGGGTTCCTCTGGGTGATCGTTTCGGTTCTGGCAGCCCTCTCCGCATTAGCCATAACGCTTGTAGCCCCCGTACCTCCTTTTGATGAGGTCTGTGGAGGAGTTCTACGTTCTGTCTTTGGCCGGCACTATGTGGATGGCTGCGATTACATTGCCTTCTGGTATCTGGCCGAAGATCCGAGCCGACTCCTCGAACCTGGTGAGATGCGCCAGACCCGGCCCTTGTTCATCCTGTTCGGCCTAGCAGGTCGGGCTTTCGGCTCCCTGGTGGCGAACTTGTTTGGGCTTGAAGGTGAGACGGTGCCGACCGGATTGGGCTATACCGCGGTGAACGTTGTTCTGCTCGCCTCCGCCGTCTGGCTTGCGGGTTGGCTGCTACGCCGACTTGGTGTGAGTTGGGCGATTATCGCGGCTGTCACGGCCGTCCTAGTCGTTAACAACGTGGTAAAGACATATGTGTGGACGGCACATACTCAAATGTTCCAGATCCTCGCGCCGCTGATACTCCTGGCAGCAACCATCTATCTGCTCGGTCCGGTCGGTCGGGCCCGCCGACTGGGCGTGGCGGTGAGTTTGGGCATGTTGGTCCTCGCGTCTGGGTTGTTTCTGGCCGCTTTGCCGATAATGCTGGCCGCTCGCTACCTGTCGTCCCGGCCCGACAGATCTAAATTATGGTCGGACTTCGGGTTGATCACTCTCGTATTTGCTCTTCCCACGCTCGTTTGGATGGCGGTCGCACGTGCCGCCGCTGGCAGTTTCTACGTTCATGAAGTGTCGGTCTATAACCAGTTTGTCTGGATATTCAACGATGAACCCTGGATGGACAAGATCCGGTTCGCCATACAGTTCGGATCTACCTTTCGCAGTGTCGAGGTTTGGCCGTTCGTTCTTGCCGGTCTGGTCGCCGGGGTGTTCGTATTAACTCGAAGTCCGAGGTCGGAGACGGCCAAACGCTTCTATACGGCGTGTCTTATAACGTTGGCCGGGTTGGCCGGGCTCTTGTGGCTGATCGGCCTCTATCACGTGCGGTTGACCACCTCGCTTGTCCCTGTTCTGGCCTGTTTCTTGGCTGTCGAACTGGAGCGTGTCCGCGGGTGGCTCCTATATTTCGGCCTCATGTTGCTTGCTGGCGCATGGGTAGTTCTACATGTGATCCAGCGCGGCCCGGGTGTGTAGCGGGTTCAGGAAGAGGACCCTCCCTGGTTCCCCCGACTTCCCCCGTCTTCGAGCTGGTCGAACCGGGTCAACTGGAGGTAGCGGGAGCGGAACACTTCAGGTTCGAAGGCGGGTCGGGTGCCGTGTTCGCCGATCCGTTGGATACGTCGTCGGACTTCGATCATGCCCGCACAGAACCACCTGGCGACATGGAACCTGTCCAAGACGTGGGTGGCATCACCCAGATGCCGCTGAATGGCTGACCTATAGGAGCCGGACCCGTCGGAGACCACCACCCGGACTCCTCGCAGCCAGCGGTGCCCTTGCGACAGAAGGAATCTGGAGGGGGCGGCGGTGTTGCGGTGGGCGACGATCCCCAAGGTCTCCCCGGTGTCACGGTTGATGATCACGGTCACATAACGGTGACCCCGGCGGAGCGAGGTCTCGTCCACCAGCAGGATCCGGCAACGACGTTGGCGACGATCCGCTGCTACCCGATCCGACCAGGAGACGGTGAGCCCCATGATGTAATGCCAGGGAAGCTGGTGGCGGCGGGCCACCTCTCGGATCGACATCACATTCACATCACGGACCAGCTGACGGGCCAGCCTGCGGGTGATATGAGTCCGGCGACCCAGGATGATCTCGGGGTGGTCCTCCCAAGACCGCTCGCCACATTCGCCACAGGAGAATCGGCGACGGACCCACACCAGGGTGGTGGGCCGGCCCCGGCTGGGAAGATCACAGACCCGGAGACGACGAGTGTCATGCACCCGGGCCGTCTTGAACCCACAATGCGGGCAGCGGACCACCCTGCGGACATCGACGATCTCCACTACCAGATGTTCGATCAGATCCACCAGCACCGCGATCACCCGGATACGTCGCAGATGAAGACGGAGAGACATAGCATCCAGACTCATCAGAGCCCCTTCCTTGCTCGGCGACTTACATCACCGAGTATCGAGGGGCTCTGACCGTTAGCCCGGCATCATCCCTGGCCAGCGGCTCCCCACCTCACCGCGCAGTCTCAAATATTGACTAGGGTAACTTGAAACGTTTCTTCTATCAATAGGGTGGTCAGCCACGATGACTCGACCGAATTCAGTCGTCGTCGAACAGCACGCGATCGTATTGTTTCAGCATCGCTTCTACGCGGAATCGTTCGGGTAGCTCCACTTGGTCGGGTGATTGCTCTAGGCCCTTGCGGACTGCCTTTAGAAACGCCTCAAAATCGTCTGGATCAGTGAGCCAAACCCCATTGACCGGTTCGAGATCGGGAAGTCCCCCCACTCGCGTTGCCAGCACTGGGGTTCCGAGCGCCAGCGCTTCCAATGCGACGACAGGGATGCCTTCTATTCGACTTGGTAAGACCAGAAGGTCGGCGGCTGCAATCGCCGGTTCTACTGCTTCCATACGGGGTATCCAGACCAGTCTGTCAGTGCTTCGCTCTGCCGCGGCGACTTCCTCGCGCAGCGGGCCATCGCCGATCATGACGACTCGCGGTTCCTCGTGGCGTAGCTCTTGGGCCAGCCTCGCGATCCACTCCGGGCGCTTCTCCTCGGCGAGGCGGCCCACGAAGAGGATCAACTTCTCCTCCTCCTCGAGACCGGCCGCGGTGCGAAACTCCTGTAGCTGGTCCGGTCGGGGGGCGGTCATGTCGTCTATTCCCACGTAGACCGATGCGACGTCCGAGGCTCGCCCGTCGCCGACGATGTCCTCAGCCAGCCCGTCATAAGCCGCGATCGTCAGATCGAGCAATCCGGCGACTTCTCGATTCCGGGGCAGATGGGCAAGCGAGTTGAACTGCTGATCGACGATCCGAAGGCGTGGAAAGTCGCGACGCAGCGCCCGTGCGGTTTCATAGAACCAGGAGGAGCCCACATTGAACAGGATCGGCGAATCCAGGCTGCCGATGGTCGTCGCGACAAACTCGTACCACTGCTGAGCTGGCAGGAAATCGTGGAGGCGGTAGATGTAGGGAGTGAGGAGGCTCAGATCGTGTCCTCGATCAGACATGCCTGGCGCCAGAGGAGTGGTGGTGAACGCGACCACGGTTCGCGCGTCTGATACCCACTTGCGGATCAGCAGATCAACAACTCTGTCGGCACCGCCCACGGTGAACCAGGGGAGTGTCACCACCACAGGGCGTCCGTTGCCGGCTGGCAAGCGGCGTGGCCCCAACTCCCGACCGACCGGTCGAACCGTCGTCGGCGTGGGCCGGTCGAATGGCACACCGGTGCGCGCTAGCCGGGGATGGAGTTGTGCGATCTCGTCTATCAGTCGCTGGTGGCTCTCCCTGGCCTTGGCGTCACGTGACTCCTCCTTGTCGAGGCTGTACCGGTATATGAACAAGTGGGCGGGAATGCACCTGCCGCGAAACCCCAGCTCCGCGGCATGGACCCAAAACTCCCAATCTTCGTATCCGTGCGTCATCTCTGTTGAGAAGCCCCCGGTCTCCAGAAATACCTCTCGTCTGAAAACGGCGCAAACCGGGACATGGTTGGCCCGTGTGATCAGGCTTGGATCCAGGTCCTGTGTCTCCCACAGCTCGTCGGCGTCACCGATCGAGTGCACCCAGGGATACGCAATCGCGTACTCCGGCTGGGATTCGAGCAACGCGACTGCCTTTTCCAGATAAGTCGGGGCGATTTGGTCGTCGGGATCTAGACAGCAGATGTATCGCCCGCGCGAGAGGGCAATTGCGCTGTTCCTTGCTCCGACCACACCCTGGTTGGCTGCGCGAAACAGGGTGACATCGGGTAGACGGCTCACCTCGTCGAGGACCGCCAGAGTCTCTGGGTCGACGGAGCCGTCATCCCAGATCACGATCTCGACCGGCGTGAGCGTCTGCGCCTTAACGCTCTCGATCGACGACCGTATGGTCGTCCCTTTGTTGTAGACCGGCATGATCACCGAGACCAGGAACGGGTAGCTCTCAACGGGGGGGTGCCACACCCTGACTCTGTCCCTCTGGCCAGAGGCCGCCACATCCGAGTGGTCATCCACCGATGGGGCTCGTCGGAACCGGCTCACGATCCGGGAGGGCATCCCCATGACAGACCGGAGCCAGGAGATCACCCTCCAGGCGCGTGATGTGTAGATGTCATTGAGGTTGTTGCGAAGCCGGGCATTCTCGTTCCCGAGCTCGGTTGCCATGGCCCGCTCCATGGACAGGTCGCGACGTATGTCCGCCAGGTCAGAGTCCAGGCTCGAGCTGTGTCTTCGGCTCTCCGCAAGGAGGTCGAGGGAATGCTGTGCCAGTTGCTCGGCTCTCTCGAGTTGTTGCTGGTTCGCTTGCTCTTGGGCTTTGAGAATCTCTATAGCGGTCTTCAGGTTTCTTCCGAGATCCCTGGCACGCTCAGTATCAATCAGTTGAGCTTCCATATCTTCGAATCGCCCATGGAGCTCTCTCAGCCCTTCGCCTAGACCCGGATGCTCGATCCTCATCAAGGTCAGCAGGTCTTCGATGGTCTCGATCAGGAGAGTCGCTGCCATTGGGTCCTGGTTCAAGCCATTAGCAACTATCACCTCCTCAAGCAGCGCAATCGCCGACAACAGCTCTCCCTGACTGCGCAACACTTGTGCCCGAGCGATCATCTGCATTGGCTGATCCCCGGCCTTTCGACCAGCAACGTCGAGTGCAACTTGGGCCTTGGGGAAGTCATACATCTTGGCGGTCGTAAGAGCGATCGCCAACACCTCGTATACCGACATCTCTTCGATTCCTGCCAGTGACTCGCCTGACAACATGTCAAGGAGCCGTCGTTCATGGGGTTCGAATTCGGAAGTTGGCCGCAGGAATCCGAGACCGTACGAAACGATCTGACCGTGCTCCTCGACCTCGGGTACCCAAAGGGCAAGATGATCCGGGCCGAAGAGCTCATCACTCATGTGATGAAGGAACTTAGGGTTCAAGTAGAGGGTGTGTTCGTAGTGAGCTCGAAAGTCCGAGGTCTCGTCGCCGTATTCGGCAAGGGCAATGTCACTCAGGACGGGAACGAAAAAGACCAATACCCCGTCGCTCTTGATGAGCGAGACGAGGTCGAGAATCGTCGCTCGAATGTCCCTGACATGTTCGAGAACTTCTAGTGCGGTGACCACGTCGAATAACTTCTGGGCCCAGTCCTGTGGGTCGAATGGGCCGCCTCGGACATCCAGACCCTTCTCACGGGCAGAGGCGGCGGCTCCCTCATGCAGTTCAGATCCGCTGACATCAAAACCCTCCAGCCGCGCCGCTTCGAGAAAGGTGCCGGTAGCCGCTCCCATGTCGAACAGCAGCTTCCTTTCGGACCCCACGACGGCGCGAACCAGCATCGACAGCCACCTGAAACTGGAAGGGCTGTATGAGCGGTCATAGTTCTCATATCCGGTCTCCGACAGTCCTTTGTCCGGAAATTGACTCCGCGCGTAATACCCTTCGTCGTAGAACACGGAAAGGTCCTCGGGCAGCGCACCCAGAAAGGCCAAGTGGCATTCGGGGCATCGCATCACCGGCAATCCATCTCCGCGGATGGCGGTTCTGAATATCGAGGTTGACCAGCACCAAGGGCATTCCGTTACTGGTTTGAATTCCACGTCGCCACCTAGGTATTCGGGTCCTCTATTAAGACTGGTCAAGACTGCTCGCCCTGCTCACTAGCGAAGGTCGACTGATAGGCCGAGACCACTTCTGCCGGCTCACCGACTCCCTGCACTGCACCGTGGTCCAGCCACAAGACCCGGTCGGACAGCTCGCGGACCGTGCCGAGATCGTGTGAAACAAAGAGTACCGCCGCTCCCTTGTCGATCATCTCCATCATCCGATGCTTTGACTTCTCCTGGAAGGCGGCATCGCCCACCGAGAGAACTTCGTCCACCACGAGCACCTCGGGATGGATGTCTGTGGCCACCGAGAACCCCAATCGGGCGAGCATGCCCGACGAGTAACTGCGGGTTGGCACGTCGATGAAGTCATTCAAATCCGCCCAGTCACAGATTGACCCAACCCGCTCCCGCATCTGGTTCGGTGTCCGTCCCAGGAGGGTCCCATAGAGGATGATGTTCTCATAAGCGGTCATCTCGGGGTTGAACCCGGCACCGAGCTCGATCATCGGGGCGACGACTCCTCGCACGACGACGCGGCCCTCGGTTGGGGGAAGAACCCGGGCCACCATCTTCATCAGAGTGCTTTTGCCGGCGCCGTTGGGACCGATGACGCCGAGAACCTCCCCTGGCGCCACCTTGAAGGTCACATCACGCACCGCCCAGAGCTGCTCCTTCTTCACCTTGCGTTGCACGCTCTGTATGGCGAACTCCTTCAATGTGCCGGCTCGATCTCTGGTGAGCTGAAAGGCGAGCGATGCATTGTCGACTTCGATTGCAGGTGTCATATCAGGACCACGAGGCTCTTCCACGACCGTGCGAACACCCAGGCTCCCAGGAGCAGGAAACCGACCGCGGTCATGGCCATCACGGCAAAGGCCCATCCGGGAGCAAAAACCCCCTCGTAGACGAACCCCCGAAACACCAGCAGGAACGAATAAAGGGGATTGGCCTGCACCACCGGCAGAAACCGGTCGGGAACGATTGAGATGGGATAAAACGTCGGGGTGAGATAGGTCAGGATCTGAACTCCCACTGCCGTGAGATCGAGGACGTCATAGAAGAACACGGCCGCCGATGCGACGAGGAGCCCGAGCCCGGCCACGAGCATCAGCATGCAGAGCGCCGGTATCGGCACCAGGACCAAGGTCCAGGGCACTCCAACACCCGTGATCAGTTGAACCGCGATGAGAGGGAGCAGGCTGATACCGAAATTGGCCAACGCAGCCACCGAGGAGGACAAGGCGAAGACCTCCGGCGGTACGAAGACCTTGGTGAGGATCGACGAGCTGTTCACGATCGACGACCCGGTGGCGATCAGACCCTGGGAGAAAAAGGTGAGGAAGACGATTCCCGACAGCAAGTAGACGATGTAGGGGGTCTCACCGGGGATCTCGAACCTGAAGAACTGGCCGAAGACCATCCACAGCACGACCATGAACAGGAGCGGGTTGAGCAGTGTCCACCACACCCCCAGGGTCGACCTCTTGTACCTGACGGTTAGGTCACGTGTCACGAGCAGGCGCAGGAGACCCCGGTAGTTCCAGAGGTTGCGGAGCTCGCTGACGAGTGGGCGGCGCGCCTGGTCGGAGTCGTATACGAAGGTCGAGGTCATGATGCCCAGTATCGGTGGTGAACCCGACGCGCGTGTGCGAACCGTTGGCACGTCGAAGTCAGAAATCCTAGCATTCGCTTGCTTTTTGCTCACATCGGTCGGTCTTCCGAAACCGAGATAGGAGGCCGGATCGGAGCACGTGATGTAGATTTTTGGTGATGAAGCTCCGTCCAGCGCTGTTCCCCACGCGGATCTCCCCTGACATCATGTTGGAACGCGTGTTGCGGCGTCCGCGAGTATGAGCGGTGTGGACGATTGACGGCACGCATGGATGATCCCACTGCTGAGGGCTACTTCGCGTCTCGTCTCAGCTTGAATCCCCGTCGCGCAGTGCTGTGGGCCACCCTGTGTTCGAGTGTGTTTCAGCGATATGTGCCGCCACTCGGGTCGGTCGTCGAACTCGGCGCCGCCCGCGGAGATTTCATCAACAACATACGCGCCGGGCGACGAATCGCAGTCGACGTCTGGCCTGGTCTCACCGAGCATGTGGCGCCAGGCGTGGAGGCTCATGTTCGTTCCGCTACGGATCTTGGCTTTCTCGATGCGAATTCGGTTGATGTGGTATTTGCCAGCAATCTCGTGGAGCACCTCCAGAAGGACGAAGTACGAGCAATGCTCAAGGAGGTCGACCGAGTCCTGCGGAGCGGGGGGCGACTGATTCTGGTACAGCCGAACTACCGGACCTCCTATAAGCGGTATTTCGACGACTACACACATGTCTCGGTGTGGTCGGACGTGAGCCTCGGTGATTTTCTTTCTGCCGAGGGGTTCAAGGTCGAGAGGTTGGAATCGCGATTCCTACCGTTGACGGTGAACTCTCGGATTCCCGTACACCCGTGGCTGATCCGGCTCTACCTCGCGTCCCCGGTCAAGCCTTTGGCAGGTCAGATGCTGGTGGTCGCCCGTATCGTCTGAATATGCGGGTTCCCCACGTACTGAGTCGATGAGCGATGCTCATTGTGATCATCTGGATGCCCAACTTGAACGCCTCCACCAGATCGCCGGTCACCGAAGACTCGCCGACCCTCTCGAGGTAGCGGACCGGTACCTGCACCAGCGGGATTTTCTCCGATACCGCGAGAAGCATCATCTCCAATCCGAACGCGGAGTCATACCGAGAGAATCTTGGCTCGATCCGATCGATAGCCGATCGTTTCATGACTCGAAATGTGCACCCGACGTCGGAGAGGCTCACCGAGTTGAAAATCAGTTCGATGCCCTTCGCAACCGCCCAGTTTCCCCAGCGAAGGAAAGTGCCCATGTTGGCGCCGGTGTAGATGAACGTCGACACGGTTCGGGACCCGAAAACAACGTCTGCATCCGAGAGAAACGGCAAGAGCTTCCACAGATCGTCAGGATCAAAGGTCCCATCGGGCTCACAGATGGCAACCAGATCAAAGTCTGACGTTTCGGCTAAGCCCCTCCTGATGGCCGCGCCATAACCCTGCCTCGCTTCCACTACTTCTCGAGCCGATGTGGAGGCGACGTTGAGGCTGGTGTCGGGGTGGGCGTTGTTGTTGACGACCAGGATCTCGTCAACGACTCCCAGACTCTCGAAACCTTTTATACAGGCGACAATGCTGTCCGCCTCGTTGTAGGTCGGAAGGACGACCGCAAGTCGGTGACCCCGCCACATCGTCGAACCCCTATCTCGTGTTGGTCCCCGGATTCTATCCTCCGGCGAGGTGCGGCTGCTGCTCTCGTATCTCTCGAACGGTCGCCTCTAACGACGGTCGGTAGTGGGGAAGGGGTGAGATCATCTGATCCTCGATCCGCTCACTGTCGAGAACGGAGTTCAAAGGTCGCTTGGCTGGTCGCGGATAGTCGGAGCTGGGACACGGCGAGACCCTTTCGGGGTCGAGTCCCGCAATCTCGGCTATCTCCTGAGCCAATCCGAACCATGTTGTCTGCCCGTCGTTGGCCAAGTGAAGGATCCCGACGGTGCCTCCCGTCAAGGCGAGGTTGGTGGCAGCCACCAGGTCATCGACGAAGGTCGGGCGGCCACGTTGATCGTCGACGACTCGGACGGGCCCTTTCGAGATGAGCTCGAGCATCTTGGATGCAAAGTTGGCGTGGGTGCCTGACAGGAGCCACGAGGTTCGAACCACAAGCGCCTGAGGATTCGCGCCGAGAGCAAGCCGTTCGCCTTCGAGCTTGGTTCGGCCGTAGAAATTGAGGGGGTTTGGCTGATCGCTCTCAACGTAACCGGTCTCTTTGTCGCCGTCGAAGACGTAGTCGGTGGAGAAGGTGACGAGTCGGGCTTCGTGGCGGGCAGCAGCATCGGCCAGGGATCCGACGGCTATGGCGTTGACGGTCCGGGCTGTTTCCATGTCGGTCTCGGCGGCGTCAACCGCGGTGTAGGCCGCGCAATTGATCACCAGATCGGGCTTAGTCGACTCAACCCACGATTCGATGCTGTCGGGATCCTCCAGATCGAGATCCTGTCGGGTCACCGGTAGACAGGAGTCCCCCATTATTCGGACGAAGGCCGACCCGAGCTGACCTGATGCTCCGAGGACGGCGATCACAGGGAGGTGTAGGGGTCCGTCATCATCCGCTCCAGATAACTGCGGTAGCCAGACACCGGCAGTGACGAGATGAGTTGTTCCATTTGGCTCATGTCGACGTAGCCGTTACGGAGCGCGATCTCTTCGAGGCATGCGATCTTCAAACCCTGCCGGTGCTCGATGGTGGCGATGAAATTGGCCGCCTCCAAGAGGCTCTCATGGGTACCACTGTCTAGCCAGGCCACCCCGCGCCCCAGTCGGACGACACGGAGCTGACCACGTTGCAGATACACGTTGTTTACGTCGGTTATCTCCAGCTCACCTCGTGCCGACGGGCTCAATCCCTTGGCGATCTTCACCACCTCTGGGTCGTAGAGGTAAAAGCCGGGTACGGCCAAGTTCGATCTGGGCTGGTCCGGCTTCTCCTCGAGGCTGACGGCCCTCCCGTCTTCTGCCACCTCGACCACGCCGTAGCGGCTCGGGTCACTGACCGGATAGCCGAAGATGACGGCGCCGTCGACGAACTCCTTGACAACCCTCGGGAGCCCAAGGTTTCCGTAGAAGATGTTGTCACCGAGAATCAACGCCACACTGTCGTCGGCGATGAAGGCTTCGCCAACCAGGAACGCCTGGGCGATGCCACCGGGAACCTCCTGGACCGCATAGGAGATGGTCACGCCCCACTGGCTCCCGTCGCCGAGCAACGACCGGAAGCGAGGGGTGTCCTCCGGCGTGGAGATGAGGAGGATCTCCCTGATCCCGGACTCGAGCAGGGTGGCCATCGGGTAGTAGACCATCGGCTTGTCGTACACCGGCTGCAGCTGCTTGGAGGCGACCCGTGTGATCGGGTCGAGACGGCTCCCGGCTCCACCGGCGAGAACTATTCCCCTCATCGATCTGGCTTTCGCAACGGCTCCCACCAGTCTCGCCGCTCCCGGTACCAGTCGATCGTGTCCTCGAGGCCCTCAGCCACGTCATGAGCGGGTGACCAGCCGAGGTCTCTCAGCTTCGTTGTGTCGACGGCATATCGGTAGTCGTGACCCGGTCGGTCGGGAACCCACTCGATCCACGTCTCGTCCCTGCCCAGATGCGTCAGGATGGCCCGCGTCAGCTCGACATTGGGGAGTTGGGCGCCCGCTCCCACGTTGTATATCTCCCCGGATTCGCCATGGTCGACCAAGAGATGGACCGCTGAACAATGGTCGTCCACGTATAGCCAGTCGCGTTCATTGCGCCCGTTCCCGTACAGAGGCACCTTTCTTCCCTCAAGGAGATTGGTGACGAAGAGTGGAATGACTTTCTCAGGAAACTGATAGGGCCCGTAGTTGTTGGTGCAACGGGTGATGATCACGTCGTAAGCGTGCGTGATGTGATACGAGCGGGCCAGAAGGTCGGACGATGCCTTCGACGATGAGTATGGCGATGACGGGTCGAGTCGCGCCTCCTCGGACGCGAATCCCTCGGCCACGGATCCATAAACCTCATCCGTCGAGACATGGATGAATCGCTGGACTTCATGTCGAAGGGCGGCATCGAGGAGTAATCCGGTCCCGATGACATTCGTGCTCAGAAATGGTTCGGGCCCGGAGATCGAGCGATCGACGTGGCTCTCCGCGGCGAAGTGAACGATCACGTCGTGGCCGGTGACGACTTCATCGACCAACTCGGGGTCGCGTATGTCGCCCTTTACGAAGCGGTGGTTGGCATGCTCGTCGAGCTCGGCCACCGTGGCCGGGACACCGGCGTAGGTCAGTGCATCGAGATTGGTGATGGTGGCGTCAGGCTCATGCGCCAACACATAACGAATGAAGTTGGAACCGATGAACCCGGCGCCACCAGTCACTAGATACTTCCGTGCCATGACGACCTCTTTAGTCGAATACCTGAGCGTCGACGAGAGTGGGAGCCGAAGAATCCTTGGTGCTCAACCGCGGAGTATCCGAACCGAGCGGCCACTCGATCCCGATCTTCGGGTCGTCCCAGTGGATGGCGCGGTCCAGACCAGAGGCGTAGGGCGCCGTGGTCTTGTACTGGACCTCGGCCTCGCTGAGGGCAAGGAAGCCGTGGGCGTAGCCCTCGGGGATCCAGAGCTGATTGCGGTTGGACTCGCTCAGCTCGAACCCGCGCCATTGCCCGAAGCTGGGACTGGAGCGGCGGATGTCCACCGCCACATCGAACACCTCGCCTCTGGTGACCCGCACCAGCTTGGCCTGCGCCGCCGGTGGGAGCTGATAGTGGAGCCCTCGGAGCACACCCCGGGCCGAGGTGGAGTGATTGTCCTGGACGAAGCGGACCTCCCGGCCCACCCAAGCCTCGAAGACCTCTTCGTTGTACGACTCATAGAAGCTGCCCCTCTCGTCGGAGTGAACCACCGGCTCGTAGACCCGGACCTCCTCGTCGATGCTCATGACGGTCGGCAGGTTACGACTCCCCGTCATCCTCCCCCCTCACCAGCCGCTCCGATCGGTCGTAGTGGATGGCCGGTCGAGTCACCACCGAGACCGGCGTGTACTCGACCAGGACCGCCTCGGCCCCGGTCAGCTTGACCACCCGGTCCTCCCAGGAGTGCTCCTTCAGGGCCCGGGCCCGGTCCGGCCTCTCACCGGTGAGGGCAGACCCGACCGCGACGACCAGGTCGGGATCGGTGTGCACCCCGTCCATCCCCTCCAGCGCCCGCAACGGCGGGGCGGCGATGGGAACCCCGGAAGCCACGTACTCGTAGGCCTTGAGCGGGCTCACCGCATGGGTGGTCTCGTTGACCATGAACGGGACCAACCCCACGTCGAAGCGCTGCACGTAGGCGGGAAGCTCGGTCTGGGGTTTCAGACCGAGGAGATGGACATTGGGGGGGAGGTCAGGGCGAGAGGTCTTGTCGTCGCCGATGAGGACCATCGCCGCTCTTGGATTGGCCTCGGCCACCCGGCGCACCGACTCCCAGTCGAACCAGCCGCCGTAGAGCGAGCCGTGATAACCGATGATGGTCTCGGCGTCGGGGAGATCCGGCGGTCGTGGGGGGAGATCGACTCCGAACACGGCGACGTTGACGGCATTGGGGACCAGGGCCGCCTCCCTCCCCATCGTCGCCACCCGTCGCACCAGGTCGGGGGCTGAGCCCACCACCCGGTCGGCAGTGGCAACGAGCTCGCGCTCAGTGTCCGGACGGAACCACTCCCCGCCCAGGGCAGGGTCGGACCAGTCGTCGATCACGTCGTAGACAAGGTCCCATCCCGCCTTCTGCAAGCTCCGGGCCGGGGAGAGGAGTGGCGCGGCCGGCGCCTCGACCAGGACCAGGCCGGTGGAGTGTTCACGGCGCAGCAGCACTTCGGGGTCGAATCGCTCCACCCGTGTCTGCTCCAAGTTGGGATGGATGTAACGCAGACCGAGGTCAACCGACTCCTGGGCCTCGTACAGGGAGACCAGGGTGACGTGATACCCCTGACGGACCATCTCCAGCGCGAGTTGGGTGCTCCTCGACCCTCCGCCGACGTCGTGGAGGGGGACGGCGGCCATGATCACCACCGGAACCCGGGAGATGGGGTCGCTCCGTGTCGTGAGGGCGTCCCCGGCCGGGATCGGGATGAGTCCGATGCGATGACCGGCGTCACGCAACCGGGCGAGGAGACCGGGCAAGGGGTGATCACCCTCCGGGATCCCCCCCACCTCGTCGAGGAACCTGCTCCTCACCGCGATTACCCGAGGACCAACCAGCGGCTCGGCCCGGCGTCTTCCGGCGAGCCGAGGGCCGTCCACCTCTCCCACCACACCGGCTCCTATCTCCGAGTCGCCCAGGGTGACGATGGCCCGGTTGGCCAGGTCCTGGGACACGGGGAGGGCCTCGTCGGTGACGGTGAGGAACTCGGTGGTCTCACCGGTGGTGGGCAGCGCCAAACTGACCCGGTAGGTGTCCGGAGTGACATCGAGCCATCGTTTGGCCAGGGCCCGGTCGCCCAGGAACACGTCCACGTTGACCCTGGAGTGCCGGGAGTGCTGGGTCAGGCGGAAGCGGGCCATCATCCGGTTGGGGATGAGGGGGCGGAGGAGACGTTTCAGCCAGTGGGGCATGGTCACCATCGTGCCGGGTCGGGCATCGTGGCCGTCTCCTCGGGACGCTGTCGCTGGATCGGGACGGCGATCCCGGTGAGGCTCTCGGGGACGAACCAGCCGGGGCGGGCCAGGGGGGCCGGCGGTGCGGGACCGGTGCTGGGGTCGTCGAGGACCAGCTCAGCGGTCGGCCCCTCGGGGTCATGCAGAGTCCAGCGCCGGATCACCGTCAGCGGCGGATCACCAACGGTGTGGGCCAGACCGGCGCCCGGGTCGGCTTCGAGCAGACCGGCCAGCTCCAAGAGCACCGTGGCCGGGACCTCGGTCTCGGTTCCTCTCAGGTCGGCCACGTACTTGCCCCACTTGTCGGCCAGGCCGTCGGGGGAGGAGACCAACTCCGCCTCCTCGGGCAAGGGGTTGGAGCTTCCCACCAAGGTGAACAACGGGTACCAGCGTCGTCTCGTCTCCTTCATCGCCGCCGGGTCGTAGAGACCCGGGTTTCGGTCCCGCACCATCCGCCGTCCATGCTCGAAACGGGACTCGGTGGTGACGCTCATCGACACCCCGTGCTTGCGATAACGGAACAGCGGCTCCTCTACGCGCACCTGGCCCCATCCCGCCCCGGTGAGCCGCAGCCACATCTCCCAGTCCTCGTTGCCCGAGGTCATGGTCTCGTCGTAGCCGCCGACCGACTCCCATGCCTCGGTCCGCATCAGGACGCAACCGACCACTGCGTTCTCGATGAGCTGCCAGTAGGGGTTGAAGGGGCGGGGGATCCACACCGCCTCGACGTCGCCGTGCAATCGGGCCAGACAGTGGGCGAACCCGGCTTGGGGAGCTTCCAGGAGGGCGGCCAGCATTCTGGAGAGGAACTCCGGCTCGAGCTCGTCGTCGGAGTCGAGGGGGACCAGGAACCGGCCCCGGGCCAGCTTCATCCCGGCGTTGCGTGCGCCGGGGAGCCCGGTGTTTCCCTGGCGATGGAGACGGAGACGGGGTCGTTCCAGGGTGTCGAGGTAGGCGATGGTGGCCGGGTCGGTGGACCCGTCGTCCACCACCACGATCTCCCAAGAGGGATGAGTCTGCTCGTACACCGAGGCCAGGGTCTCCTCCAGGTATCGGACGTCGTCGTGGACCGGGATCACCACCGTCACCTCGGGTGACTCCAACTCCTCGAACTCACCGCCGGCGATCCGTCTCTCCACCGTCTCCAGACGCTTCTCTCTCTGGGCCCGGGCCTGCTCCACCGGCCAGGAGGCCCGTTTTCGGAGACGGTCCTTCAAACCCTTCGGGGCGAGACGGGCGGCGATCCTGGCCACCGGCCCGGGGAGGTGTCGGTAGACCCGGCGGAGCACAGGGCTCCCCGCCGAGGTCAAGGGCGTCCAGGCCCGCTCGACGTTCTTCGAGGCCTTGGTGGCCAGACCGGCCTGGGATCGGGGGTGTCTCGGCTTGGGGTCGGTGCGGTACGCCTCCCAGGTGTCGCCGGGCTGGGGGAGAGGCCTGCTCGCCAAGGTGCGGGCCAGACCCTGCCCGTCGAGAAGCCGACGCATCGCCGATGCCAGGCCATCGACAGTCCGGTCGTAGACCAGGGCCCCGGTCTCCTCGGTGAACAGACCCTCGAAGGCGGGCAGGTCGGGGACCACCACCGGCAGCCCGAGACGTCGTGCCTCGTGGGCGGCGAGACAAAAGCTCTCGAAACGACTGGGGACCACCACCGCGGTGACATCGTCGAGTGACTCGGGGAGACGTTCCCGAGCCATCAACCCGGGGAACTCGAAGGCCGGGCGGTGACGATCGGGGATGAGGGAGGAGAGCCACTCGGTCATCGATGACCCGGCGGTGGGGCTCCATCCGTCACCGCCGACGAACCTCACCCTCAGCTCGCGCCCCTCGTCGAGCAGGGCCAGCGCCGCCGTGACCAGGTCCTGGGAGCCCTTCATCTCCCCGAGCCGGCCCAGGGCGGCGAACACCGGGATCCCGGTCGGGCCGGTGATCTCTCCCTCCATTGGTGGGATTGGCGGCGGGCTCACCACGACCCGCTCCGGGTCGACCCCGTACCGGCCAACCATCGTGTTCAGATGCCCGATGACCGGGATGAGCACCCGGTCGGCCATGGCGAAGACTCCCTGTTCCATGACCGAAGGGAGGGCCCAGTCGCCCGGGTCGGTCTCCATCGCCTCCCGCAGCAGGTCGTAGGGGCCGTGGAAGCGGACGGTCATCGGGTTGGCATCCAGGCCCAGAGCCACCCGGTCGACGAAAAGGGTGTAGCCGAGACCCTCGAAGTCCTGCACCTCGATCCGATCGCCGGAGCGAATCAGCCCGGCCAGCGTCTCCGCCGTCGCCTTCGAGCGCTCGAGGAAACCGGTGGGCGGGATCAGAGCCACTTCGACCTGGACCCCGTCCCGGTCCATGACCTGGACCGGGTCCGGGCCGGCCAGCACCACCAGCACCGGTCGTCGCCCGGCCAAATGACGGGCCAGGGCGTCGACGACCACCCCGGCCCCACCCTGGGTCTCGGGGTAGAGCTCGGTGGTGACGAAGACGATTCGCTGCTCGGCGGCTGAACCAGCCATCACGGCTGATGGTAAGCGGCGCCCCCGGGTGGCGGCCGGTGCGTGTCTTGCGCTTTTCCCCTCCGGCCCCGGCGAGCCGATGACGAACTAGCCTCGCTCCCGCTTCCCCGTGACCTCAGCCCCTTCCAGTTCCGTGTCCCGGCGCCTGTTCCGGGCCCTGGTGGCGCTGCTGCCCGTGCACACCTTGTACGTCCGCGTCGAGATCGCCTGGAAACCGTGGCTGATCCTGCTCGCCGTCGTCGCCGCTCTCGACCTTTGGGAGGAGCGCCGGTTCCCCTGGCCGAGGCGAGCCGGGCTCGGGGTGGTGATTCTTCTTGCCGCCGTCCTCGTCTCCTGGCCCGGGCCCGATGTCGGCGTCACCTTCTGGCGTCTCTATCTGGCACTGGTGGCCGGTGGCCTCCTCCTCTTGGTCGCCGGTCGGCATGCCGGCCGTACCGACGACATGCTCACCGCCGTGTTCTGGTCAGGGGCGGCGATGGCCGCCACCGCGCTGGTCCTCACCATGGTCACCAACGGGGTCTTCGGGGCAGCGACGATCGGGGCGGTCAACGACTTCTGGCTGGTCGACCGGGTCAACAAGCCGGCCTATCTCGGTTCCGGTTTCGTCGCCCTGACCAACTGGCATCAGGACCCGGGCTACTCCGCCCTGTGGACCAACGTGTGGATCGCACTGTCCATCATCGGGGTGGGCCGGGGGGCGGTTAGGGTGCGCCGTTGGGTGCCGCCGCTGGTGATCGGCGGTCTGGCCGTGGCCTCGCTCCTCACCTACTCCCGCACCGGTTGGCTCGGTCTCGGGATCGCCGTCGCCGGTGGGCTCTTCGTCCTGTGGCATGAGAATCGGAAGGTGTTCATCAAAGGTCTCCAGATGTTGGGCGGCGCTGCCGTGGTCGCCGTCCTGCTTCTCGGCTTTCACCTCGTCACCGATCCCGCCGGCGTAGGCGGGGATGTCGACGAAGCCCTCGAGTTCCGGTGGACGTATCTGTTCGCCCTGGGGCAGATCGATGTCGGCGAGGAGGGAGAGGTCGACCCGGATCTGGTGGTGGACGACAACCGTCTCGACGTCTGGCGTGAGTATGCGGGCCGGTTCGCCGACAGCCCGCTTCGCGGGATCGGGTTGGGCGAGGGCTGGGGCGAGACAGGTCTCCAGGAGCCGCACAACCTGGCCTTGGAGCTCCTAGCCGAGACCGGGATCGTCGGCGCCCTCGGCTTCGTGGCGATGATCCTCACTCTTGGGCGGGGCGGAGGGGCGACGGCCGGCCCCGCTCTTGCCGTGGTGGTGGCCGCTTCGCTGACCCAGACCGTCCTGTTCGAGCCGGTGCTGTGGTTCACCCTCGGTCTCTGGCTGGCCGCCAGCACCTCACGCCGGCGAGTGGAATCGGTCGTCGGCGCGAGATGACGATCGACGACGAGCTCCGCCCACCAGCCGGCGGCTTTCGCGCCCCTGGCACCGGGCTGATGGTGTTCGGCAGTCTGCTTGCTGCGCTGGGCGCCTATCTGTTCCAGATCGTGGGTGGCCGGGCGTTGGGCGCCGAAGGTTTCGCCCCGGTCTCGGTGCTGTGGACCATGTTCTTCATCCTGGCCACCGTGGTGCTCGTTCCCGTCGAGCAACACATCACCCGGGAGGCGGCGTCGGGGAGGAAAGTCATGACCTTCCACGGCTTGCTGCCATCGCTGGTGGCGGTGTCGCTCGTCGCCGTGGTCGGTGTCCTCTTCGTGTTGTTCACGCTCGACGATGTCTTCCTCGGTGACCCGACCTTTGTTCTCGTCACATTCGTGCTCTTCGTCTCATACGGCCTCTACGAGATGGGTCGGGGCCTGCTCACCGGTCATCGTCGGTTCGGGCTGGTCGGGTGGGCCATGATCGGCGAGTCGTTGGGGCGTCTCGGGTTGGCCCTGGCCTTCCTGTCCCTGGCCTCGACGGCGATCTCTCTGGGCTGGGCCATGGCCTTCGGCGCCTTCACCGTGCTCGGGACCCGCTTCTGGCGATTCGATCACGAGACGTCGACCGGGTCGACGTCGGGGGCCGGGAGGTTCCTCGGGGGATACGTCGTGGGCAGCGCCGCCTCGCAGACGCTGTTGGGCGGAGCGCCACTGGCGGTCCTAGCCCTGGGCGGCGGGCCCGAGCTCATCAGCATCGCCTTTCTCACCTTCACCCTGTACCGGGCACCCCTCACCCTGACCTATCTCCTCCAGGGCCGCCTCCTGCCCTATTTGGTGCGGCTGGTGGAGACCGGCGACCGCTCCCAGGCCGACCGTCTCATCTCCAGGTTCCTGGCTATCGGGGCCGGTCTGTGTTTGGCCGGGGCGTTGACGGGGTACCTGGCCGGGGCGGATGTGGTTCAGCTCTTGCTAGGGGCGGAGTTCCGCCCGACGCCCGTAGTGGCCGCTCTCGTCGCAGGAGGGGTCGTCGCCGCCGTCACCACCCAGGTAGTGGGCCAGTTCCTGGTGGCTGAGGGGAGGACCTCCGCACTCACCGCCGTGTGGTCGTTGGGGCTGGCCGTTGCCGTCCTGGTCCTAGTCGTCTCTTCGCTCGAGCCCCTGACCAGAGTCGCCCTCGCCTTTGCGGTCGGCGAGTCTGTGGCCTTGACTGCCATGTGGCGCATGTCCCGATACCCCGGTCAAGAGCTCTCCCCACATGACCGATAACTGGTCGATGCGTCGTCAGGTGGCCTTTTCCATGTCGCTGGTCTTGCTGGCCGGCGCGCTGGTCTTCGTCTCGCCTGCCCCCACTGCCCAGGCGGCGACGATCAGCGGCGCCGGCTCGGTCTATGCCGGCATCTACTCCGAGCACTTCGAAGCCGGGGCCGACCTGGACAACCTGGCCAACGCCATCGGGAAACGGATGACCTTTGCCGGGACCTTCCACTCGGTGAACGAGAACGACGGTGTGGCCGGGGGCTGGTCCAACACGAGGGAGATGCTGGAGGAGGTGTGGAAGGGACAGGCCACCCCCTTCGCCAACCTCAGCGTCCCCGCGTCCGCCGCCTCCATCGCCTCCGGTGCATGGGACGGGAAGATCAACGAGTGGGCCTCCCACATGGAGCAGTTCCTCAACATGGGCGGGGGCCGCAGCCTGGTCCTCGCCCCGCTCCAGGAGATGAACGGGAACTGGACCCCCTACGGCTGTCAGGCGGCCGACTTCGCCAACGCCTACCGCCGCGTCGTCGACATCATCCGGGGCCGGGGCAACGACGAGACCAGGGTGCGTTTCGCCTTCGCCCCCAACGGGTGGACCTCGCCCAACTGCGGCTCGATCGGCAGCTACTACCCGGGCAATGCCTACGTCGACGTGATCGGGATCTCGGCCTATCGCTGGGCCGACGGCGCCAACGTCTTCTCGGTGATGGGTGACACCGTCAACCAGATCGCGGGCGCATTCCCGGGGAAGCCGATCATGATCGCCCAGACCGGGGCCTGGCCCTCGGCGGACAAGGACCAGTGGATCAGGGAGATGTTCTCCTGGGCGGCCTCACATCCAAGTGTGGTCGGGATCGTCTATTTCAACCTGAACAAGTCGGGTGAGCCGGGCGAGACCGATTGGCGGGTGTGGATCCCGCCCAACGTCAGCGCCGGTTGGCGCGACGGGGTCCAGGCCTCGAGCACCGCGTATCAATGGCCGCTCCGGGATTGGTTCCAACCCGGTCCGCTCAACCTCAGTCTCAACTCAGGGGTGACCCTGTGCAACGGGCAACCCGATTGCGACACCGCCGCCTTCCAGGACGGTGGGGGGCGCTTTCACATCTGGGACCTGGCGACGAGCGGGAACGTCGCGCTGTCCTTCTTCTACGGCAACCCAGGAGACGTCCCATTCTCCGGCGACTGGAACTGCGACGGAGTGGAGACCCCCGGGCTCTACCGGCAGTCGGACGGCTATGTATACCTCCGCAACTCCAACTCCCAGGGGCCGGCCGACATCTCGTTTTTCTTCGGTAACCCGGGAGACCTCCCGATGTCGGGCGACTTCGACAACGACGGCTGTGACACGGTTTCGATCTTCCGCCCCTCGGAGCAGCGGTTCTACGTCATCAACGAGCTGGGGTCCAACGACGGGGGCCTCGGTGCGTCGGACTTCTCGTTCCTCTTCGGCAACCCGGGGGACAAGCCGTTCGTCGGTGACTTCAACGGTGACGGGGTCGACACCGTGGGGCTGCATCGGGAGTCGACCGGTCTGGTCTACTTCCGCAACTCGAACAGCACCGGGGTCGCCGACAACCAGTTCATCTACGGGGACCCGGGAGACAAGCTGGTGGCCGGGGACTGGGACGGGGACGGGGACGACACCATCGGGGTGTACCGCCCCTCCAACGGGATCTTCTATCTCCGCAACTCCAACAACCAAGGAAATGCAGACGCCTGGGCATTCGCCGGGTCGTACACCGGTCTGGCGGCCCTGGACAGATGAGGCGCCGGCTCCCACTGGTCCTCCTCTTCGCCTTCCTGGCGGTGCCTTTCGCTCCCGCGCCGCCCGCTGAGGCGGAGATGGGCCCCAACGGCATCTATCCCATGGTCTTCCCCATCCAGGGCGGTACCTACCGCCTCACCCAGAGTTTCGGCGATCCTCGGGTCGGTCACACCCACCAGGGCGAGGACATCATGGTCGAGGTCAAGGGGCTGCCGGTGGTGGCGGTGGCGGACGGGACCGTGGACTGGATCGGCAGCTCGTGCTGCTACCTGTCGATCGAGCACGATGACGGGTGGGAGACCTGGTACATCCATCTCAACAACGACACCCAGAACCCCGACGGCTCCTACAGCGACGACGGGCTGGAATGGGGAATCGCAGAGGGGATCGAGGTGGGTACCAGGGTCACCGCGGGCCAGGTCATCGGCTATACCGGCGATTCGGGCAACGCCGAGGGGTCGACACCTCATCTCCATTTCGAGCTGCGAGGTCCCGACGGGGTGGCGGTCGACCCTTATCCGTCGTTGGTGGCGGCGGAACTGGCGCCCCTGGCTGCGCCGCCCTGTCCCGAGGAGGCCATCTGTGACACGGTGGCCTTCCAGGAGCAGGGGGGACGCTTCGACCTCTGGGAGGAGTTGGCGTTCAACGCCTCCCTCACCTCGTTCTACTTCGGCAATCCCGGTGATGTCCCCTTCTCCGGGGACTGGGACTGTGACGGGGTGGAGACCCCCGGGCTCTACCGGCGATCCGACGGCTACGTCTATCTGCGCAACTCCAACAGCGAGGGGACTGCGGACGTCACCTTCTTCTTCGGTGACCCGGGTGACTACCCGCTGGCGGGCGACTTCGACAACGACGGCTGCGACACCGTATCGATCTACCGGCCCGCCGAGCAGCAGTTCTACGTGATCAACGCCCTGGGATCCGATGACGGGGGCCTGGGGGACGCCGACTACGCATTCGGCTTCGGCAACCCGGGGGACAAGCCGTTCGTCGGTGACTTCAACGGTGACGGGGTCGACACCGTCGGTCTGCACCGGGAGTCGACCGGTCTGGTCTATTTCCGTGACGAGAACAGCACCGGGGTCGCCGACAATCAATTCATCTATGGGGACCCGGGGGACAAGCTGGTGGCCGGGGACTGGGACGGTGACGGCACCGACACCGTCGGGGTCTATCGCCCCTCGGACGGTGTCATCTATCTGAAGTACACCAACGGAGAGGGCGTCGCCGACATCAGCTTCCTCGCCGGCGACTACACAGGTGTGATCGCCCTCCTGCCATAGACGGCGGCATTCCTACTGCAGGGCGTCACACATGTGTGACGCCCTGCATAAAGAAAGGATCCGGCGTCGGTGACGCCGGATCCTTTCTGCACTGCGTCACGTATACGTGACGCAGTGCATTAGGAACCGACGACCACCCCGACCACTAAACCGCCCGCCGGCATACGATGTCCGGGTTGCCGTCATCGCTCAGACCCTCTCTCCGCCGGGTAGCCGTCGCGACTCTCGCTCTCGCCCTACTCGTCTCCGCCGCTCCCGCCGGTGTCGCCCAGGAACAGCCCGTCTTGGAGAAGTTGGGCCGGGCCCAGGACCCAACCGCTCCTCACGCCCGCACCCATGTCCTGGTCCGGGTGACGGCTCCGGCCCAGGCCTTGGGAGTGCTGGACTCCGGGTTGGAGAGGGTGGGAGACGACTGGTTCGAGGCTCCGGTCCCCGCCGGGTGGGAGCCGATCGATTGGGCTCGCGAGATGGCGACCCGGCCCGGGGTCGAGGTGGCGGAGCTGGATCTCATCCTCGACAAGCAGGCCACGCCGCCGTTCATCTCACCCGACCCCTTGTACACCGATACCTCGTCGCCGTTTTGGCAATGGCATCTCCACGCCGCCAAGGTGGGGGCGGCCTGGCAGAGCACCGTGGGCACCGGGGTGACCGTCGCCGTCCTCGACACCGGGGTCAACAACGGCTCCGACGGTTTCTGTGAGCCTTTCGTCGCCGAGTACAACGCGGTGCCTGATCCTCCGGTCGAAGGATCGGGGGCGGCCGCTGACGTCGACGGTCACGGCTCCCATGTCGCCGGGTCGGTCGCACAGTGCTCCGACAACGGCATGCGGGGAGCGGGGATGGCCCCGGGGGCGAGGATCATGCCGGTCAAGGTCTTCCCCTCGTCAGGCGGAGGAGCCCAGGCCTCGGACATCGCCACAGGCGTCGACTGGGCGATGGCCAACGGGGCGCGGGTGATCAACATGTCGCTCGGATGCAACGCTTCCGAATGCCCCGATGGGAGCACGATGCTCAACGAGGCAATCGATCGGGCCTCCGCCGCCGGCGTGGTCATGGTCGCCTCCTCGGGCAACCAACCGGTCAACGTCTTCTACCCGGCCAACCATCCGGCGGTGATCGGAGTCGGCGCCACGACCCGCTCCGGAAGCGTGGCCGGCTATTCGGCGCGGGGGCTCGGTCTGGATCTCGTCGCACCCGGGGGGGAGGACAGCAGTAGCCCGACCACATTCGTCTGGCAGGACACCATCGGCGGGTACGGCGGGTTGGTGGGGACTTCGATGGCGGCCGGGCACGTCTCCGGCGCCGTCGCCCTCCTCATCTCCCGATTCCCCACCGCCCCTGCCAATCAGGTGCGCAACGCCCTCACCTGCTCTGCGGTCGACATCGAGAGCCCGGGTTGGGACGATGCCTCTGGATTCGGGCAGCTCAACGCGGGGGCCGCCGTCGAGCAGCTCAGGCTGATGACCGAGAACGGCACCCTCAACTGTGTCGGGCAGGCTGCAAGCAATGCCCCCTTTGCCGCCCTCCAGGTCAATGCCGGCTTCTGGCGTCTCTACCGGGGGCCGGCCCAGGTGGCCGAGCTGTATTTCGGGAATCCGGGTGATTTCGGGTTCATGGGGGATTGGGATTGTGATGGGATCGACACTCCGGGCTTGTACCGGCGGTCCGACGGGTATGTGTATCTGCGCAATTCGAACACTCAGGGTGTGGCCGATGTCAGCTTCTTTTTCGGCAACCCCGGGGATCTGCCCCTGGCCGGGGATTTCGACGGGGATGGTTGCGACACGGTGTCGATCTACCGGCCCT
>JBOGET010000103.1:0-4570 GCA_050741975.1 Acidimicrobiia bacterium
GAGATCGACGTGCTGACGAACAGGTCGGCGCCTTGGAGGAGGTCGGGGACGTCATCGCGGTGGCCGAGACGCAGCACCATCAGGGACAGGCCGAGGTCGTCGATGGCACGGTCGATCGTCTCGGTGGCGGTGCTCGGGCCCCCGACCAGCACCACACGCAGCCCGGGGACACGGGAGCGAAGCATGGCCGCCGCTTGGAGGAGGGCCAGATGGTTCTTTATCAGATGCTCTCGGGCGACGGTGATGATCACCGGGTCGTGGGCCGAGACCCCTATCTGACTGCGGACCGCGTCCCGAGAGAGGAGTGCCCTGGGCCTGGGGTCGGGCCGGCCGCGGGGGATCACAATGATGCGCCCCGGGTCGAGCCCGAACACCTCCACTGCCTTGTCGGCCACCGGTTGTGAGACGGCATGGAACCTGACCCGGTCTCTGCGAAGCAGCGATCCGTGGATGGTGTGGCTGAGGCGCAGGCCGAGACGCTGTTTGAGGGTCCCCGTGCGGTCCTCCACGTCGTAATGGACCGAGGTGAGGCTGACCATCATCGGCATGTCGGATCCTCGGAGGGCGGCACTGGTGGCGAACGTGGAGCGGACCAAGGTGCAGTGGACCAGGTGGGGCCGGAACCGGGCCAACCCCTCTCGCACCAGCTTCACGTCGGCGGGCCGGGGGCGCCGTCCGGGTCGCCCCATCATCACCTCCATGGGGAGTGAGCCGGCTGCCGCCACCGTGTCGGGCCCTCCGTTGAGTGCGATCACCGCGTGCTCGACCCTGGTGTCGGGCCCGGACTCGGTCAGGTACTCCATCAGCGACACCTCGGCTCCGCCGCCGGAGAGCTGGTCGATGACGTGCAGGACTCTGATCTGTTCAGACATCGGCTTCGCCTCTAACCCCCCGGGTGCGGGAGCCGGCGAGACGGCGCCATGCCGATTCGGCCACGACGCCCAGGACCGATGGTTTGCGGGCGATTCGGCGCAGGGCCGATGCCGTCTTCCCCTCACGTAGCTCCGACCTGGCCTTGAGGTAGTCGTAGCGACGCATCGACCCCCGCAGCCTCTTCTCCAGGGCGCGGACGATCTCCGGTGGGTAGGACTGGATGTCGGCGAGCAGATCGGCGGTGCTCTCCACCGAGTCGAGCCAGAAAGCCGGCGACGCATGTGACATGGTCTGTTGTGTCTCGGCCTTGTTGTAGCGGTACATCGCCTTGCCCACCAACACGCCTCCGCCTGCGGCTTCGAGCGACCAGAACGAGAAGAGGAAGTCGCTGGTGGCCGGTTTGGGGAACCGGATCGTCGGATCCTCGAGGACTGATCGCCTGATCAGGGGCTGAAGGACGCCAAGGTCGTATCGGATCAGGTCTCCGAGTGACAGCGGCCGGGTCCCGGAGACCTCAAGACCGCGCTGGGCGAAGAGGGTGGTCGTCCCCCGCACCTGGTTCTCCGAATCGATGTAGACCACCAGGATGTCGTCGGCGACCCAGCCGGTGCCGGTCTGCTCCGCCACCTCGAGCAAGGTGGCGAGCCGTCCCGGGAGCCAGGTGTCATCGGGGTCGAGAAAGGCGACCCAGTCGCCTTTGGCCGCGTCGAGGCCGACGTTTCGCCCGGCGTTGGCTCCCAGCCGGTGCCCTCCGGTGAAAAGCAGCTTCACCCGGTCCTCGCTCATCTGCCCGATCATCTCGATCGTGCCATCCGTCGACCCGTCGTCGACGACGAGGACCTCGGCAGGGACGTTGTCGGCGAACACCGACTCTATGGCCGCCTCGATGGTCTCCGTCGCGTTCAGCGCCGGCATCAACACCGAGACAAGAGGCGTATCAGTAGGCATGTTGGTCTCGTCCGGTCGAGATCACGGAGTCAGACTGGCCGATAGGTCCCTCGAAGGCAACGGAGCAGGTCCCGTCAGGTCGACGACCGTGTGCGGATGATCGAGCAGGCGGACCGAGACTCCCTTTTGTCGAGTGGCCAGGGCACCGGCACCTCCCCTGCCCACCGGAATGTCCCAGACGAACCACCTGTCTCGTGGCCAGATGCGGACACCGACCCGGTTGCCTGACGCCGGCATCCCGGGCCGGGTCTCGATCTTGTCGAGCGGCAGCCCCATGCCCTCTCCCCTTCCCTTGGCCACCGCCTCCTTCCTCACCCAGGTGGCGAGTATCGCCTCACTCCTGGTCTCGGATCCGACCTGGTGAAGCCTCCTCCGCTCCCTTTGCGACATGCAGCGTTGGACAACCGACTCCGGCTCGAGCAGCACCGAGGCGCTCTCCAGATCGACACCGAGCTCCATGTCCAGAGCCACGGCGAAAAGGGCCATGTCGGCCGCATGGCTCAGGTTGAACCGAAGGGGCTCCTCGCCCGTCAACTCCGGCTTCCCGTGTGGCCCGTAACGAAAGGCCAGCTCCGCCGGAGATCGATCGAGATACCCGCCGATGATCTGGCGCAGCAGGGAGCGAGCGGCGATGAAACGACTCCGGTCATGCCCGGATCGATAGGTCTCGGCACGCTCCCGCTCATCGGCGCTCAGCGTGGAGAGCTGCCCTGCGGTGGGGGGCAGCAGCTTCGCCCGCCAGACGTGGACCTCACCCTGAGCGAGCCTCACCATCGAGTTCCAGGTTCTGTCGATGTCATGGCTTCCTCAGGGGTCGACCCGGTCGAACCCGTCGACCAGGTAACCGGCCAGGATGCCGACATGGGGCTCGACCACCAGGTCGAAATGCCCGACCGGGATCTCGTACATCTCGATGCCGCCCTGGATCAAGGGAGTCCAGTTTTGGGTTTGCTCCTCACGCGAGTCCTTCTCGCTGATGAAGAGGGCGTCTCCCGGGTAGGGCTCGGGTGCGTACTCTCGGGTTGCCTGGGAGAACAGCGGGAAGTAATGGAACTTTCGCAGGTTCTTCGGCAGTCGGTGGAAAGCCCGCAACGACATCATCACCCTGATCTGCCGGAACTTCCGATACGCCCTCCGCCCGACACCGCCGATGACATACCACAGCTTTTGGCCGACGCTCATCTCTTCCATGCGCTTCAAGTGCCGTTTCGGGTCGTCCCGATCTTCCTCGGCGAGCTGCCAGAGCTTGGTGTCGAGCATGGCCAGCAGCGCCGTCTTCTCGCCCTGGCGATGGAGTTGCTGCGCCATCTCGTAGGCGACCAAACCGCCGAAGGAGAGCCCGCCGAGCAGGTATGGCCCCTGGGGTTGGACGTCCCGTATCTCGGCCAGGTATCGAGCGGCGATCTCTTGAACCGGGCGATAGACACCCGGTGTCCCGGTCGAGAACCCGGCGGCCTGTAGACCATAGATTGGCCGGTCCTCCGGGATGTGGTTGGCGATGTCGCGGACAAAGAAGACGCCACCGCCTCCGCCATGGACACAGAAGAAGGGTGTCTTGGTGCCAGTGGAGCGGACAGGCACCAGCGACGTGTAGCGCTGTGTCCCGGCCCCGTCCTTGATCACCTTGGCCAACTCGGCGATGGTCGACGATTGCAAGAGCGTGGTAGGGGGGAGGTCGAGGTCCATGCGATTTGCCAGCTCGGCAAACATCTGGAGGCCCTGGATCGAGGTACCGGCCAACTCGTCGAAGAAGTGGTCTTCGATCCCAATCCCTTTGACGCCGAGAATCTGCTCCCAGATCTCCACCAGTGTCCGCTCCACGTCGTCTCGTGGGGGCACCGGCTCCTTGTGCCGAGTCGGGCCCACATCGTCGAGGTCGGGCAGTGCCCGGCGATCGACCTTGCCCCTATCGGTCAAGGGAAGGGCGTCGAGAACCACATATGCGCTGGGGACCGCATAGTCCGGAAGCTGTTTGAGGAGGGCGGCCCTCACCTCGTTCTTGCCGAGTGTGCCCTTCGAGTCGTCCTGGGCCAGATATGCGATGAGTCGGGCCTCGTCGCCTCTCTGCTTGGCGATGACTGCGGCCTCCTTCACACCGGGGAGACCGAGAAGGGCGCGCTCGACCTCGGTCAGGTCGACCCCGTAGCCCCGGACCTTGACCCGGAAGTCCTTCCTCCCGAGGAAGTGGAGGCACCCGTCCGGCTTCATGATCGCCATGTCGCCGGTCCGGTAGACCACACCCGGCGCCCCCGTAGGGTCGGGAACGAACGACTTGGCCATCTGCTCCGGGTTCTTCCAGTACCCCGGGGCGATGCGCGGGCTGCGGACGTAGAGCATCCCGGGCTCGTCGAAGGCGACTTCCTCCCCGTCGTCGTCGAGCAGGATCAGGTCGACGTCGGCGTCGGCGTAACCAACCGGCACGTAGGCGTCTTCGATGACGGTGTCGTGATCTATGACGAAGCGGGTGACAACGTCGGCCTCGGTCGAGGCCAGCAGGTTGACGTACACGCTGTTCTCGGAGAAGTGGCGCTTGTACAGCTCGACGTCGCCCTTGAGGACGGCCTCACCACCAGAGGTCACGAGCCGGACGCTGGGGAAGGTGACCCCTTCGGGAACCAACTCCAGAAGACGACGGAGCAGCGACGGCACGATGCCCATGACGGTTATCTCGTTGTCATGGATCCACTCAGGAAGGCGGTGCAAACCCTCCTTTCTCACGTCGAAGAGACAGAGGGTCCCGCCACCCAAC
>JBOGET010000104.1:0-12172 GCA_050741975.1 Acidimicrobiia bacterium
GGTTCGCCATCCTCTTCACCGGCCGCTATCCACGGGCGCTCTTCGATTACGTGGTCGGGGTGGGCAGATGGGGGCTCCGGGTCCAGGCTTACGCCTTCCTGTTGGTCACCGACAGATATCCGCCCTTCAGCCTCAGCTGAACCAAGGCCGCTCGAGGCGGGGCGTTGCGCCGGGCGGCGGGACCCATGAGGGGTTGATGGCGGAAGGTGGGGCTGTGTGCGGGTCTGTTCACCCTGCAGGCCGGAGCGTGCCGACTGGAGTTGCGACCCAGGGAGATCCGAGCTCCGGCCGGTCCTCAGAGCTCGATGGGGCAACCGGCTTCGACCCAGCCGCGGTAGCCCGAGATCATGTCGGCGACTGAGATGAAACCCATGGTCTTGAGAGTGGCGGCGGCGAGACTCGAGGAGTAGCCATCGTTGCACATGATTATGACGTGTGCGGCGAAGTCGGCGATTCGTTCGTCACGGTGATCGCCGCTCGGATCGGCCCGCCATTCGAGAACCATTCGAGGGATGTGGATCGAGCCGGGCACGGTCCCTTCCGCCCGCCGATCTTCCTGGCAACGAACATCGACGATGATCGCCCCCTCTTTCGTTGCCTCCAAAGCCTGCGCCGGCGTCAGACGTTCGATCCTGGAGCGGGCGTCGGTCAGGAGCTCCTCCGCAGTTTTCACCCTCGCCACGGTACACATCGCATCAACGCCGAGGGTGGCTCGACCCGGCAGGGCTTAGGGTGCCTGGTCCATGGGGGGGAGGGTCTCCCTCATGTGGAAAGCGACTTCGAGCCCGCTGGCGGCGGTGATGGCGGCAACAACGACGATGGCGGTCGAGGTGGTGTAGAGGTCGGCGACGAAACCGGCGATGACGGCGCCGGCGGCGAAGCCCATGTCCCGCCACAACCGGTAGACTCCGACGGCCGCTCCTCTCCACACGGGGTGGGCGACGTCACCGACGACAGCGATGAGGGTGGGGTAGGCCATAGCGGTGCCGGCGCCGAAAAGGACGCTTCCCGCCGCCCAATATCCGACGCTCCCGCCGAGGGCGATAATGAGGAGACCGGTTGCCTGGTTGAGCTGGCCGACGACGATGAGCCACTTGCGCCCGATCCGGTCGGACAGGGCTCCGGTGAAGAGCTGACCCACCCCCCACACCGCGGGGGCGATGGCGATGAGGGCGCCCACCGTGGAGAGGTCGAGCTCCGCCGCGGCGTAGAGGAGCGGGAATAGCCCCCAGGCCATCCCTTCGTTGAGGTTGTTCACCAATCCCGCCTGACACGCCGACGACAGGCTCCTGTCTCGCCACGTGGTCAGGGCGAATACCTGCCCCGGAGTGAGCTCACCGCCGTGACTTCCCGAATGGGTGGTGGCTTCATGGGTGACGTGGCCACTGGTGTCTCGCACCAGCAGGGTGCTGAGCCCGAGGCCGAGGGCGGCGAAGGCGAGGCCGAGGAGGAAGGGGGCCGGTCGGAGCCCGGCGATCTCGGCGATCGCACCGGTGGCCCAGGCGGTGACTGCCACCGCGGCGTATCCGGCGGCTTCGTTGAATCCCATTGCGGTGCCCCGGAGGCGGGGGCCGACCAAGTCGATCTTCATGATCACGGTCACCGACCAGGTGAGGCCCTGGTTGATCCCGAGGAGAGCGTTGGCGAGCAGCACCCATCCCCATGTCGGTGCCCATATGAGAAGGAGAGGAACGGGCAGCCCGATCAGCCAGCCGGCGACGAGCACCGGTTTCCGCCCGAATCGGTCGGCCAGCCGTCCGGCGAAGTAGTTGACCAAAGCCTTGCTGACGCCGAACACGGCGATGAACGAGAGCACCGCGGCGTGGGCGGCGATATCGAACTCGGCCTCGGCGAGCAGGGGGACAACGGTCCGTTCCTGGCCGACCATTCCGCCCACCAGGGCGTTGACCGCGACGAGGAGGAGGAACTGGGGGAGGTTCTCCCGGAGTCCGAGCTGGACAGATGGACCCGACCGGCTGGTCACGACTCGGCGACCTGATCGCCGAGCCGCTCCGGCCCTCCCTGGAAGACGGCGACATCCCGATGGCCGGCACGGGCGAGAAGGCTGGCGGCAGTCATCGCCCGCTCCCCGTGCCCACAATGGACGAGCAGCCCATCAGAAGGCAGCTCGCCCGCCGCATCAGCCACCGACCCCAGCTCGACGTGGATGGCAGTGGGGTGATGGCCCGAGTTGTACTCCGATCCCTGCCGCACGTCGAGAATGGCACGATCCCCGACACCGGTCGGGTCCCTGACGATCTCGATCATGGAGACGGGCCTTCCCGCTTCGACCCATGCCGGCATGCCCCCGGTCAGGACGCCGGCCAGGTTCTCGAAACCGACGTTGAGGGCCCCCCAAGCCACGTCCTGCTGGTCGATCGCCTCGTCACTGATGAACAGCAGCGGCGTGCTCCTGGGGACTAGCCAGCCGAGCCAGGTGGCGAACGACTCCCGCCATGGGTTGGAGACCGCCCCGGGCACATGTCCAGCTGCGAAGGCGTCGATACTGCGAAGGTCGATCAGTTCCGCACCCCCCGCTCGGGCTTCCTCCAGCTCGACGACCGAGAGTCCGGGGAGGGGGGACAAGGAGCTCCCGTAGACCCGTGCTCCCTGCCGGTTCACCTCCCGCAGCTCGAGGAAATACGGGGGATAGCTGCCATACCCGTCGAGTAGTCGCTTCACGAAGGCATCCTCGTCGACGTCGCCTGCCAGCAGTGGATTCGCCCGCCTCTCGGCGCCGATGGTGGTGGTCCGCTCGGTGCCGGCCCCGATGGAGCAGAAAGATCCCGCCCCGTGGGTGGGGTAGACGTTGAGCTCGTCAGGAAGGGTGAAAAGTCGCTCCCGGATCGATCGGTGGGCGGCGCGAGCCAAGGGTTCGGTCTGAGCGGGGGAGAGGAGGTCGGTACGGGCCACCCCAGCCGTCATCAAGGTCCCACCCGAGAACAGGCCGAGGGGCTCCGGGCCGTCCAGCAGCAGATAGGAGAGGTGTTCGGGGGTGTGGCCGGGAGTGGCGATCACCCTCAAGGTCAGCCCACCCAGATCCACCTCGTCGCCATCGCGAAGGGGCCGATGCGGGAAGGCCAGTTTCGAGCCCGCCGGGGCCAACAGCGCTTCTCCCTCGGCGATCAGCTCCCGGCTCCCCGAGACGAAGTCGGCATGAAGGTGGGTCTCCACCACTAACCGGGGACGGAGACCCGCCCGGTCCAGCTCGGCCAGGTAAGGACGCGGATCACGCTCCGGATCCACCACCAGGGCCCCGTGATCTCCCAGATCCACCACGTAGGCGCTGTTGCCCAGACCCTCATCGACGATTCCGGTGACAACCACCTACGACTCCTTCTCAAACCGAGTCTTGAACATAATCCCGACCGGGATGCGGGTACTGGTGCGCAACCAGCGTCTCGACATCCTCTATGCAACCGGCTCGGACACACTTTCTAATCCGAGATGTATCGCCACCCGCACCCTCCGGCCAACCCAGCGCGTTCGTCTTCGTGCGTTTCAAGGTCGCAGGTAGCACGGTATGAACCTGTGCGAAGGGTGCTACGCGTAACGCCGGATCAGGAAGGCAAGAATCACGGCGCGGCTTGACATGTGCACGTGTAGTACGTATAGTACGTGTCATGGCCCGCCTCACGGTGAGCGTCCCGCAGGATCTGCACGCTCGGCTGGAGAACTGGCGGGATCGTCTCAACATCTCAAGGGTGTGCCAGGAGGCATTGGAGCGAGAGTTGCGACGGCTGGAGGAGCTTCCCGAGGACGCCAAGGCTCTCACCGGTCTGGTCGAGCGGTTGGCCCGGGAGAAGGCGGACGGGGAGAGGCACTGGTTCTCCCAGGGAGTGTCAGACGGGATGAACTGGACACGTGGAGCCGCCTATGCCGATCTGAGGGCCGCAGTCGAGACCACAGAGCCCACGCCCCCGGTCGACATTGCCATCCGCAACGGGATGTCCTCGTACACCGATGTGGCCGGATTCGATGAGGAGAGCTACGTCGGGGGCTGGAGGTTCGCCGCTTCGGAGGTGTGGCGGCGGGTCAAGACCAAGATCTAGGAGGATGACGCATGAAGATCCACCATTACCGCGAGGTCACCCCTCTCCCCGTCCCGGGGATCGAAGAAACGACCGAGGGGATGACCATCCGGCGGGTGATCAGCGAGGTCGATGGCGCTGGCGACTTCGTGATGGACGTGTTCGAGATCGAGCCCCAAGGCCATTCCGAGATGCATCGGCATCCTTGGGAGCATCAGATATTCGTTGTGTCTGGTGCCGGGGAGCTCAGAGGGGGCGACGAGGCCGCCACGTTCGGCCCGGGCGACGTGATCTTCATCCCACCCGATGACGAGCATCAGTTCCGCAACACCGGCACAGAGCCTGTGGTGTTCGTCTGTTCGATTCCCAAAGCCGCCCTCACCGCCTATTACATCGACCAAGCCGACAGCCCCCTGGGCCGATGACGGGCACGCCGCGCATCGAAGCCGGCTGGTCGGGGTGATCTGTCATGACAGTGGCCCGAACCGGCCTCCAGCTGGAGAGGTTCCTCCACGACGAGCTCGCGGCACCCGAGGGACCTGGCTACGAGCAGGTCCAGACGATCTGGCAGGGCCGCGTCGTCGACATGGTGAGTTGGGCCGGAGGGCGCACAGGGTCGGAAACTAGGATTCGGTTGGTGGAACTGCTCGAACGTGAGGGCCCGCTCGCGGCTTTGAGCGAAGCCCGGAACATCGCCGGAGAGGGCCGCGGTTCGGTGGTCATGGTGAGCGGTGAGCCCGGTATCGGGAAGACGGCCCTGGTAAGTCGGTTCGCCGATGACCTTGGGGATGAGGCCCGGGTTCTCTGGGGAATCTGCGATGATCTCAGCATCCCTCGACCACTGGGTCCTTTCCGGGATCTAGCCGGTGCATCGGATGCCCTGGTAGCAGCCCTGTCCTCCGAGACCCCCGCGCATCAGTTCCACCGCATCTTGCTCGAGGAGCTGGAGATGCTCCCGCGACCCACGGTGCTGATCCTCGAGGACGTGCACTGGGCGGACGAGGCCACGGTCGATGCCATCACGGTGATAGGACGTCGAATAGCTGAGACGCCTGCCTTGCTCATCGTCACCTTCCGGCGTGGCGAGCTCGACCCTTGGCATCCTCTTCACGCTGCCCTGGGTGCCATCCGCGCCGCGACTTCTCTGTACCTTCAGCTGGCTCCCTTGTCACGAGCCGCCGTCGCCGCTCTCTCTGGCCAGGACAGTGACAGGGTATACGCCGCGACCGGAGGCAACCCCTTCTATGTCACCGAGCTGCTCGCCGCTCTCCCCACCGAGCTGCCCCCGTCGGTAGCCAATGCCGTGCTGGGACGCGCTTCCAGACTCGATGAGCCCTCGAGGCGTCTGGTCGAGCTGGTTTCCATGGTGCCGTCTCGTGTCCCCTCGACGGTTCTCGACCTGGTCATGCCGGACTGGGCGGATGCTGCCGAGGAGCCCGAGCGCCGGCAGCTGTTGCACATCGATCCGCGACATGTCCGCTTCCGCCACGAGCTGGCCCGAGCCGCGATCAGGTCGAGTGTGCCGGCTGCTCGGCGGCGACGACTCCACGCCGAGATCCTGCGAGCGCTGCTGGCGGTGGGCGCCGACCCGGCGGACATCGTCCACCACGCCGAGGAAGCCGGGGACCTCGACGTGGTCGCCGAGCACGCTCTGGTTGCCGCCCGGCGTGCCGCCGCGGTGGAGTCGAACCGGGAGGCATACGCTCATTTCCGCCGGGCTGCCGAGTTCACCCACCGTCATCCTCTTCCGGATCAGGCTGAATTGTTCGAGGAATATGCCTGGACCGCCTACCTCACCGGCCACCTGGAAGACGGCTTCGTTGCAATCAAACGCGCAATCGACCTGTACACGCAGATCGGTGACCCAGTCGGGCAGGGCCGCTGCACCCGGATTCTCTCACGATTCCATTGGTACGCCGGTGACGGTGTGGCCGCCTGGCAGGAGACCGAATCTGCCATCCGTATCCTCGAGCCCCTCGGAGAAGAGCTGGAGTTGGCTCATGCCTACAGCGGTTTGTCCCAGTTGGCGATGCTTGCCTCCCGGGATGAGGAGGCGGTGGAGTGGGGGAAACGGGCCCTCGACCTCGCTGGGAGATTGGGTGATGAGAGCATCCGCGCTCACGCCATGATCAACATCGGGATTCCGCTGACCAACGTCGACCCCGAGGACGATGCTGTCCTTCTCGAGGCCTTCGACGTCGCCGACAGGACCGGTGACCGGCATGAGGCGGTGCGTGCGCTCATCGCCCTCGCCTGGAGCTACATGACGTGGGTGCTGCCTGCTTCGGCCATGCGTCATACCGACCAGGGAATTGCCTATGCCGAGGAGCATCAAGTCGACACTTTGCTCGCCTACCTGAATGCCACGAAGGCATGGCTGGAGCTGCGGGCCGGCAACTGGGACACCGCGGAGCGCCTTGCAGGCCGAGAAGTTGATAAGGGCATCTCGGTCGCCCATTTGCTCTCCCGCTCGATTCTCGCCGAGCTCTCAGTCCGACGAGGTGACACCGATGCTCTTGACCAGCTCGCAGAGGTGAAGGAGCTGGCGGACAACACCCGTGAGCTGCAGCGTATCGGCCCTGTCCTCGAGTTGGAGATGGAGTGGGCGTTGACACGGGATGAGCCGTGGCCCCGCCAGCGATTCCTGCAGGTAATAGAGACCATCGGTCCTCACGCTCTCCGTACCGTCGGTATGGGACGGCTCGCAGGATGGGCATCCGTAGCTGGATTCCCCCTGGACCTTGAGGCGCCGATGCCGATACCGCATGCCGCGATGTGCAACAAGGACTGGATCACAGCAGCCGAGTCCTTCGGTCACGTGGGCTGGGATTACGACCGGGCTCTGATGCTCTCCATGCTCGACGACGAGCAGGACCTCATCGAGGCTCTAGAAATCGCCCGCCTCCTTGGAGCACAGCCACTGGAGACGAGGGTGATACGACGAATGAGAGACCTCGGGCTGACAGTTGGTCGCCTGCCCCGTGCCACAACTCTCGCCAACCCGGCCGGTTTGACCTCGAGACAGCTCGAGGTCCTGGAGCTCCTCGCTCAGGGCCTCACCAATGCTGAATTGGCCGAGCGACTGTACGTCTCGCGTCGGACCGCTGAGCACCATGTCGAGGCGATTCTCGCCAAGCTGGGTGTGTCCAGTCGGCGCGAGGCGGCGCGGCGCTATGCCGAGCTGGGGCCTGGCTGACCTTGTCCTGGTTGGCCAGTTCCGGCCTGGTCGAAGGCCGACCGCTCGTAGATCGCGGCATACCACAGCCCGCGCCGAGCCTCCCTTGATCTCCGAAACCCGGCCTCGCCGAGGTACAGCTCGATTGCGGCAATGTCGTGGAGATAGCCGCGACAGGCGTCGAGCGACCGTCTTCCACATGTTCTCCGCACCCCAGCCGAGGACATTCAATACCCCCGGCCATCCCCGCGACTCCGGCATCAGAATCCAACCCGCACCTCGGCCGCCGAGAGTGCGTTGGCGAGAAGCGCTCCCGCATCCCCATAACAGAAGATGACCCGGTCCAGCAGCACCCATTGGTGCGGCTGGAGCGGAACGGAGGCGGCGTCGGCTACCTCGATGTGGACTGGGTTCTCGTCCAAGCCCGCTTTGGCCGCACAGCTTCGGGCCTCTTGGATACTGACCGGGGAGAGATCGATCCCGGTGACATGGTGTGCTCCCCTCATCCCCAGCCGGCTTACAGTCGCCCCGGTCCCACAACCGAGCTCCAAGGTCGAGGGCCGGGCCTCATCCACGTCGCGAACAACTCGAGGAGGCATTCCGAGATCGCAGTCGGGTCGGGCAGCGAGTCGTCGAGGGCGCGTCCGTTCGCCTCCCGGTCGAAGTACCGGGCGATCCGATCGGCCATCGAACGGTTCGCCCGCGCCGATCGATCACAGCAGTCGGCGACGTGCCCCACCGATCGGCCCGGTCCACGTGCTCTCAGGCGAGCCATTCCGGGATGTGCTCGTTGGACACGCATCGCAGTATCGCCTCGATGGAGCGGTCGACGTCGGCTTCGGTGGTCATCCAAGAGGAGACCGAGATTCGCATCGCGGTCTTGTCCTGCCAGATGGTCGGTCCGGCGAACAGAGTTCCATCGGCCTGGATCGCTTCGACCACTCGCTTTGTCTCCTCGGGCCTACCGAAATCGACCAGCACCTGGTTGAGGACGACGTCATTGAGAATCTCGAATCCGGCTTCGTCGAGGCGATCGGCGAAGCGGCGGGCGAGTCGAACGGTTCGCTCGATCAGCTCAGCGAGTCCCGAGCGCCCCAACGCTTTGAGGACCGCCCAAGTGGGTACCCCCCGGGCCCGTCGTGACAATTCCGGGGTGTAGAGCACCGGATCCTGGCCGATCTCCCCGTCCGGTAGATAGGCGGCGGAGACGCTCATCACCCGTTCCAGGGCCGATGGATTCCGGACCAGGACGATCCCGGCGTCATAGGGGACGTTGAGATACTTGTGGGCGTCGGTCGCCCAGGAATCGGCGAGCTCCATGCCGGCGGTGAGGTGGTTCAACTGTGGCGATGTGGCAGCCCAGAACCCGAAAGCCCCATCGACGTGCACCCAGGCGCCCATCTTCTTGGCCGTGGGGATGATCTCTGCCATGGGGTCGATGGCGCCGGTGTTGACGTTCCCGGCCTGGACACACACGATGGCAGGAAGACTCAACTTGGGCAGCTGGTCGGGACGCATCCGCCCCTGTCGGTCGACGGGGACCGTCACGACCCGCTTCCGGCCCAGACCGACCACTCCCAGCGCCTTGATCAGCGAGGGATGTGCCTCTTCGCCGACCACGACCGTCACCGGAGGGGAGCCGGCCAGCCCGTCGCCGACGGCGTCCCAGCCGACCTCGCCGAGGACCGAAGTGCAGGCCGCCGCCAGCGCGGCCATGTTGGCGACGGTGGTCCCGGTGACGAAAGCACCCCAGACCCCTGGAGGCAGACCGGCCGCCTCGATGACCCACTGCAACGCGGCCCGCTCCAATCCCACCGTTCCCGGAGTCGCCGCGGCGAAGAGAGTGTTCTGGTCCCAAGCTGAGGTGAGCCAGTCGGCGGCCACTGCCACCGGGTAGGCGGCGCCAATGACCCATCCGAAGAAGCGTGGACCGGCCATGGCCATGGTGGCCGGGCCGACCACTTCGTCGAGAAGCTTCACCACCACCGATGGGTCGGTGGGGGCGTCGGGAAACGGGCCGGCTATCTGGGAGAGATCGACGTCGGGCTCCGGACGGACCGATCTCTCCCCGACCCCGGCCAGATAGGTGATGGCCCGCTCCGCCGCCTCCCTGAGAACCTGTTCCACGTTGCTGTGGTCAGACCCGGTGGCTCACGCTCTGGCCGCCGACGGCTTCGCTGCGGTGATGCCCTGGAGGGCAAGAACGGCGCCTACCACGAAAACGGCCGTGGCCAGATATATCGGTCCCAAGTGGGCGAGCGTGGCGAAGTTGTTCGGGTAGTGAGCCGGCAACGCCACCAGCAATCCCAGGACGGGCGCCGCCACCGCCCCCACCCAAGCCCACAGCTCCCCGCGTCTCACCCCGTAGACGATCAGAACGAGAACGGCGAGACCGGTGGCGGCGATGAACCCCGCGACGGCGATGTGGAGGTGGCTGATGTAGTGGAACAGGGAGGGACTGAAAGCTTGGATCTCAGCCCGTCCCACGTCGACCTGCTCGGGGCCGATGCCCAGCTCCAAGAATCTGTCGGTGAAATTCAGGATGAAGAACAACACCGCATAGCCGATGAAGGCCGCCGCCCCGATTCCCATCAACCACGATCCGGTCCGCAGGCTGCGGTCGGCTCGTGTGGTAGTTGTTGTCATGGTCGAACTCCTTCCCGTTTCGATTTGCTGACGCCTTTCATGGCGGAGACGATCGAGTCGTCGCCGGCCAGAGTGTGTTGCTCCCGGATCTCCATCCACCAGGTGCCGCAGTCGTCGCAGGTGAAGGAATTCCCGATCAGGTATCCCCCCTCGGTCAAGACGTCTGCCCTCGCTGAGCAGGACGAGCACGATGGGCACGAGGCGTGAGCGAGGAAGGTCATCTCGCCGCCCTCGGTGTCGGTTGCTCGGGTTTGCGGGCCAGCGCCGAGACACTTTTCACCCCGTAACGCTGACAGGCGTTCTTGGCCTGGTCCGAGAGGAAGCGGTATCGGTTCTTCTTCATGAGCTCCAGCCGCAGTCCTGCGGCTTCGATGGCTTCCTGATAGGCGTCCTGCTGGGCGGCGCCCCCGATGCAGGAAGCCCACAGGTCGGTGTTGGCCACGATCTGGGGAGTGAGCTCCACTTCGGCGATGATGTCGGCGATGGCCAGCCTCCCTCCCGGGCGGAGCACCCGAGCCGCCTCGGCGAACACCCGCCTCTTGTCGGGAGCGAGGTTGATAACCCCATTGGAGATCACCACATCGAAGGAAACCTCGGGGAAGGGAAGGTCCTCGATGTGCCCGTCGGTGAAGGTCACCTGCTCGAAGCCGGCCTCGGCGCGGAGGCGCTCCGCCTTGGCCAGCTGCTCGGAGGTCATGTCGACGCCGACCACCCGGCCGCTCTCACCGACCTGGAGGGCGGCGAACAATACGTCCATCCCCGAGCCGGAGCCCAGGTCCAGGACATGTTCGCCCTTCTTCAGGTCGGCCAGGTCGAAGAAGTAGCCCACGCCGGCGAAGGACTCCACCGCCCCAACCGGGATCTGATCGAGGGTCGAGGCCGGGTATCCCAACCGCTCGGCCAGTTCCCGCCCCAGCTCGAAGTGATAACTCCCGCCCGGGTCCTCGGCCACCGCCCGATACATCGCCTTGACCTTGGCCTCCAGCTCGGGCGCATCCACCGATGCGATGCCCTGGGATGGGCCCCCCATTACACCACCTCCAGGGTGGTCTCGACCGGGATGGTGTTGGCCAGGCAGTCCCGCACCGGAGAGGTGTCCTGTACGTAGCGGCACAACTCCTCGAGCTGCTCGCGGCTGGCGTTGGGGCTCGATACGATGCCCTTGGCTCGGATCCGGGTGAAACCGGGACGAGGCCCTTCCAGGCCGAGGAACGGTCGGACGTCGAGGTCGCCTTCGATCTCGTAGTCCATCCGGCTGATCTCGATGCCCTGGGCGGCCGCGTTGGCCACGTAGCCGACGGCGTAACAGAAGGCCAGGGCTTGCAACAGCAGCTCCACCGCGTTGGGCCCGTTGTTGGACCCGAGGAGGACGGGGGGCTCATCACCCTGCAGAACGAATGGCGCCGCCCGACTCTCATCGTCGCTTCCGGCGTGGGTGAACCCCACGATCTCCCCGACGTTGTGGGTGCCATCCACCCACGAGCTCTTGGCCCGGAAGGTGAAAGCGCCCAGGTCGGGATCACCCTTGATCGCTTCGATCGTCTCCACCAACCGGCCGACGTCGATTCCATTGCTTGAGGTCATGGTTGACATGTCGACTCCCTTCGCCTTCGCTCATCGACCTGCGATCGAAGGTAGGACGAGGTGCCTAGATTGTCATGGGGGGTGGCTACCCAATCGCGGTGGCGGGAGTACCTAACTCCGCCCCAGGGGGCGAACGTGAATGTGAATCAATAGAGTGTCCGGCCGGCACGCCGGACGAATCACACAATGACCGAGTCTCTATCAAAAGGGTGTCCTGACATGAGGTCGCCGAGAACAGCGCCTGTGGTGGCAGCCAGTTCCGTCGCCACGCCAAGCCGATGGTTGACGGTGCGCTCCGCAAGATGTCTGGGACCTGCCGCCAGCGATGGAGAGGAGACCGAGCGGCGCTGTATCCGACATAGGCCAGCCCGCCAAGACCAGGACGGGTACAAGTGGGACGGCTCCTACGAGGGCCCCCGACAACACCGACTGCACTTGTGGCGCTCGAAGCGAGAAGAACGAGAGGGATCATCTGCTTCGGAGTCGCGTGTAGAGGGAACAGGTTCGGCGTCCGGGCGCAACAGATGGCCTTGGGTAACCATGGTCGGCTGTCGTGGCGGGTCCGCCCGAGGCGGTGCCGGCTCAACCCGTGGCGGGCGAGAACCCGCCAAACCGTCGACGCCGGCATCCCAAAGATCAGTCCTATACGTGCCGGACCCAGATTGCGTTGCCGATGGAGCTCGATGATCCGCTCTTCGAGTTCAGCCGGGGTCTGATGCGGACAATGATGCGGCCG
>JBOGET010000105.1:0-12934 GCA_050741975.1 Acidimicrobiia bacterium
GGGTACGTCTCCGCCACGAAGTGGCTGTCTGAGATCGAGCTGACCGGATGGGACGAGTTCGATGCCTACTGGATCCCTCGAGGCTGGGCCAAGGAGGCGCCCATCAAGACCCAGAGTCGGATCGACACCCCACTCGTCCGTACGGTGATCGAGCCGGGCCGACGGCAGGTGGCGGGTGTGGCCTGGGCACCGAATCGGGGCATCTCCAGGGTCGAGGTGCGGCTGGGTGAGGATGCCGACTGGCTCGAGGCCGAGCTCTCCGAGCCGCTGTCGGACAACTGCTGGAGGCAGTGGGTGGTGGAGTGGGATGCCCCGGCAGGCACCCATCGGCTCCAGGTGCGCGCCACCGACGGGGAGGGCGCCCTGCAAACTGACCAGCTGCGCCCGCCCGCCCCCGACGGAGCCACCGGTTGGCACACCATCGAGGTCACCGTGGGCTGACCCCACCGTGATCGGGTCGTCCCGGGGTCATATGCGGACCTGTGGACCCCAATCAAGGTCAGGTCTGGTCCGTGGCGGCAATGGCCCAGGACAGGCCAAGGTCCGGGCTGGAGAGGGCGAGGCGGAGAACCCACCCGGTCTCCGGGCTGCCATCGTCGAACCAGTGCCATCTGATCCCATCGATCGTGTCGCCCAGGATGGCCGGGTCCGCCGGCCACTCCAGATCGGCCAGGGAGGCGATGGCCCACCACGCCAGGTACCGCCCGGCGGCGGCGCCCCGGCGCCGACCGTGGGCCCCACCGGACGCTGCGGCCCAGGCCATCCATGCCAAGCCCTGAGCGGCGTCGAGCTCGGCGATCCGTGCCCGGGACACGCCCAGGGCGGAGATGGCGGCCAGGTGGTCGCCTTCCACCGCAACCGTCTGGCTCCGCCCGTTCGACTGGTCGGTCCACGGCTCGACCAGGTCACCGAGGGCGTCGGTGGAGTGCGGGTCGTCGATCGGCCCCTGGGCCGGGGGGAACTTCGCCGATCGGGTCTGGGGCATCGTCGGTGACGGGGCCTCGACCCGGTCCTTCTTGTAGGTGGCCGTGGGGTACGCCGGCTCCCAGGTCATCAGCATCGACGGCAGATCGGGGATGGCGCTGTCGATCTGCTCCCTACGAACGACCCTCTCGGCTGCGACCGTGTCCCGCTCCGGCCCCGGGGGGAGGTGAGGCTCCAGCTCTGCCCAGGTCTTGGTGCTGGCCGCCACCTCGGGCAAGGGACCGAGAGCGAACCTCGACCGGCCCTCGGACACGATCGGCCCGGCGATCGGGGCCGGGGCCTCGAGGGCGAGCCGGTAGCGGATGTGCTCCTCGACTCCCCATACCTGCTTTCCCCTGCCCACTGCCTCGGCGCATCGTTGTCTCAGCTCGATCAAGTCGTCCCAGCTCCGGGCCGCGCAGTAGCCGTCGACCACCCGGAGCAGCTCGTCGGTGTCGGACGACTCGATGGCCTCGATGGCCCGGGGGCCGATCATGGGTTGGGCCCGGTGGTGACCGGGAGATCGCGGCGGGACCAGTCGGAGAACGACCCGATGTAGACGTCGGGCATCGGGCGCCCGGCGATGACCAGGGCGAGGGCGGCATGACAGGCGTTCACCCCGCTGCCACACGACACGACCCCGTCGTCGGGGAACTCCCGGTATCGCTGGGCCATCTCAGGGCTGGGCCGGAAACGGCCGTTCTCCAGGTTGCCGGCGATCGGGTAATTGACCGCCCCCGGGATGTGACCGGCCTTGGGGTCCACCGGTTCGACCTCGCCCCGATAACGCTCGGGTGAGCGGACGTCGGCCAACACCCTCCCCGACAGCTCGTCATGACGCACTACCCCGGTGTACCCGTCCACGGAGCGATATCGTGTGGCATCGGGCTCGACCGCCCCTGTTTCGAGGGGGTGCCCCTGCTCGACCCAGGTCGCGAGACCGCCGTCGAGGAGCCGGACCGGGCCGGGATGGCCGATCGACTCCAGCATCCACCACAGCCGTGCCGCCACCGCCCCGCCCATGTCGTCATAGACCACGACCTCGTCGTCAGGGTCGATCCCGAGCCGGCCAAGGGTGTCGACGAAGTCGCGGATGGGAGGAAGGGGGTGGCGGCCGTCGCCGGAGCCGGCGGCCAGATCGCGGTCCAGGTCGACGAACACCGCCCCGGGGACATGACCACTCCGATACGCGGCATGCCCGTGAGCGGGGTCGGTCAGCGACCAGCGCAGATCGAACACGTCGACCTCGTCGAGACGCCGGGCCAGCTCCTCTGCCGTGATCAACGGGGCGGGCCTCATCGCCAATCGATCGATACGACCTCGACCGGCTCCGCCAGACCCTTCAGCTCCAGTGTCTGACGGCCCGACTCGAGATATGACCTCTTGGCGTTCGCCAGCGTCCTGCTGCTCACGAAGATCTCCTCCCCCGACGCGGCCGCGGCGACCCTTGCCGCCTGATTGACCCCGGTCCCGTGATAGTCGAGCCCGGACCGGCTCGCCTCGGCCAGATGCACGCCGATCCTGATGGCCGGGGCGAAGCCCTGCTCCCGTCTCTGCCCCGCCAACCGTCGCTGGGTGGCGATTGCCGCGTCGATGGCGCGATCCGGGTCGTCGAATGCGAGAAAGAACCCATCCCCGGTCCGCTTGATCTCCTCCCCGCCATACCGGGCGACCAACGAGCGCAACACCTGGTCGTGCCAGCGAATCAGGTCGTTCCAGGCCTCGTCACCGAGCACCTCGGCCAGCTTGGTGGAGTCCACGATGTCGGTGAACACGAAGGTCCGGGTCACTCGCTCGCCGGCCGCTCTCGTTGGTCCGGTGCCGGCCTGCTCGAGCGTGCCGAGGATCTCCTCGGCCCGAGCCAGGTCGGCGACCGCCCCGAGCCGGTCGAATGCGGCACGAGCGGCCTGCGCTTCCACGATCGCTCGCCCCTTGTCGCCTTCGGCCATGAACGCTTCGGCGAGGAGCATCCTCGCCCGCGCCCTCTCATAGGGTGCATCGACCTCCGCCCAGTGCTCGACCGCCCGTTGCACGTCGCGAGCTCCCGAGACGAGATCCCCTTCGGCTATCTCAATGGCCCCGATGGCCGCCGCTGCTGCCGCTTTCAGGGTTGCCGACTCGTAGCGCGAAGTGAACGCCATGAGCTCCTCGGCGGCCGAGCGCGCCGTCTCCAGGTCCTTGACGGCGAGTGCGATCTCGACCTGTGCCTGGAGCAAAGGGAGGCGGTGCAGGGCGGTGTCGGGGGGCGCCCGCCACGACAGCATTCGCCTCGGCTCGGTCAAGGCGTGCCTGATCGAGGCCAGTGCCGCCGGTGCATCTCCCTGTGCCAGGCGGAGCAGTGATAGCGCCGGCTCGGGGTCGGTCCCGAGGGCGTGTGCTCGAAGAAGCAGCTCTTCTGCCGCCGGGAGATCGCCTCGACGCAGGCGTATCTCGGCGATCTGATAGAGAGCGGTTCCGACCGCGGCGGGAATGAACCCCTCGAGCTCGACCGACGCCTGCCGCGCCTCGGTCTCCGCCTCGAGCCAGGAGCCGTGCATTCGCTTGATCTCGGATCGAAAGACGCGGCACATCCCGGGGAAACCTTGGATCCCCTCTCGTTTGCACCAGCGGTCCTGGGCCTCCGTCCATTGGGTCGCCCTCTCCCAATCGCCGACCGAGGCGCAGGCCTCGATGGTGGCACAGCACACACCGCCGGCAACGCCGGGCTCGAGCTCTCCACCGACCGCGGCGACGGTGGCCTCGTCGATGAGGATGAGGCCCTCGGCGACGTTGCCCAATGCAACCAGCGAGGCTCCACGTTCGCTCATGGCCATGGCCTCGAGGTCGCGGTCCCCGAGGCGAACGGCGATGTCTTGGGCCCGTTCTGCCTCGCTGAGGCTCCTTTCTGGGTCTCCGACGAGCGCCCAATAGAAGGATCTGGCTGAGGCCAGCCACCCGTGGCCAAGTGACTCGTCCTGTCCCTGGAGCAGACGCTCGGCGCGGTTGAGCCAGGCATTCGCGACCGAACGGGCATTCCTCAACAGGTTGTCGTTGCCCAGCCGGATTGCGGCTAGAACCGCCGATGCGTTGTCGCCGATCTTCATGGCCGCCGCATAGGCTCGCTCCCGCGCCTCGATCGACACCGGCAGCTGTCCGACCCACCACGCCGACTGTGCCAGTAGCTCCAGCCCATCGGGCGACAACTCACTCTCGGCATCGGCTTTCGAGAGCAGGTCGAATGCCTCACGCCAGGCATGACGACCCAGGGCCGCCCGTGCCTCCTCGAGGTCTGCTCCAGCCCTTGCATCCTGGGGCATGTCGGTCAATCCTCCGGCTCCGCTCCATCGACCGCAGACCCACGGTTCCGGCCGTCGACCTCTTCCCCCAGGTCGGAGATGGTTGCCCCCAAGGCTGCGGCGAAGGAGCCGGCCGCCTTCTTGAGATGGGCCCGGGTCTCCGGGTCGTTGAGCGCGATGGAGAACGACGCCGCCACCTGGTCCCAGGCACCGGCCAGGGTGGCCAGGGCGTCCTTGATCTCCTTCTCGGTCGGGCCATCCTCGGAGGCAACCCGCCGGTAGGCATTTCGGAGACTATCGCCCAGGGAGGAGAGCTCGGATGAGACCGTGTCCCAGGTATCTTTCGGCACGTCCGACGTAGGATCAGGCGGGTGCGTGTCCACCTACTCGATGGTACCTACGAGCTGTTCCGCGCTCACTACGGCCGCAAGGACACGGTGACTGGACCCGATGGCTCCGATCTGAAGGCCACCCTCGGGATCATGGAATCGACCCTGGCCCTGCTCCGGGAGCCGGGGGTCACCCATCTCGCCGCCAGCTTCGACACCGTGATCGAGTCCTTCCGCAACGTCATGTTCCTCGCCTACAAGTCCTCGGCCGGGATGGACCCCGACCTCCTCGCCCAGTTCCCGACGGCCGAGGACGCACTGGAGGCCATCGGGGTCGTGGTGTGGCGAAACATCGAGTTCGAGGCGGACGATGCCATCGCCACGGCGGCGATTCGCTGGGTCGAAGACGTGGAGCAGGTGGTGATCGCCACTCCCGACAAGGACCTCAACCAGCTCGTAATCGGCGACAGGATCGTCACCTACAACCGCCGGGAACAGAAGATGCTGGACGAGGCGGCGGTCGTGGAGAAGTTCGGGATCCATCCAGAGTCGATTCCCGACTACCTCGCCCTGGTTGGGGACACCGCCGACGGGGTCCCCGGTCTGCCCGGATGGGGGGCGAAGTCGGCCTCGGCCGTCCTCGCCCGCTATCCGAGGTTGGAGCTGATCCCGGAGTCTGCGGCCGACTGGGAGGTCACGGTGCGCGGTGGCGACAAGCTCGCCGCCACCTTCCGCGAGAACCAGGAGGCGGTGTACCTCTACCGGGAGCTGACCACGCTCAGGTTCGATGTCCCCATCGAGGAGTCACTTGAAGACCTGGAGTGGAAGGGCGTGCCCCGTCACCGCTTCGAGGAGTTCTGCGCCTCGGTCGGTTTCGACCCTGAATCGATCCGGGTCCACCGCTGGGCGGAATGAGAGATTCCTAATGCAGAGCGTCACGGATACGTGACGGGTTGCATTGCGTTTATCAGGCAGCAGGCATCTCGTCCCCGGCGGCGACCTCGTCGATCGCCCTGGTGAACTGGGAGTTGTAGAGGCCGGCGTAGGCGCCGCCGAGTGCCATCAGCTCCTCGTGGATGCCCTGTTCCACGATCCGGCCCTCCTCCATGACCAGGATCAGGTCGGCGTCCCGGATGGTGGACAGCCGGTGGGCGATGACGAAGCTGGTGCGGTCGGTGCGAAGCGCCGCCATCGCATGCTGGAGCAGCAACTCGGTCCGGGTGTCCACCGAGCTGGTCGCCTCGTCCAGAATGAGTAGAGCGGGGTCGGCGAGAAAGGCCCGGGCAATGGTGATCAGCTGTTTCTCACCGGCGCTCACGTTGCTTGCCTCGTCGTCGATCACCGTGTCATAACCGTCGGGGAGGCTGTGCACGAACCGGTCGACGAAGGTCGCCCGTGCCGCCTCCAGGAGCTCCTCCTCGGTGGCCTCGGGGCGCCCGTAGGCGATGTTGTCCCGGATCGTCCCCTTGAACAGCCAGGTGTCCTGGAGGACCATGCCGATCTCGGAGCGGAGGTCGGCCCGGCGCATGTGGGCTATGTCGACGCCGTCGAGGGTGATCTGGCCCGAGTCCAGCTCGTAGAAGCGCATGATCAGATTGACCAGGGTGGTCTTCCCGGCCCCGGTGGGGCCGACGATGGCCACGGTCTGGCCCGGTTCGACGCTCAGTGACAGGTCGTCGATCAGTGGCCGGTCGTCCTCGTATCGGAACGAGACGTTCTCGAAGGCCACCCGCCCGTGCGGGTTCTCGATCATCCGGGGCTCATCGTCGTCGGATACCTCCTCGTCGGCATCGAGGAGCTCGAAGACCCGCTCCGCCGAGGCCACCCCCGACTGGAGGAGGTTGATCATCGAGGCGACCTGGGTGATCGGCTGGCTGAACTGACGGGAGTACTGGATGAAGGCCTGCACATCGCCCAGTGTCATCGTGCCACTCGCCACCCGGAGACCGCCGATCACGGCGATCACCACGTAGTTGAGATTTCCGATGAACATCATGATCGGCATGATCAGCCCGGAGAGAAACTGGGCGGAGAAGCTCGACTCGAACAGCCCTTCGTTGTCGACCTCGAACGACTCCTGCACCTCTTCCTGACGTCCGAACACCTTGACCAGGCTGTGCCCGGTGTAGGCCTCCTCGATCTGGGCGTTGAGGGCGCCGGTGCGCCGCCATTGAGTCATGAAGTGACCCTGGGACCGCTTCATGATCTGGCCGGCGACGACCATGGTCATCGGGATCGTCACCAGGGCGATCAGCGCCAGCGTCGGTGAGATATAGAACATCATCCCGACCACGAAGACGATGGTCAACAACGAGTTGAGCATCTGGCTCATCGTCTGTTGCAGGCTCTGGGAGACGTTGTCGATGTCGTTGGTGACTCGACTCAGGAGCTCTCCTCGTGGCTGGCGGTCGAAGTAGCGCAGCGGCAACCGGTTGAGCTTTTCTTCCACCTCCGACCGCATCTTGAAGATGGTCCGCTGCACCACGTCGTTGAGCAGGTACCCCTGCAGATACCCGAGGAGGGAGGAGCCCACATAGAGGACGAGCACGATCAGCAGCACCGTGCCCACGGCGCCGAAGTCGATTCCCTGGCCCGGGACCAGGTCCACCCCGGAGAGGAGGTCGGCGACCTGGCTTTGACCGGCGGCACGGGCGGCTTCTATCGCCTCGGCCTTGGTCATCCCGGCGGGGAGCCTCCGCCCGATGGCCCCGGCGAAGATGAGGTCGGTGGCCCGACCCAGCACCTTGGGGCCGATGGCCGACAGGGCGACGCTGATGATGGCGGTCACGAAGATGGCAATCACCTTTGCCCTCTGGGGCCCCAGCCTGCCGATCAGCCGCCGGGCCGAGGGACCGAAGTCGAGAGACTTCTGGCCGATCATCCCGCCTCCGAATGGGCCCCGCCCGTGCATCGGTCCGGCCTGGACCCTTTCGGTGGACTTCATGGTCCGCTCGCTCATGAGGCCACCGCCGCCCTGAGCTGGGACTCGACGATCTCGACGTAGGTCGGGCACGTCGCCAACAGCGACTCATGGGAGCCGATGCCGACCACCGCCCCATCTTCGAGGACGAGGATCTGATCGGCATCGGCGATCGTCGACACCCGCTGCGCCACTATCACCACCGTCGAATCGGCGGTGTAGGGCTTCAGGCCGCGGCGCAGTCGAGCGTCGGTGGCGAGGTCCAGGGCGGAGAACGAGTCGTCGAAGAGATAGATCTCGGGGCGGCGGATCAGGGCTCGTGCGATCGAGAGCCGCTGACGCTGACCACCCGAGACATTGGTCCCTCCCTGTGCGATCGATGCCTCCAGACCTCCCTCCATCGCCGCCACGAAGTCCCGAGCCTGAGCGATCTCAAGGGCGGCCCACATCTCCTCCTCGGTGGCATCGGGCTTGCCATAGCGGAGGTTGGTGGCCACCGACCCCGAGAACAGGTAGGCCCTCTGCTGCACCAGGCCGATCTTGGACCACAGGGTGTCGGGGTCGAGCTCCCTCACATCAACTCCGTCGACGATGACGGCACCGTCGGTGACGTCGAAGAGACGGGGAATGAGGTTGACCAGGGTGGACTTACCGGCCCCGGTGGACCCGATGATCGCAGTGGTTTGACCCGGTCGGGCCGTGAAGCTCACCTCACGGAGCACCGGGTCGGTGGCGCCGGGATAGGTGAGCCCCACGCCATTGAACTCGAGCTCACCACGGCGCCCCACCTCCGTCACCCCAACCGCCGGAGGCACCACCGACGACTCGGTGTCGAGGACCTCGGCGATGCGCTCCGAGCAGACCGCGGCCCGGGGGATCATCACCAGCATGAAGGTGGCCATCATCACCGACCACAGGATCTGGATCAGGTAGGAGAGGAAGGCGGTCAGGGCGCCGATCTCCATGGCGCCGGCGTCGATGCGCATACCCCCGAACCAGAGGACGGCGACGCTGGAGACGTTGAGCACCAGCATCAGCACCGGGAACATGGCGGCGATCCACCGGCCGACGCTCACAGAGACATCGGTCAGCTCGGTGTTGGCCCGGTCGAACCTTGCTCTCTCGAACGGCTCGCGCACGAAGGCGCGGAGGACCCGGATCCCCGCCGTCTGCTCCCGGAGCACCCGGTTCACGGTGTCGATGCGCCCCTGCATCAACCGGTAACCGGGGATCATGTTCTTGACGATGAACCCGATGGCCAAGGCCAGGATCGGGACCGCCACGGCCACCAGCCACGACAGGCCCACGTCCTCGCGCAGCGCCATGATGACCCCGCCCACCATCATGATCGGGGCAATCACCATCATGGTGAGGCTCATGAACACCAGGGTCTGCACCTGCAGGACGTCGTTGGTGTTGCGGGTGAGCAGCGAGGGGGCGCCGAACTGAGCCATCTCACGGCCAGAGAACCGGCCCACCTTCCTGAAGATCGATGACCTGAGGTCGCGACCGAAGCTCATCGCGGTCTTGGCCCCGAAGTAGACGGCGGTGATGGTGCAGGCAACTTGGAGAAGGGAGATCCCGAGCATCACCGCTCCGACCCGGACGATGTAGTCGGTGTCACCGGTGACCACGCCCTTGTCGATGATGTCGGCGTTCAGGCTGGGCAAGTACAGAGAGGCAATGGTCCCGACGAGCTGCAGGACGACGATCACCATCAGCCATCGCTTGTAGGGCCTCAGGAACTCCCGGACGACTCGCAGCAGCATCAGTTCACGTCCTCCATGACCGGCTCGGCGACACCGGAGAGGAGCACCGACACGACCTCATCGATGGTGAGTCTCTCCGTCAAGGTCATGGTCGGATGGCCGCTGGCGAGTATCAGTCCCCTGAAGGCGGCGGCGGCCCGGGCAGGCTCGATACGGAGCCGTTCCCGGTGTCGTTCGAAGATCTCGGTGAGCGACTCGTTGATGGCGGCGTTGGCAACGGCGACGAAGGGTGGCGGGCCCGGGGAGTGATGCGATTCACCCGACGGTGGGAGTGTGCGGAGAACAGAAAGCAAGGCGACGACGGTCTGGAATCGCTCGAGCAGGATCCGCGCCGCTTCGGCGAGTTGGACGTCCAACGGGGCGTCGGGGTAGATATCGGCGAGCTGTCTCTTGATCGGCTCCGGGTCGATGCTCACCCGTACCGCCTCGTGGATGAGGGCGCCCTTGTCGGGAAAGACCCGGAAGATGGTGCCCTCTGCGATACCGGCGGCCTCGGCCATCTGACGTGTGGTCACGGCCTGGCCCCGGTCGACGAGAAGGGGGATGACCGCCTCGACGATGGCGCGGCGGCGATCGTCGGGAGCGAGGGGCTCTGCTCGACGCGACTTGGGGCACATGGGGGCGACTATAGAGTGAGTGAGCGCTCACTCACAATCTAGGCGATGGACGGGGGCCGCCGGGTCGTCAGTCCGGATCCAGACCGTCATGCTCCTCCCACACGACGTCGAATCGCTCCATGCAGTCCTCACAGCGATAGGCGAGAGGCACACCCGGCTCGATGTCCCCGTCCTCGGGGAGAAAGGTGATCAGGTGGGCGACGCCTCCGCAGTCGACACAGGTGAATCTGTCCGGTGGGCGGGTCATGCCGCCACCGGTGTCCTGGCTCGGGAGAGGACGGCGAGGCCGATCAGGCCTGCCAGCAGTGAGCCGCCGAAGATCCCCACCTTGGCCAGGTCGTTGAGGGCCGAGTCGCCGAAGGCCAGACCGGCCACGAACAGGGCGACCGTGAAACCGATCCCACCCACCGCGGCCAGCCCCACGATGTGTGACCAGCCGGTCCCGGTCGGGAGCCGTCCCAGACCGGTCCGGACGGCGACGAGGGTGAAGAGAGTGATGCCGACCGTCTTGCCGACGACCAGGCCGAGCGCCACCCCGAGGGCGACCGTCGAGCTCATGGCATCGATGATGTCGACCCCTCGGAAGTCGATCCCGGCGTTGGCCAAGGCGAACAGGGGGACCACGACGAACGAGCTCCAGATCTGGAGTCTGTTCTCGAGTCGGCTCAGTGGAGAGACCGCCTCTGCGGAGATCTCGCTGAGCAGCAGCGCTTCGTGGTCGGCGTGCTCCCGGGTCTCGGGGCTGTCCGGCTGGTGGGGGTAGGTGTCGAGGATGGCCCGCGCCCTGCGGTCGAACTCGGCAGCCGGGTACATGGGGCGGGCAGGCGTGAGAAAGCCGAGGGCGACCCCGGCCAGGGTGGCATGGACTCCCGACTCCAGCGTGAGGAACCAGATCACCACCCCGAGTGGGATGTAGAAGGCGAGGGATCGGACATGGGCCCGGTTCGCCAACCGGGCCAGGGCCAGGCCCCCGACCGCCAGGGCCAGATAGCCGAGATCGAGGTCGTCCGTGTAGAAGATGGCGATCACGGTGATGGCCCCGATGTCGTCGGCGATGGCAAGCGTGAGCAGGAACAGCTTGGCGCTGCCCGGGATCTTCGATCCGACAAGGGCCATCACTCCCACGGCGAAGGCGATGTCGGTGGCCATCGGTATGCCCCAACCTCGCATCGCCTCGCCACCGGCGTCTGCATTTGTCAGGAGATAGATCGCTGCCGGGAAGATCATCCCACCGAGTGCGGCCATGACCGGCAGGGCGGCGGCCCTCGGGTCGCGCAAGTCCCCGAGCACGAGTTGTCTCTTGATCTCCAGCCCGACGACGAAGAAGAAGATCGCCATCAGGCCATCGTTGATCAGGTGGAGGAAACTCTCGTCGAGATGGAAGGGCCCCAACTCGATGGTGAGGTGGGTCTCCAATAGCTGGAAGTAGATGGTGGACCAACGAGAATTGGCCCAGATGATCGCGACCACCGAAGCAGCCAGGAGCACGATCCCCGACGCCGCCTCGATCCGGGTGAAACGGGCGAAGGGGCGGACGAATCGTTTGGGGACGAAACGCTCGGATGTGGCCCAGGTCTGATGCCTGCGATCCATCAACCGATCGTCTTGCCTGCCGACAGCAGCTGCTCGGCTGCCTCCACCACCCGCGCCGCCATCCCGTTCTCGGCCTTCTTCATGTAGGACCGGGGGTCGTAGGTCTTCTTGTCCCCGACCTCCCCGTCCACCTTCAGCACCCCGTCGTAGCTCTTCATCATGTGGTCCACGATGGGACGGGTATAGGCGTATTGGCAGTCGGTGTCGATGTTCATCTTCACCACGCCGTAGCCGAGGGTCTCGTGGATCTCGTCGAGGCTGGAGCCGCTGCCCCCGTGGAAGACGAGGTAGTGACGGGCATCGTCACCGAACCGCTCGGCGACCGCCTTCTGCCCGTCGCGCAGGATGGTAGGGTCGAGCTTGACCGCCCCGGGCTTGTACACGCCGTGGACGTTACCGAACACCGCCGCCAGCAGGTACATGCCCTTGTCGAAGGTGCCGAGGACCTCGGACACCCGCACCATGTCCTGGGGAGAGGTGTAGAGCTTGGCCCGGTCCACGTCCTCATTGTCGGTTGCGTCCTCCACCCCGCCGACGATCCCGATCTCCAGCTCGAGGATGACGTCGGCTTCGGCACAGAGGTCGAGCAGCTCCCGGGCCAGGACCAGGTTCTCCTCCATGGGCAGTTCCGAGGCGTCGACCATGTGTGACTGGAAGACGGGCCCCCGTCCCTCACCCTTGCGGCGGCGGCTCTCCTCGAGCAGCGGCCGGATGTAGCCGTCGACCCGGTCCGGAGGGCAGTGATCGGTGTGGAGGGCCACGTTGACCGGGTACTGGGGGGCGACGATGCCGGCGAACCCGGCGAGGGCGTTGGCCCCGGTCGCCATGCTCTTGTTCGACTGGCCCGAGGCGAACTCGCCTCCACCGTATGAGACCTGCAGGATCCCATCCGAGCCGGCCTGGCTCAGGCCCTCCAGCGCGGCCAGGATGGTGGACGACGAGGTGACGTTGATGGCGGGCAAGGCGAAGCCCCCACGACGAGCGGCGTCCAGCATCTCCCGGTACTTCTCTGGTGTTGCGATGGGCACTCTCTTCATCCTTGGTCGACGGTATGAAGGTACCAACTGAGCCAGGTGGCCGATAGCCGTCGCCCATTAGACCAGGGCCCCACAATCCGATTGACCCTGTGCTCCGGCATACATTTGGTTCGATGGTGAAAGTCATATGTACATATGATTGACGCTTTGGCCTCTGTGCCCGGCCTCCTGGCAAACATGCCGACTCGCCGTCAGAAACGGGAGGCAATAAGTTGAGATGATGACACAGAGTGTCGACCGGTCGGTCGCATCCCGGAAACCTCGGAGCCGGGTGCTGCGCGGGATCTATCTGGTCCTCGGTCTCCTCTGCCTCGGCTTCCTTGCCTTCAGCTGGCTGCCCGGCATTCCCACGTTCGACTTCGCCGTCCTGGCCGCCTTCTTCTTCTCCATGTCATCGGACCGGCTCCACAGCTGGCTGGTGAACCACCCGG
>JBOGET010000106.1:0-23499 GCA_050741975.1 Acidimicrobiia bacterium
CGATGGCCTTGCCGATCCCCCTGCTCCCGCCGGTCACTACTGCCACCTTGCCTTCCAGCTCCACCATGCCTCCTGTGATGATCGATGGCCCGGCACGTTACATAACGCCCGTCGGCGCCATCGCACCGGGGGTTGACTCGTTGGATGACCCCACGGGGAGCCGATCGGACGATGACCCGGCATGGGACGGTCAAAACCGGCTGGCCCCGCCAACCCAGGACGGCGGCTTTGGCTGAGCAGGCGCCTCAGACCACAGGGCGTCCGGCGTAGAATGAGCTCATGTCGGAGGCGGTGATCCCGTTCCTCGTTTGGTTAGGGCTGCCGCTCGCCGTCCTGGCCACCTACCGGCTGTTGGCGCGGATAACGGCCCAGGGCGGCACCTCCGATCAGGACGCGACCCACATCGCCAACCAAGTTCTCAGCCAGGCCAAGGCCTTTCGGGGGAGCCGGTCAGCCGACGATCCCCCATGGGACGGGCACAACCGTCTCGCCAAACCCACCCTGGACAGTGGGGGCCTCGACTAGGTCCAGCACGAGCCGGGCTACCGTGCCCCGGCATGCGAATCGCCATCCTCGACGACTATCAGGGGGTCGCCGAGTCCCTGGCCGACTGGTCGACGCTAGAGGCCGACATCGTCTTCTTCCCCGACCACGTCTCAGACCAGGGCCGGCTCCTCTCCCGGCTCGCCGGGTTCGACGTCATCGTCGCCATGCGGGAGCGCACCCCCTTCCCCCGCGCCGTTCTCGAGGGTCTGCCTGATCTGAGACTTCTGGTCACCACCGGGGCCGCCAATGCCTCTATCGACGTGAAGGCGGCCCAGGAGCTCGGCGTCGTCGTCTCCGGCACCGCGTCTTTGCCCCATCCCACCGCTGAGCTGACGATGGCCTTGATCCTGGCCCTGGCCCGTGGGCTGGTGGCCGAGACGAGCTCGGTCCGTGACGGCGGGTGGCAGCTGGGTCTGGGCCGGGACCTGCTCGGGTCGCTCCTTGGAGTGATCGGATTGGGCCGTCTCGGCTCACAGGTGGCGAGGCTGGGACAGGCGTTTGGCATGGAAGTGCTGGGCTGGAGCCAGAACCTGACCCGGGATGGTGCCTCCGAGGTCGGGGTGAGCCTGGTGTCCAAGGAGGAGCTGTTGCGACGGTCCGACTTCGTCACCATCCATCTCCGGCTGAGCGACCGGACCCGGGGGCTGATCGGGCAGGGCGAGCTGTCCTCGATGAGACCCACCGCCTATCTGGTCAATACCTCGCGGGGCCCCATCGTCGACGAGGCGGCGCTGTTGACCGCGGTTCGGACCGGGGTCATCTCCGGAGCGGCCCTCGATGTGTACGACCAGGAGCCACTCCCTCAGGACCATCCCTTCCGATACGAGCCCGGAATCCTGGCCACACCTCATGTTGGCTATGTCACCCGAGAGTCGTACCAGGTGTTCTACGAAGGGGCGATCGAGGCGATCGAGGCCTGGCGTGACGGAAGCCCGATCCGTCTCATCTCCTGATGCCTCAGGTGGAGAATTCGGGATAGCCGTGGGGGGCTACGGCCTCCCGGAACGAGGAGGTCAGCTCCTCGATGCCCATCACGTCGGGGACCGAGACCGAACGGGCAAACTGCCAGAGAAGGAACGGGTTGGCCCCCATTGCATAGAGGGCCCCGAAGTCCCTGGTTTCCAATGCTCGTCGCTCGGAAGGGGTCAAAGACCCGCCCTCGGGATAGGGAGAGACCGGTCGTTCGGTCAGTGCCTCCCAGGCCTCGAGAAAGGCCCCAGCGTCGTCCTTGAAGGCGGCCAGCGACTCATCGGTCCGGTCCACCTCCCACATCAGCTTGTTCACCATGTACCGGCTCATGAAAGGTCCCAGACAAAGAAGGGCAGGTTGCCGAACCGCGTCGGTGTCGCCTCGGCCAGAGACGCCGGTCTTCCCTGCGCCACCGTCATGCAGGTGATGAAGTTGAGGAACTGGTAGCTCTCGTTCCCGGCCTCGGTGAGCCTCTGAAAGCTGGTCGAGGACACCGCCGAGTCGAGGTCGCCCCTCGCCATCCAATCGACGACTCTGGCATCGAACTCGGGATCAGAGCTACGGCCCAGGAACTGGCGGGGCCCGCCCAGCTCGTGAGCGAGATGACCGCTGCCCACGACCAGCCCCCGTCGCCCCTCGGGGAAGGAGCGGATGGCCCCGGCCAGGTGGTCTCCCAGCTCGGCGAAGCGGTTGGCGGTCGGGATCGGCGGGGCATTGCAGTTGGTGAGCACCGGCGCCGGCCCGCATCTGGGGTGCCTTCCCGATCATGAAGGCGGGCATGTTCGACGTCATCAGCATGTGGAAGTGATCGGAGGCGACCATGACGATCACATCGGGCTCCAGCTCCGCCACCCGGGAGCGGAGCAGATCGAAGTTGGCGGCCACCGTGGTCAGGTCGTCGGGCACCGATCCACGAAGCATGGCCCACATCAAGGGGTTGTGGGTGACCCCGAGGACGCCGACGATCTCAGCCATGGCGGGCGACGGTACCGCAGCAGCCGCCGGCTCGACCTCTGGATATCATTCCCAGGTGGCTGCCACGACGATCGCGGCGGTGGAGACCACTGCCCTCCGCTTCCCACTGCCCACCCCGATAACCACCGCCCTCTCCACCTACGTCCATGTCGACGCCACCGCCGTCCGGCTCCTCACCGAGGACGGCTCGACCGGGTTCGGGATCACCGCCGGTCTCGGTGGATTCGCCGGCTCCGCCGTCAAGCCCTACATAGATGCCGAGCTGGCTCCCCTCGCCATCGGTCAGGATGCCTCGAGACCGGAGGCGGTGTGGCATCGGATGTGGTCCCCGAACAAGCCCCGGATGCGAGGTGGGATCGGGGTCTGGGCCCTGTCCGCAGTCGACATCGCCTGCTGGGACCTGGTGGGCAAGACGGCCGGTCTCCCCGTGCATCGTCTGCTCGGGGGGTTTCGTGATGACGTCCCGGTCTATGGGAGCGGCGGCTGGCACAGCCTCTCCGACGAGGGGCTGATCGCCGAATGCACGGACTTCGCCAAACAGGGCATCACCGCCTACAAGTACAAGATCGGCAGTGCCAGGGACGAGGAGCGGACCGCTCTGCTCCGGAGGGAGATGGGCGACGACTTCACCCTGTTCGCCGACGCCAACCAGCGGTTCACAGTGGCCGAGGCGTTGGAGACGGCCCGGATGCTGGCCGACTACGGAGTGGCCTGGATCGAGGAGCCGGTCCTGGCCGACAGCAGCGACGACCTGGCCGAGGTGGCGGCGGGCTCGCCGATCCCGGTGGCAGCCGGGGAGAACGTGTACTTCGGTTGGGGCTTCCGGGAGATCTGCGACCGCCGTGCGGCGGCCTATCTGCAACCAGACGTGGGACGGTGCGGGGGGATCACCGAGTTCGCCGGGATCGCCCATCTCGCCGACGCCTACAACCTCGCTCTGAGCAGTCATCTCTGGCATGAGCTGTCGATCAGCCTGGTCGGAGCAAGCCCCCGCGGCTTCATGGTGGAGTATGCCGAGCTCATCCCGCCCGATGCCCTGACCCGCCCGTTCGAGGTCGCCGACGGCCGGATCACGGTCCCCGACGCGCCCGGGCACGGTGTGGAGCTGACCCCCGAGGCGATGACCCGGTTCGCGGTGTAGAGGAGAGCCGATGCGCATAGCGAAGATGGAGGTCCACCCCATCACCATGACCCTGAAGACACCGATCCCGATGTCGAACGGTGTCATCGAGAAGACGGGAAACGTCCTGGTCGAGCTGGTCGGCGACGGTGCCGTCGGCTGGGGGGAGGGGGTCGAAGCGCCGGCGTTGACCCACCAGGCCCAGGCCGACATCGTGACCGACCTCGAGGCTCTGGGCCCGACTGTGATCGGGTCCGACCCGATGCGACGCAACCAGCTCTGGGGCCGGTTGAAGGCCAGCAGACCGGAGGCGACAACGGCCATCGGCGCCATCGACATCGCGGTGCACGATCTCGCCGGAAAAGCCCTGGGGGTGCCGGTGCATCAGCTCCTGGGCGGGGCGGTTCGGGACCGGATCCCCGCCCTGACCCTGGTCGGCAGTGGTAACGCCTCGGCCGACGCCGACAAGCTGGCCACATGTCACGAGCAGGGCTTCCGCTGGTTCAAGATCAAGCTGGGCATGGCCCCGGCCGAGGTCGAGCTGGCCACCCTGGCCAAGGCGGTGGAGCTGATCGGCGACGACGGGGTGGTGTGCGGCGACGTCAACGAGGCCTGGGACGAGGACGAGGCCCGGTCCTTCCTGAGCCGGCTCGATGGTGAGCGGATCCGCTTCATCGAGCAACCGGTGCCCAGGGGCGACCGCGACGCCCTGCTCCGCCTGGCGGGGAGTTCTCCGGTGGCGCTCTGCGCCGACGAGAGTGCGGGCAGTCTGGAGGCAGTCCTCGGGTTCGTGGGCACTCCGATCGGCGGCGTCAGTCTCAAGCTGATCAAGCACGGCGGGGTGACCGGGGTGATGCGGGGAGCCGCCATCTGCTTCGCAGGTGGTCTCGGCGTCAATTTGGCCGGGAAGGTCATCGAGTCGTCGATCTCGGCGGCGGCCAACCTGCACTGCGCCGCGGCCATGGACCGCGTCGACTACGGGTGCAGCCCGGCCAACCAGGGCGTCGTCCAGGACGTCACCCCCACCCCCATCACCGTGGCCCACGGCGAGCTCGTCGTCCCCGAGGGACCCGGTCTCGGCGTCGAGGTCGACAAGGGATTGGTCGAAGAGCTGGCTTCCTAATGCAGGGCGTCACATATACGTGACGCCCTGCATTCGGTTTGACCGTCCTTCGGTGGTCAGCCCGGTCGCCCCACCCCTCTGCCCCTCAATCCGACCCCACGGGCGGCACGACAGAGGGCAGAGACCGAGAGAGCTGCGTCCGCCGCCTCGCCCAGGTCGGGGAAGAAGGCGAAACAGCCCGACCCGGAGCCCGTCATCGCCACCGGCCCTCCCCAGTGCGCCCCCAAGTCGGCCATGAAATCGGCCAGAGCCGGCTCGATGTCGATGGCGGCGGGGGTCAGATCGTTCCTGATCGGGATCCCTTCACGAAGACCGGGCGGGAGCCGGCGGGGGTCGATCGTCTCCCCTTCCGGGCCCTCCAATTCGTCCCATCGCCGGTAGACCTCGGGGGTGGACATCTCGAAAGGGGGCACCGCCACCGCCACGGCAAACCCAGACAAGGGTGGCCGGCGCTCGACTGCCTCTCCCGCCCCGGTCACGAGGACAGTCCCGCCGGTGAAGAAGAGAGCGACGTCGGAGCCGATGGATGGGGCGATCTCCTCCGCCACCGCCATCGCGTGCCTCCCGATCTCACCCGCCGCCAACAGCATGGCCGCCGCGTTGGAGCTGCCCCCACCCAGACCGGCGCCATGCGGGATCGTCTTGCTCAGCCTGATGTCGAGCGGAGGGATGTGAGCCTTGGCCCTGAACGCCCGGAGGGAGCGAGTGACCAGATTGTCCTCGGGGTCGAGATCGGCGCCCTCTGTCACGAGGTTTTCCTCATCCGCCTCCTCTACCTCGAGCCGGTCGACCCAGTCGATCGTTTGCACCAGCGATTGCAGCGGGTGATAGCCGTCGGAGCGGGGCGGCTCGACCAGGAGCGACAGGTTGAGCTTGGCCGGGGACTCGTATGCGGTCACGACCGGGCCAGTCTCAGGTAGTCGGAGGGGGAAAGGTCCTCGGCCCGGAGGGTCGGGTCGAGGGCCGCCTCCTCCAGGGCCGACACCGGGTCGTCGAGGACCCCGGCCAGCGATCCCCGCAGCATCTTTCTTCTTTGGTTGAAGCCGGCGGTAGCGATCTCGATCGCCCGCTCCGAGCCCTCCGCGGCCGGAAGCCGATCGAGGATCACGACGGCCGACTCGACCTTTGGCGCCGGGTAGAAGACATGGGGCGGAACTCGCAGCGCGAGCTTGACCCGGGCATGGATCCCGGCGACCACCGAGGGGAGCCCGTACTGCCTGCTGCCCGGCTCGGCTACGAGGCGCTGGGCCACCTCCTGCTGCACCATCACCACGAAACGCTCGATCTGGGGCACTCGACGCAGGGCGTCGAGGAGAAGGGGCGTGCCGACGTTGAAGGGGAGGTTGGCCACCATTACCCAGGTCCCGGCGGCGAGGTCGGCGGAGAGGTCGGCGGTCGTGGCATCGAGGAAGCGAAGCTCGACGTCGAGACCTCGGGTCACCTCCTCGAGCAGGGGCAACAGCCCGGCATCCACCTCGTATGCCACGACATGGGCCCCGGTGGCCGCGAGGGCCCGGGTCAGCGTCCCGGTCCCTGCCCCCACCTCCACCACCTGCTCGCCCGGCCCGATTCCGGCCAGTTGAACGATCTTGCGGGTGATATTGGCGTCGGCCAGGAAGTGTTGCCCCAGACGGCGGGAAGGAGCGAGACCGTGGGATGCCAGCAAGCCCGCGATCTCCGAGCGCGACTGGGCGGTCATCGGCCTGATGCCCCCCTCCCCGGCTCCGCCGGTACTCCCCCCGTCGGGGGGAGAAATACCCGCGCCGCGTTGGAGGAGGTCACCCGGGCTACGTCCTCGACGGGGAAACCCCACACTCGAGCCAGCGCCTCCCCGACCAAGCCGACCCATGCCGGCTCGTTGGGCCGGCCGCGGTGAGGCGGGGGGGCCAGATACGGGGTGTCGGTCTCGACCAAAGCCCGATCCGGAGGCACCTCAGCGGCACCGAGCCTGACCGTCTCCCCCGTCTCGAATGCGATCGGCCCGGCGAACGAGAACGTCACCCCCAAGTCGAGAAAGCGCCGGGTCCATCTCGGGCCGCCGGTCCAACAGTGCAGCACGACCTGCGGGGCCACCCCGGTCTCCTCGATGATTGAGAAGACGTCGGCGAAGGCGTCCCGACAGTGGACGATCACCGGCTTTGCCAGGTCGAGGGCGAGGCCGATTTGGGCCCGGAACGCCATCACTTGATCTTCGCGTGACGAGAGATTGCGATAGAAGTCGAGACCGGTCTCCCCGACCGCCGCCGCCTGCTCGGCCATCTCGCTGATGGAAGCGCCCCGGGTGGCCCATTGCACTGCATCGTGCGGGTGGAGACCAGCGCTCGCCATCACCCGATCCGGGTGCCTGGCCGCCAGATCGGCGGCGGCCATCGAGCTCTCCACGTCGACTCCGGGCACCACGACCCAGTCGACGTCGGTGGCCCGCGCCAGCAGTGGCTCCGGCCCCCGTTCGTCGAGTTGGAGGTGACAATGGGTGTCGACCCATCCCATCGCCGGGACGGTACCCGGCACGGCCCGGGGCCCCATGGGTAGGCTCGGCACGGGGAGGTGAGGTTGATATGGAAACTGGCATCGCCCGAAAGATCGACGACCTGGGTCGCATCGTGATCCCGGCCGAGACGAGAAGGCTGTTCAACATCCGTGAAGGGGACCATCTGTTCATCGCGGTCGAGGGAGGCTCGATCGTGTTGCGCAAGCTGACCGACACCTGCACCTTCTGTGGGTCCGAGACCAAGGTCACCCAGTTCAAGGGCAAGGGGATCTGTTCCGCCTGCCGGGCTCAGCTCGGCCCCTGATCCCCGATCAACACCTCGTATATCGACCGGCGGGGTACTCCGGTTGCCCCCGCCACCCGTCTCGCCGCCTCCGAAGGTGATGACCCTGCGGCCACCAGCGCCCTCGCCTCGACGATCGCGGCTTCGACCGGAGGCCTCCGAAGGGGACCCGGAGCGATGACCGCGGTAAATTCGCCTCTGGCGTCTCGACCCGACCACTCCTGGATGGCAACGCCGATCGGACCGACCCAAGTCTCCTCATGGAGCTTGGTCAGCTCCCGGGCGATCGCCACCTCCCGCTCGGGGCCGGTGGCCGCGGCTATCGACTCCAGATCAGCGATAAGCCGGTGGGGGCTGAGGAACAGGACAACCGGCCGGTCTTCGGTGGCGATCCTCTCCAGACGCTCGGATCGCTCCTTTCCCTTGCGGGGCAAGAACCCCTCGAACACGAAGCGATCCGCCCCGAAACCGGCCAGGGCCACCGCGGTCGTGACCGCCGACGGGCCCGGTATCACCGTGACCTGGTGTCCGGCCTCGCGGGATCGTCGCACCGCTTCCGACCCCGGGTCGGCGATACCGGGCATCCCGGCGTCGGTGACCATGGCCACGGTCAGACCCTGGCCGAGGGAGCCAAGGAGATCCTCGGTGCGGGCGGCCTCGTTGCCAACGAACAGCGATCTGACCTCGGGTGTGGCGCCCACGTGACGGAGGAGGGTGGCGGTGCGTCTCGTGTCCTCGGCGTAGACGACGTCCGCCCCCTGCAGGGCATCCCGGAGACGGTCGGAGACGTCACCGAGGTTGCCGATCGGGGTGGCGCAGACCAGGAGTCGCCCCGTCTCAGCCATGAGTGAGCTCGACCCGGTCGCCATGATCGGGGACCGGGCATCCCTCGGCCAACTCGACGATGATGCGGGCGGTGGGGAGCACCACCACCCGATTGGGGCGGAGGGTCATGATGGACACCACCTTCATCTCGGCGTCGAGCCCCACCACCTCCAGCGGCTGTCGGCGGCCGAAGCTGTGGACACTGCGGGTCTCGATGACCACTGCCGAGCCTTCCGGCGCCCGCCACACCCCGAGAAGACGGTCGGCGAAGCTGCGCGCCATCAATCCGCTGATGCTCCAATCGCCTGTGGAGAGAACCACCCGCTGCATGGTGCCGACAGTAGGTGATCTGAGTGTCGAGGCGGAAGGTCTAAGGGACCGTACCGCCGATCGATGTCAGGATCGTCTCTCCGACTTCGGGCTGGTCGGCGGCGATGAAGGCGAGACGGCCGTCGAAGACCTCGACCCAGGCCCAGTCCTCCTCGGCCACGGCGGTGAGGGCGTACTCGAGGAGGGCCGACCTCAGCTCCTCGGTGTCCCGATCCGTGTCCCCCTCGAACAGGATGAGGAGGGCCGCGTTGGTCCCGTCGAACCACTGGGCGTAGTAATCGCCGCCCCATCCATCGGCCGCGTCCACACCGACTTCCTCGCCCAGCACCTGGTCGATCATGATCCTGAAACCGAACTCGCCCCACACCGACTCTCGTTCCAGCTCGTGACCGGGCAGCGCGGGCGCCGTCGGCGTGGTGAGCGCCCTGGGGAGATCCCGCTCGTAATCGCTGGGGGTGATGATCTGCTCGGTGGAGCCGGGCAGGTCGGGCATCTCGGCATAGGCCTCGTTCACAGTGGTCCACTGATCCCGGAGATAGCGGTTCTGCACCCAGGCCAGACCCGAGTCGTAGGGGAAGATCAGCGAGTCCTGGATGAACATCGGGGCGCTGTCGAGTTTGGTGGTGTCGATGTCGAGGGCATCGGCGACGAACTCGCCGATCTCCCGCTGGGTGAGGGTCTGCAGATAGCGCAGCTCGGCCATGCTGGCGTCGCCCTCTATCAGCGCTTGGTACGCCGAGGCCTCGTCGAGACGTTCCTCGTCGAGCATCTCTGTGTACCTGGTGTGAAAGTCGAGCTGCTCGTCGGTCAGGGCATGGGTCAGCTCGTGGACCATCGTCGCCCTCTGCACCACGCTGAAGCCTTCCTCACGCATCGGGACCACCAGCTCCCGGGTGTCGCCGTCGTAGTAGCCGGCGACCTGCTCCCCGTAGAGCTCGGTGAGGAGGAGCTGCAGGTCGACATCGTCCTCGAGCAGGCCGAGCAGCTTGTAGAGGGCCTCGTCGGCCGGGAAGTCCTCCGCCTCGTCTTCGATCTGCTGAACCACTCGGTCTTTGAGCTCCTGCTCGGTGACGATGGTGATCGCCGGCGGCTCCTGGAAGCGGAGACCTCGGATCTCCTCGGTGGTGCGGACCAGTGCGAGCAACTCCTCCTGGACCTCCGGGGGCAGGGCATCGATCCCGGGGAGCTGGTCCCAGGTCGGCTCAGGAAGGGTGGTGGTCGTGGTCCCTACGGTGGTGGTGGTCGTGTCTTCGGCCTCGGTGGTCGAGGTCGAATGCACCGTCGTCGTCGTGTCGGCGGCGGTTTCGGTGCAAGCACCGAGCATCAGGGCGCACGCGATGAGGGGGACGAGACGACGGGTCACGATGGTCAGATTATCGGCGCAGGATCGCTAGATCGTGAGTGTGTTCACCAGGTGCAGAGGTCATGTACCCTCGCCGTAGGTGGTGGAAAGGAGGTGATTGTGAAACGAAGCTACGCACGGCTCACCCAGCCACTGGTCCGGGACAACGGTGCCCTGCGCCCGGCGTCGATAACCGAGGCCATCGAGCGGGTGGCGACGGGTCTGGCCGGCTACCGCGGCGACTCCTTCGGCATGTTCAGCTGCTCGAAGGGGACCAACGAGATGAACTACATGGCACAGAAGTTCTCCCGCGTGGTCATGGCGAGCAACAACATCGATAGCTGCAACCGCACCTGACACGCTCCATCTGTCGCCGGTCTGGCGACTGTGTTCGGAGCGGGTGGCGGCACCAGCTCCTATCGAGAGATCGAGGAGACCGGCCTCATCGTCATGTGGGGCTCGAACGCGCGCGAAGCGCATCCCATCTTCTTCCACCATGTCTTGAAGGGCATCCACAACGGTGCCCGGATGTTCGCCGTCGACCCGCGCCGGACGTCATCGGCGCGGTGGGCCGACGTCTGGCTCGGGATCGACGTCGGATCCGACATCGCCCTGTCCAATGCAGTCGCCCGCGAGATCATCCACGCCGACCTCCACGACAAGGATTTCATCGCCCACGCCACCGAGGGGTTCGATGCCTACGCAGAATCGGTCGAGCCCTACACCCTGGATCGCTGCCAGGAGATCACCGGCGTGCCTGCCGAGGTGATACGACAGCTGGCCCACGAATACGCCACCGCCGACACGGCGCAGTTGTGCTGGACCCTGGGCATTACCGAGCATCACAACGCCACCGACAATGTCCTCGCCCTCATCAATCTCGCCCTCCTCACCGGGCACGTGGGGCGCTACGGCTCGGGTCTGGTCCCGGTGCGGGGTCAGAACAACGTCCAGGGCGGGGGTGACATGGGTGCCCTCCCCAACAAGCTCCCCGGCTTCCAGGACATGGCCGATCCCGATCTCCGGGCCAAGTTCGAGACGGTCTGGGGCGCCACGATCCCGGAGAAGGCGGGCAAGCACATCAGTCTCATGCACGAGGCGATGGACGAAGGCGAGTTGCGCGCCCTCTATGTCATCGGGGAGAACCCGCTTCAGTCCGAGGCGGACGCCACCCAGATGGAACGGCGACTGAAAGGCCTCGGCTTCATGGTGGTCCAGGACCTGTTCCTCACCGCCACCGCCGAGCTCGCCGACGTGGTCCTCCCCGCCGCCGGGTGGGGTGAGACCGAGGGCACCTTCACCTCCAGCGAGAGAAGGGTGCAGCGGGTGCGCAAGGCGATCGAGCCCCCGGGCGAGGCGACGGATGACATCGAGCTGCTTAGCTCGGTCGCCCGGGCCATGGGTCACGACTGGCCCACTCCGAGCGCCGAAGACGCATGGGACGAGCTACGTGGTCTGTCGCCGATGCACGGCGGGATGGCCTACGAGCGGCTCGAAGAGCTGGGCGGCCTGCAATGGCCCTGTCCCACCGAGGACCATCCCGGGTCGCTGTTCCTCCACGGCCGGCTCTGGGAGAAGGAGACCGGGCCCAAGGCGCCGATCTCGGTCGTGGAATGGGTGCCCCCGGTCGACCCGCTCAGCGACGAATACCCGCTCCGTCTCACCACCGGGCGCCGACTCGACTCGTACAACACCGGGGTGCAGAGCGGCCGCTACCCCTCGCCGCGTCGCATCCACGGCGTGCTCGACCTCTCACCCGAGGACGGGGCGATGCTCGGGGTCGGGGAGGGTGACCAGGTGCGGGTCGTCTCCCGTCGGGGCAGTCTCGAGGCCCCGGTCCGCTTCGACCGGTCGCTGCGACCCGGTCTGGCCTTCATGGCGGTCCATTTCCCCGACGACACCGACGTCAACCAGCTCACCATCGACGCCTGGGACCCCAAGTCGGGCACCGCCGAGTTCAAGGCGACCGCGGTCCGGGTCGAGGCCATGGTCCCCGGCTGATGGACCTGCGCACCCTGCTCGATCGACCCACCGACGCCGAGCGGGTGGCAGTCGACGGGCTGCTGGGTGAGCCCGCCTCCGGCTGGGAGGGAGGTGCCTTCTCCTCGCTCGACGGCCATGTCGCCTTCGGCGGTCACGCCGCCAGGGCCCGGCGTCACCTGCTCCTGCCCGCCTTGCATGCGGTGCAGGACGCCGTCGGCTCGGTGAGCAAGGGCGCCCTGGGTTACATCTCGGAGCGGCTAACCGTCCCCCCGGCCGAGGCCTATGGGGTGGCCACCTTCTACACCCTGATCCGCACCCGGCCCCGGGCCCCGACCCTGATCCATGTCTGTGACGACATCGTCTGCTCGCAGTACGGGGCCGACGACCTGATACGCGCCGTGGAGGAAGAGCTGGGCCCGGCAAGTGGCGGTCTGGGAGTGACCTGGGCCCCGAGCCCCTGTCTCGGGCAGTGCGAGCGGGCCCCGGCCGCCCTGGTCCACACCGCCGGCTCGGGCTACCACAACGTGGCCCCGGCCCGGGCCGACACTCTGACCGGGCTCGTCTTCGACGAGTTGCCCCCGGGTCTCATCCATCAGGACCCGACCCAACTCCGTCTTCTGCGCCGGATCGGGGTGGTCGACCCGGCAAGTCTCGACACCTATCGCCAGTCCGGGGGCTACCAGGCGCTCGACCAGGCCACCGCCATGGGGCGTGACGAGCTCATCTCCGCCCTCGAGCAGTCCGGGCTCCGGGGTCGGGGCGGCGCTGCCTTCCCCATCGGGCTCAAATGGCGGGGGGTGGCGGACGCGGCCGGGGAGGAGAAGTACGTCATCGCCAATGGCGACGAGTCCGAGCCTGGCACCTTCAAGGACCGGATACTGATGGAGGGCGACCCCTTCGCCGTGATCGAGGCGATGACAATCGCCGGGTATGCCACCGGCGCCACCAAGGGGCTTGTCTACGTGAGAGGCGAGTATCCGGTGGCCGAGCGTCGTCTGATCAACGCAGTCGGCCAGGCCCGGGAGGCCGGTCTGCTCGGGGTCGACGTGGCCGGCGCCGGGTTCGAGTTCGAGATCGAGGTGCGGCGGGGTGCCGGCGCCTACATCTGCGGCGAGGAGACCGCCCTGTTCGCCTCCATCGAGGGCTACCGCGGCGAGCCGAGGCAGAAGCCGCCATTTCCCACCGAGAGGGGCGTGTTCGGCAAGCCGACCTCGGTCAACAACATCGAGACCCTGGTAGCGGTGTTGGCGGTGCTGGAAATGGGCCCGGCCGAGTTCGCCGCCATCGGCACCCAGCGCTCCACCGGTCCCAAGCTGTTCTGCATCACGGGGGCGGTGCAGCGCCCCGGTCTCTACGAGGTGGCGTTCGGCACGACGGTGCGGGAGCTGATCTCGCTCGCGGGTGGGGTCCGGGACGAAGGAGAGGTGGGGGCCGTCCTGGTGGGCGGGGCCGCCGGCAGCTTCGTCGACCGAGACTCGCTCGACCTGGAGCTCACCTTCGAGGGGGCCGCTGCCGCCCAGACCAGTCTCGGCTCGGGAGCGGTGATCGTCTTCGACGCCTCGACCGACTTCGGCCCGGTGCTTCGCCGCATCGCCCAGTTCTTCCGTGACGAGTCCTGCGGCCAGTGCGTCCCCTGTCGGATCGGCACCGTGCGTCAGGAAGAGGCGCTGGCCCGGCTGGCGGCCAGAAGCCCGCTGGGCGGCATCGCCGACGAACGGCGCAGACTCGACGACCTGGCCCGGGTGATGACCGACGCCTCCATCTGCGGACTCGGTCAGACCGCCGCATCCGCCGTCCAATCGGCCATCCGCCTCGGTCTGCCTGGAGCAGCCTCATGACCGCCACCAGACGGCCCGTCACCATCGTCTCGGTCCGGGTCGACGGGACCGATGTCGAGATGGCCCAGGGCTCGACCGTCCTCGACGCCTGTCGGCAGGCCGGGGCGGACATCCCCACGCTCTGTTATGGGCCGACCATGACCGCGGCCAACGCCTGCCGGGTGTGTGTGGTCGAGGTGGAGGGATCCCGCACCCTGGTCCCCTCTTGCTCCCGCAGGCTCGAGGAGGGGATGGAGATCCGTACCGACTCCGACCGCGCCCGGCACAGCCGTCGCCTGGTGATGGAGCTCCTCGGTTCGGCTTCCGAGCTCGACCGGGCCGGCGAGCAGCTGGAGAGATGGATGCGACAGGCCGGGGCTCGATCCGAGCGCTTCGGGGAGCCCGAGTCGGAGTCACCACGGGAGCCACCGGTGCCCGGTCATCACCATCTCCCCGATCCCGGTCTGGCGGCGACCGTGGCCGAGCCGGTCAAGGTGGAGGACGAGCTCTACGTGCGTGACTACAGCCGGTGCATCCTCTGTTACCGCTGTGTCGACGCCTGCGGGGTGGAGCATCAGAACACGTTCGCCATCGCCGTGGCGGGTCGTGGGTTCGACGCCAGGATCTCGACCGAGTTCGACGTCGTGCTCCCCGACTCGGCATGTGTCTATTGCGGCAACTGCATCGCGGTGTGCCCCACCGGCGCCCTGGCCGGGAAGATCGAGTTCGACATGAGAGAGGCCGGGACCTGGGACGAGACTCATCAGGACGTGACCCGCACCGTCTGCTCCTATTGCGGGGTGGGCTGCAACCTCGATCTCCACACCCAGGACGGGCGCATCGTCAGTGTGACCTCGCCCCACGACCACGACGTCACCCTGGGCAATCTCTGCATCAAGGGCCGGTTCGGTTGGATGTACGTCAGCAGTGGCGCCGGTGACTGAGGCGGTCAGCACCCGGCATGTGATCCGGGTCCGGGGCCAGGTCGAGGAGCTCGAAGACGATCTGGTGGTCGAGGAGCCGGTGGAGATCCGGCTCGACGGCACCCCACTGGCGGTGGTGATGCGCACTCCGGGCAACGACGCCGAGCTGGCCCTCGGCTTCGCCATCACCGAAGGCATCGTCTCCGGCCCCGACGAGGTGGCCTTGGTCGAGGACCTGGGGGAGGGACGTTGGGACGTCCGGCTGGCCGATGGGGTACGGGTCGACCCGTCTCGGTTCCAGCGCAACTTCTACGCCACCTCTTCATGCGGGATCTGCGGCAAGGCCTCGATCGACGCCATCCGGGTCGCCGGCTCCGTCCCCCCCGCCGGACCGGAGGTGACCCGGGAGATCCTGCTCGGGCTGCCCGGTCGTCTCATCGCAAAGCAGCCCGCCTTCCGCTCCACCGGCGGGATCCATGCCGCCGCCGCCTTCGAGCCCGAAGGAAGGCTGCTGGCGGCACGGGAGGACGTGGGACGGCACAACGCCGTGGACAAGCTGGTGGGGCATCTCGCCTCCACCCGTTGGCCGATACGGGACCTGGGTCTCCTGGTCTCGGGCCGGGTCTCGTTCGAGATCGTGCAGAAGGCGGCGGTGGCCGGTCTGTCCCTGGTCTGCGGGGTCTCTGCGGCCTCCAGCCTCGCCGTCGAGCTGGCCGAGGAGTTCGACATGACCGTCATCGGCTTCCTCCGCGACTCCAGCTTCACCATCTACACCGGGGAGCACCGGGTGAGGGGGCTGCAACCGGGTTCCTAATGCAGGGCGTCACGTATGTGTGACGCCCTGCATAAAGAATGGAGTGTCAACGCTCAGGTCAGACCTACCACCTCGCCGTCTTCGTTGACGTCCACCTTCATGAATCCCGGTGTCGCCCCCAGCCCGGGCATGGTGCTCATCTCCCCCAGCATCGGGTAGATGAAACCGGCTCCCACCGACGCCCGCACCTCCCGCACCGTGACCACATGGCCATTGGGGGCGCCCTTGACCAACGGGTCATCACTGATGGAGAGATGGGTCTTGGCCATGCATATGGGCAGATAGCCGAACCCGGCCTTCTCGAAGTCGTCGATCTGGGTCTCGGCCTGCGACGAGTACTCGACGGAAGCGGCCCCGTAGACCTGGGTGGCGATGGCCTCGATCTTCTCCTTGATCGAGCGGTCGAGGGGGTAGAGAAAGTTGAAATGGCTTGGCTCATTGCTCGCCTCGATGACTGCCTGGGCCAGGTCACGAGCCCCCTCCCCGCCCCGAGCGTGCTGATCCGTGGTGACCGCGGCGAAGGCACCCGCCTCGAGGGCCGACTGCCTGACCAGGTCCAGCTCGTGCTCACTGTCGGTAGGGAACCGGTTGATGGCCACCACCACCGGCACCCCGAATTTCGAGGCGATGGCGAGATGCGCCTCCAGGTTGGCCATGCCGGCCCGGAGCAAGGGCAGGTTCTCCTCGGTGTATGCGCTGTCGAGCCGCCTCCCGGCGATCACCCTGGGCCCGCCACCGTGGGTCTTGAGGGCTCGGACGGTTGCCACCATGACCACGCAGTCGGGTCGCAATCCCGACAGCCGACATTTGATGTCGAAGAACTTCTCCATGCCCATGTCCGCCCCGAACCCGGACTCGGTCACCACGTAGTCGCCCAGGTGGAGAGCCATCCGATCGGCCAGGATCGACGAGTTGCCGTGGGCGATGTTGGCGAAGGGCCCGGCGTGGACGAAGACCGGCTGGCCCTCCAGGGTCTGCATCAGATTTGGGTGCATTGCGTCTTTCATCAGGACCGTCACCGCGCCGGCCACACCGAGATCGTCGAGGGTGATCGGGGCCCCGTCCTTGGACAACCCCATTACCACCCGCCCCACCCGCTCCCGCAGGTTGCGCAGGGCCGAGGGATAGTCGGCGCCGTCGGCGAGGGCGAGGATGGCCATGAGCTCGCTGGCCACCGTGATGTCATAGCCACTCTCCCGGGGCCGTCCGTCCGCCGCCCCTCCCAGACCGATCACCACGTTGCGCAGGGCACGGTCGTTGACATCGACCACCCGGCGCCAGCTGATCCGGTTGGGGTCGATGGCGAGCCGTTTCAGCCCGAGCGATCCCAGGTCGTCGTCGGTAAGACGGCCCTCGTGGTACCAGCGGGCATCGATGGCGGCCGCCACCAGGTTGTGGGCGACGGATACCGCGTGCATGTCCCCGGTGAGATGGAGGTTGAACTCGTCCATCGGGACCACCTGGCTGTATCCCCCACCGGCGGCCCCACCTTTGATCCCGAACGTGGGGCCCATGCTCGGCTGCCGGATGCACGCGATCGACCGGTGCCCGAGGACGCCGAGACCCTGGACCAGCCCAACCGCGGTCGTCGTCTTCCCCTCGCCCAGCGGGGTGGGGGTGATGGCGGTGACGTCGACGTACTTGCCGAGCGGGTTGGCGGCGATGCGCCGCAGCGCATCGAGATGGATCTTGGCCTTGGCGACCCCGAACGGGATGACCTCGCGGTCTTCCAGGCCGAGGTCCCCTGCCAGCTCCGTGATCGGTCTCAGTTTGGCGGTGCGGGCGATCTCGAGATCGCTCGCCATCGGGGGGACCGGGCTTATTTCGCTCCCTGGGTTTTGCGGCATAGTTCTAGCCGGAGAGGCCGGACGGCGTGGTTTGGATGCGGTCGCTGCAGGGGGGCTTCGGCCAGCAGGGGGGAACGGAGCAGCCGCACGATGGTTCAAGTCGATCCTTAGCCCGCGATGTACGACACCCTTCGACGACTAGGGATTGCATCTTCGGAGAGCTTGGTTGAAAGGCAAGTCCCAGATCTCTGAAGAAAGGGGAATCCATCGGGCAGTCGCCACCGGTAGTACTGCCTGTGGACAGTCGTGGAAGCATCGCGGGTGTGGACGCTCTCGGATGAGTCGCTGCTCGCCGGGCTGGGATCGGGTGATCCCGATGCGGCCGCCGCCTTCGTGCAGCGGTTCCAGCGACGGGTGTTCGGCTTGACCCTCTCGATCTTGCGTGATCGCGGAGCCGCCGAAGAAGCGGCACAGGAGACCTTCGTGCGTGCATGGAGATACGCCTCCGCATACGACCCTAGGCGGGGAGCTGTCGCAGCATGGCTACTGACCATCGCCCGCAACGTATCGATCGACATGCTGCCGGCGCGACGCGCCGACCCGATCGATCCGGAGGTCCTCGTGGCGATGGAGGGGAAGGAGCGACCCAGCGAGGAAGACGACGCTCGGTTCCTGGAATCGGAAGTACTAAGAGAGGCGCTCGCTCGGCTCCCCGAAAGCCAGCGGCGAGTCCTGATCCTCGCCGTGCTGTACGGATACACCGCAAGAGAGGTGAGCGAGATGGACCGCCTGCCGCTGGGCACCGTCAAGACGCGCATCCGCTCGGCAATGATGAAACTGCGCTCGGAAATGGCGGTGTCCGATGACCTCTGAGATCCGATGCGAAGAGGTCAGGGAGCTGGCTCCGGAGGTGGCGCTCGACATCGCCACCGGGGAGGACAGGGACGCCGTGCTCCGCCACCTCACTCGTTGTACGGCATGCCGTCAGCTCGTCTTCGAGCTGTCTTCGGTCGGCGACGGGCTGCTCCTCCTTTTGGCCCCGACCCATGATCCTGACGCCGGATTCGAGTCGAGGGTCCTCGACGTCCTGACCGACCAGTCCGAAGGTCCAAGACAATTGCGTCCTCGCCGGAAGCCGTGGCTCAAGGTGGCCCTCGCCGCCGCGACCGTGGCTGCCGTTGCCGTGTTGGCTGGGACGTCGGTATATCTCGCCGCGGCGGCCGATCGTCAATTGGGAGAGGATTACCGAGCCACCCTGGCGGTGGGCCGGGGATCGTCATTCGCTGCGGCCGCGCTCGATGGTTCCGAGGGCCGGGTTGGCACCGTGTTCGGCTACCAGGGGAGCCCATCTTGGGTGATGGTGACGCTGGACTCGCCGTCCGACGAGGAGCAACGGTACGAGGTGGAAGCCGCAACTCGTGGCGGCGAGTACGTCGCCATCGGTGTCGCTGACTTTGGAAGGGGTGACCGAACCTGGGGAGACGAGATCCCGGTCGGTCTATCTGAGATCGTGGCGCTTCGCTTCGTTGGACCGGACGGGAGTGTTGCCTTCGTCGCGACACTGGCCCCGGCAGATCCCTGGGAGTGACTGGGCCGTCAAGCAGGCGGCTCGAGGGATGAGAGCATCATCCCCCGAACCCGCCGCCGTGGCGTGAGTCGTACCGCTAGTACAACCCTCCTCCGCCTTCCGCGAAGAACACGAGGTAGATGATCAGGTAGGCAACCGCTCCAACGACGGCATAGATTGCCAGCCACTTCTTCCATTTCCGGCCGTAGCCGGTGGTCTTGTCTGCCATGAGGATCTCCAGTCTTCCTGGAGCGGGTAGCTCCCGCTGTCAGGTACTACCCCGGTCTTGGGTCCAGTGGATTCATGGCGACGGCAGAAATGCGGGGCCCGCCGCCGAGAGGCGGAGTGCCGAGATGCGAGATGATTCGTAACGGCGGTTTGCGGATTCTCATGTGACTCTCACCAAAGCCAGGCCGACCCATCGTTACCCTCTCTCTCGTGGAAGGCCGCGTTCTGTTGGCCGAGGACGATCAGGGGGTGCGTGAGTCTCTCGAGCGCGCCCTGCGCTACGAGGGTTTCCAGGTGGCAACCGCCACCGATGGGCGTCAGGCGCTCCTCGCCGTGGAGGAGCATCCCACTGATCTGATGGTGCTCGACGTGATGATGCCCGAAATCGACGGGATCGAGGTGGTGCGGCGTGTACGGGCAGCGGGGAGCCGGCTGCCGATCCTGCTGCTGACGGCACGAGCGGAGGTCACGGATCGGGTGGAAGGTCTCGACGCCGGCGCCGACGACTATCTGGTCAAGCCGTTCGCACTCGACGAGTTGCTGGCCCGCATGCGAGCCCTGCTGCGGCGTACCGGTGTGACCGGTCATGGGGACCGGCTTCAGGTCGGCGATGTGGTCCTCGATCCTGCGTCGCGGCGGGTGTCTCGAGACGGCAGGGACATCGAGCTGACGAAAACCGAGTTCGACCTCCTCGAACTGCTCATGTTCAACGCCGGCATCGTCCTCTCCCGGGACGTGATCTATCAGCGCGTCTGGGGCATGAACTTCGAAACGACATCCAACTCGATCGACGTCTACGTCGGGTACCTGAGGCGCAAGACCGAAGCCGGTGGAAGGCACCGTTTGATCCACACCGTGCGGGGCGTGGGCTACGTGGCGAGGGACCAGTGAGCCTCCGTTGGCGATGGGCGGCCGCCCTTGCCGGAGTGGCCGTCGTCGCGGTTGCTGCGGTGGGAGTGGCCGCCGGCGCCCTGCTGGCGAGGGGCCTCCGGGCAGAGGTCGACCGCAGCCTGTTGGAGAGGGCCGAGACCCTGGGACGGGTCGACATGAGAGACCTGGCGACTCGGTTCCCGATCGCCGCCGGAAGGATGGGGCGGGCGAACCTGTTGCGGCCATTGGTGGGCCCCGACTTCGAGGTGCAGATCCTCGACGAGGTCGGCGAGGTGACCTTCGCCTTCGACGATGGGCCTCGACTCCCGGTGGAAGACATCGACCGGGAGATTGCGGCGGGAACCGCCCCGTTTGCGACGCACACCGTCACCGTGGACGGGCGCGACTTCCGGGTCGTGACTGCGCCGCTCCGCTCGGGGGCGGTTCAGCTCGCCCGCGACCTTGCTCCCGTCGAAACCCTCCTCAGGACCATGACCCGCCGTCTTTTCTGGGTCGGGGCTGCCTCGGCTGCGGCTGCCGCCGCCGTCGGTTGGTGCCTCGCGGGACGCGCGGTGAGCCCGATCGAAAAGCTGACTCGAGCTGCTGAGCGGATAGCCGAGACCCAGGATCTCTCTGCCCCGGTCCCGTCCGGTGGGCCCGACGAAGTGGGCCGGCTTTCGACGAGCTTCGCCACGATGATCACCGCCCTCGACGAGTCGAGGCGCCAGCAGCAACGGCTGGTCTCTGATGCCGGTCATGAGCTGAGGACGCCACTGACCGGGCTGCGCACCAACATCGAGGTGCTGCGGCGCATGCCCGATCTCTCCGCACAGCAGCGGGCCGAGCTCGTCGAGGCGGCACTCTCGGAGGCGGACGATCTGGGCGACCTCGTCAACGAGCTCGTGGACCTGGCCACCGACGCCCGGATGTCGCCGGAGACACCCGTCTCCCAGCCCCTCGATGAGTTCGCTGCTCCGGTCGTGTCGAGGTACCGAAGGCTCCTTGGCCGGACCGTGCAACTCAGCGGATCGGGCGGCGAAGTCGAATTCCGCCCAAGCCAGTTCGAAAGGGCCCTGAGCAACCTGATCGACAACGCGGCGAAGTGGAGCGACACCGAGTCTCCCATCGACGTGGTCGTTTCGGGCACGACCCTCGTCGTCCGCGATCGGGGACCGGGGATCCCGCAGGAGGACCTGCCCAGGATCTTCGATCGCTTCTATCGGGCTCCCGGCGCCAGGACCGTGCCCGGTTCGGGGCTGGGCCTGGCAATCGTGAAGCAAGCGGTCGAAGCCAACGGGGGGACCGTCTTCGCTCGCAATCACGACGACGGTGGCGCCGAGGTGGGCTTCGCGATGGAATCACCCGGCCACTCGACGTGATCGGATTCGCAGGCGGTCGGCTTCAGCCCTGAACTGTCCCGAACCTCCAACGAGGCAACCACGGCCTCAGGCCCCTGAGCTCCTCCCGCTCCACGACGCCGTCGTCGAGTAGCTCGGATAACCGCTGCCACCGGCTGCTCTCCGGGAGCTGCTCGATCTCCTCTTCGGTGATCTGGCCATCAGACCAGAATTCCTCCAGCTGCTGGCGAAGCGCCTCCCTTTCGGCACGGAGCTCGTCTCGTTTCGCCACCAGGGCCTCATCGACCGCGTCCGCCTGTGCCTGGGTGAGTGTGCCGTCGGCGACCAGCTCGTCGAGCACCTCTTGCACCAGCGAGTGGACCCGCGCCGGCCCGTCCTCTGCCGAGTCCGTCTCGGTCTGAGCAACGACCACCGTCGCACCGCCGAGGACGAGCACACTTGCCGCCAAGATCACCGTCAATCGTCTCATGCCAACAATCTCCTTTCCTGACCGAAATTCCTAGGTCGATTGTGGAGGACCTTCATGTGAACGATCTGAAGCAATCATGAGAACCCGATGAGACTCGGCGAGCCAGGGATGCCAGCTGTGGCACGACATCAACTTGTGGAGCACCGGTCCGTGGATTGGTCCATCCGGAGCCCTGAGCCACGAAGCGCAGCGCACTGGTTTAGACGGGTTCTACCCTGGAGCGAGCGACGCCGTTCCGGGGCCATGTCGGGAGGGTCCGGGTCAAGTGCTCGTGGTCGCCATGTGGCCGTGGACAGCATCCTTGACCACCGCAGAGAGCGGACCGGAGGACCGGCGACCTGCGGGCCCGGTGCGGATCGTCTAGTGATCTTGCAGAGAGATGGTCGGGCGCAAACCGCTAGTGCTAGTGCTAGTGCGTGGTTCAGTCGAGGACTCGATTCAGTCTGACCACTGATGCGATCGCCCTAACGCACTCGTAGTCAACCGACCGGAATCGTGGGCCCTGACTCGTCAGTCACAACCCGGACCTCGACGTGAGCAGTCCCGCGCTCGGGAACGACCAGCGCGGGGATGGCCGATTGGTCAGGTCTCGACGACCAGGCGGACCAATGGGAGTATCCGCTCCGTGTTCGCCTGGTAGTCGGCGAACTGTGGAGATCTGTCCAGAATCACGGTCTCCCAGAGTCGGTCGCGCTCTGGACCGTCGATCGGGACGGCAGTGGCCTCATAGAGGTCGGCGTCACGTCGCACCCATACCTTCGGATCTTCGAGTAGGTTGAGATACCAGTCGGGATGTGTCGCTGAGCCCCGGGCGGAGGCGACTATCACCAGGTCATCGTCGACTTCGAAGAAGCGCAGCGGTGTGCGGCGGATCTGTCCTGAGCCTCGCCCTGTGGTGTAGAGAAGGATAAGGCTGCCGACGGCCGGGTGGTCCACGGCTGCGCCGTCACTCTCCAAGTACTGGCGGGCATGTTCCGCGGCGTTTCCCATCACACCGTCAAGCGCGCGGTCCTCGATCGTCATCGCCTGTCTCCGTTACTCGTGTTCATGAACCGAAACTAATCGAAGTTCGAAAGCTTGACGCTGGTCGTCTCGACACGGTCGGCATGTCGCGGTCCTGAGCGACTCCCCCTGCCCGCGGTCATCCCCCGACGCTCGCTCTGCGCGTCGGGGGAGAAACGTCTCAGAAGTCGTTAGCCGCCTCGACGAAGTCGTCGACGATCACGGTGCCGAGATCGGAGTCTTCTGGAAGCTCCACGGCGATGATGCCGAAGAAGTACTCCCAGGACTCCACACTCTGGCTGTGGAACAGCTCGCCCTCCGGCGGCTGCCACAGGTCCAGGACCGCCTCGAAGATCCGCTCACCGGTCTCGTCGGTGAATTGCTCCGGGTTCTCCTCCATCAGGATGGCGAGCGTCTCGTCCGGGCTGGTCTGCCCGAAGTCGGCGCCTCGAGCAACGGCACGGAGCACGCCCTCGACCGCGTCCGGATTGGAGTCGATGAACTCCTGGGTGGTGACGATGGGAAGCGCCGGGACTCCGCCAAGGTCGCCCGGGTCGAGAGTTCTCAAGTCGAGCCCCTGGACCTCGACGGCGATGATGTCGTTGATCGACCCCCCGTAGGCGTCGACCTCACCCTCCTCGATGGCCCGAACCGCCAACGCCGTCCCGGTGCCGATC
>JBOGET010000107.1:0-7093 GCA_050741975.1 Acidimicrobiia bacterium
GCCCGTGCCCTGATTCCGGCCAGTTCGGCTTCGCCCCGCCGATCACCCAGCTTGCGGTAGATCGCCAGCGCCTCGTCGAGATAGGGCAACGCCTCGGCGGAGCGTTGCACCTCGACCAGGGTGCTGCCCAGTTCGGTCAGGGCCTCGGCGCGGCCAGGCCCGTCATCAGTGACCGCCTCGACCGCCGCCTCGAGATGGGGCACCGCATCCAACGGACGTCCCGACCAGCGGAGACCGGTACCCAACGCCACCAGGGAGGCGGCCACGGCGGAGCGGTCAGGGCGGCTTGCCTCCACCGAGACCGATCGCCGTGCCGCCATCTCGGCGCCGTGGAAGTCACCGGTATGGGCCAGGAGCCAGGCCCGGCGCCGATCCAGATCCCCGAGCAGCTCCGGACTCCCCGCGGTCAGCGCCGCCATCTCCTCGAGAACCTGGTGTTGCTCGTTGCGTCGACCAAGGACATTGAGCACGGCCTCGAGATGGGTCAGAACCTCGTACCGCTGCGGTGGTGACCACCCGGCCTCCAGGGCGGCCACCGTGGCTGCCTCGAGATGCTGACGGGAGGTGGCATAGGCATTGAGCTCCTCGGCGCGCTCCCCTGCCTTGAAGAGGTACGTGGCCGCCTGATCGGGGACACCCGCCTCACGGAAGTGATGACCGATTGCCTCCACCTGATCGGGGTTGGTCTCGGCCAGCAGCTCGGCGACCCTGCGGTGGAGTGTCATCCGGCGACGCCGGTCGATCCGCTCGTAGACGACCTGGCGGACCTGGTCGTGGGCCATCCGGTAGTGCCCATCGCCTTCGTCCCGGATCAGACCGCGATGCAGGAGCTCGTCCACCGCATCGAGAACCGTTGGTCGGGGCAGATCGGTCCCCGCCCCCAGGAGCCTGAGGTCGACAGGGTCGCTGAAGACGGCGGCGACCTCGTACACCGACGAGACGTCCTCGGCGAGCAATGACATGCGGGAGTCGATCACCGACCGCACTCTGGGGGCAACCGGGATGGCCTGGCCCGAGAGTTGTGACTCCAGTATCCCGGCCAGGTCCTCGCCGATCTCGAACAGGCCCTGGTCTCTCAGTGCCAGAAGCGTCTCCAGGGCGAAGAGCACGTTGCCCCCGGTCCGGCGATGGAGTTGTGCCGCCACCGTCGGATCGAGACGAGCCAGGCCCAGGATGCGTGTGACCATGTCGCCAAGCTCGAACACCGAGAGCGGGGAGAGCACCACGCGTCCCAGACCGGCGTTGCGGTCCATCTCCCGCAGCACGTCCCACACCTCGGGATCCCCTCGGGCCTCCTCGCTGCGGTAGACGAGGAGCAGCAGGGTCCGGGAGCCGGCGAGCCGCGGCCCCATCTGGGTGAGGACGGCGAGGGTGTCATCGTCGGCCCAGTGGACGTCGTCGACGATCACCAGATGGGGGGCGATCCGGCCCAAGGCGCCCAGGGTGTGGACCAGGGCCTCCTTCATCCGGGTCGATTCCTCGGCGGGGCGGAGAGGGGCGGAGGCCGGAGCGGGCTTGGCCCCCGGGTCCAGGCCAGGAGCCAGACGGAGAGCCTCGCCCAGCCAGACCGGTGAGACCTGTTCGGTGAGCTGCTCCACCCGGAGTGGGCTGAGCGACTCCAGCACCTCGACCAGTGGGGCAAAGGGGCGGAGCGCTCCCGGGGTGCATCGCCCCCAACTCACCTCGAACCCACGCCACTCGGCGTCTTCGGCCATCTCCAGGGCGAGCCGACTCTTCCCCACCCCCGGCTCGCCTTCGACCAGCACCACCCCTCCCGGGCCGGCGAGAACCCGCTCCAGACCGTCGACCAGGCTGCGCCGCTCGTCCTCCCGACCGACGAACGGGGATTCGGACCGGCTCCCCAGCAGGACCTGCCGTCCTTCCCCGCGGTGAGGGCGGACCCCGGACCGTCGCTGTCTCAGGATCTTGTCGTAGAGCTCGATGGTCGGCTCCGATGGCTCGGTCCCCAGCTCGTCGGCCAGCACCGAACGGCATCTCTCGAACTGTTGCACCGCCTCACTGGTCCGGCCCAGGAGGAAGGCGAGACGCATCACCTCCTGATGGGCCTCCTCGCTGAGCGGGTCGTGATGGGTGAGCCGCCGGGCATAGGCCAGCGCCTCCTCATATCCCCCGTTGGCCTTGGTGACGTCGATGAGACGGCTGAGGGCGGTCAGATAGCGCTGGCGATAGTGGTCCTGGTCGACGACGACCCAGTCGTCGAAGAACCCGGCCATGAAGTCGCCCCGATAGAGCTCGACACAGGTGCGGAGGGCGGCAGCGTCGAGGTTGGTCGGCTGTCGGCTCTCCCGGCGGGAGAGGCGCGCCGCGTCGAAGATGCGATCGAATTCCTCGATGTCGAGCCAGTAGGGGCTGGCCGGGTCGAAAGCGAGGGTGTCGGCCGTCACCGCCAGATGCGAGACCGGTCCCGGGCTGACCACGTCCTGGATCTGCCACAGGGTGTGGCTGAGACGGCGCCGGGCCCTCCCTTCGGGGAGATCGGGCCAGAACGAGCCGGCGAGCAGGTCCCGCTGCAGGGGGCGTCCCCGATGCATCACCAGATAGGCGAACAGCGACCGCCCGGCCCGTGAGGCGATGGGGGGCAGGGTTTCACCGCCACGCTCGAGGAGGAAGCCACCAAAGAGGTGGATCCGGAGCGGCTCCATGGGTCGAACGCTACTACCCGGGTCATGGCCCGGCCGTAATGGTCCGTGCGTGATTGGGACGCCAAGGGGTCATATACGGACCTGACCAACCAAATACGGAGGGGTGGATGTCTCGCGCAAAGTCGGCCGGAACGAATCAATTCCCGAGAAGTTGCTTCGGTTCGTGGTCCAATGTGCCGAGTGAATACTCGAGATGGCTGCTGCTGCTGATACCAAGGTCACTCTGGTGCGAGGGTCCGGTACCCTCGTCGCCTCGGTCGTGGGCCGAGCCTCCATCGCCCAGCTCACCGCCAACTGTGAGCATGGGCAGGAGAGCGACCGCGGCGAGTTCTTCGTCGGCCGCTCGGGCCGGGCGATCCGGTGGCGGATCCTTTTCTGTGAGCCCTGCTGGGAGCATTTCCGGGATCACCAGGACGTCGTCGATCTTCGCTATTTCGAGGATTCACCTGCGGAGCCGGACCTAGAGGTGTCCCTCTAGGAGGAGCTCAGCTCCCCAATCTCCCATCGGCGAGATCAGCCCAAACTGCGGAGACGTCATCGGATAGATACACCACGCTGGCCCTCCCCGCCCACCCTGAGTGACCCGGGACCACGAGATTGGGGATCGTGTCCAGGTTGGACCCGATGGCCAGAGCGGCGAAGGTGAGGAGCTGCTCGGGACCGAGATCGGTCAGCATCCACGGCTCGGACATCTCGAGGAGTCGGGGAATGGCCCCATAGCCCTTGGCCCTCAGATTCTTAGCGGTGTCGATCAAGATCAAGCCCTGGTTCGCCGAGCGGGTGAAGTCGCCAGCGGCGAGGGTCTTGCGGGCGCGGGCGAAGGCGAGGGCCTCCGGACCATTCACGTACTGTGCCCCGGCCTCGAAGTCGGCCCCTGAGGCCGAATCCCGGACGGCGAAGGGAACGACGAGGTCGATGCCGCCCAGCACATTGCCCAGCATCTCCTGGAAACCGACGAACCCGGTGAGGACATACCCTTCGATGGGGAGACCGGTCAAGTCGCGGAAGGTCTGCATCATGCCCTCCGGGCCGTAGTCGGCCAGCGACGCATTGATCTTGCGTCGACCGCCCCCGGCGACCGGCACGAAGGAGTCACGAGGCACGCCGACGATCCCACCCTGGCCGGCCCCATCGAGCCCGACGAAATGGATGCTGTCGGCCCGGCTGGCGGCCACGTCCTCTCCGGGGCGGGCGTCCGAGCCGACCACGGCCACCAGCCGCGGAGTGGTCCCGTAGTAGGAGGGCAGAGACAGGTTGGGCCAGTTCCCACCGACCACCCTCCATCCGTTTCCGTCGTCCACGGCCAGGAAGAGGTCTCCGTCCATCTCCACGGTGGCCACCCCCTGGCCCTTGAATATGCCCACCGAGGCCACGCCGGCACGGGGGGTCTCCACCGGTGTCGGGGTGATGCTCGCCAGCACCGGCTCGGGCGCCGGAGGCGCTTCGGTCTTCGTCCCCGAGGCGTACTCGTAGAAGCTCTCGACCAAGGACACCAACTCCGGTGGGGCGTTCTCGATGCGGACCGGCGGGATCGTGGTGGTGGTGGTGGTGGTGGTTGGTCCCACCGTCGTGGTGGAGCCGGGTTGTGTCGTGGAGATCGTGGTCTCCGTCTCCTGGTTGCAGGCAACAACGCTGACGGCGACGACGAGCAGGACGGTGAGACGTCGATGCATGGTGGACCTCGAACTGGTTGTCGGATCGCTCTCCCAGGACCCGGCGATCACCCTAACGCTCTCCGGGGCCAACAGGCACCCGAGCCGGACAAGCTCGAGTTCGGCGGGCACTCAGCCCTTTACTGGGCGAAGACCCAAGAGGAACACGCTCCTGCCCCCCTCGTGACGGTAGATCAGCGTGCCTCCCATCAGCTCGGCGAGTTGGCGCGAGATGGCAAGCCCGATCCCGACCGAACCCGGGCGGCCCGGCGTGTGCCGTCCTCGGTGGTAGGGCTCGAAGATCCTCTCCCAATCCTGCCGGGGCAGGCCGGGCCCGTCGTCGGCCACTGCCACGAGCACCCGGTCTCTCGCCGCCTTGATGCTGATGGTCACCGCCGAGCCCCCGTAGCGCTCGGCATTGGTGAGCAGGTTCCGCACGATCTGACGCACCCGCGCCGGGTCACCGACTGCACGGATGGGACCGGCCCCGGCCTCGAGGGTGACGTCCGTGGTGAAGGAGCCGCCGGCGCCCAGGGTCCGTCTCACCTGGCTCTCGACATCGAAACTCACGTTGGCCACCTCTATCTGGCCCATGTCCGCCCTGGCCGCGACCAGGAGGTCCTCCACCATGTCGGCCACCTCTTGGGAATGATGCACGATCGATGAGACCATCAGACGACGATCGTCTTCGTCGAGGGTCGGGTCGTCGTCCAGAACCCGGGCGAATCCGAGGATGGCGGTCAGCGGAGTCCTGATCTCGTGGCTGACCGATGCGAGGAACCGGTTCTTTGCCTCGACCAGTTCCTGCATGCGTCGCTCCTCGTTCCTATGACCTGTCACGTCGATGACCGTGAACACCGCTCGGGAGAAGTCGGGCTCCCCGTCGATCACAGGTGCCGCCAAGGTCGACTCGGCGTCATATGTGCGGCCGTCGAAGGTGGCCGCGGTGTAGGAGGAATGGGCCTCGGGCTCACGGTTCCACACCGCCTCGAGCTGGTTCAGCCATCCATCCTTGGCGCCTTCGTTGACGATCATGGGGTCGACGGGCCCGATCAGCTCCTCGAGGGGTAGACCGACCGCAGCCACCGACGCCGGGTTTGCGGCCACGATCCTGATCATGGGGACCAGGGCCCGGATCGCCTCGATGTCATCGCCCAGATACTGCCGAAGATCCGACACGCCCTCACCACGAAGTTCGTCCATCCACTCCACCAGGGCCGAGTAGTCCTGCTCCATGATCGGTACCGGCGAGATCCGGAACAGGTTCTCGAAACTGGACCAACCCCGCATCGCGTCCACCAGGTCACGGTCAATGACGTCGAAGGCTCGATAACGTCGATCTGGGGTGCTCTGGCGTCCCACCGGATCGACAGCACGGCGCGACGCCCTGGAGTCCGACTGCGGTTCCGGCATTGCCTCATCTCATCGGCAACTCCCGGCGATTTGTTGAGCCGGCTCAGTAGAAGCCGGTCGCACTCGGTGAGGGGATCATCTTGTAGCTTCCCGTCATGCAACAGCCCCTGGAGCTGATCCTCCTCCGGCAACTCGCCAGCTACCTGGCCATCCCGATGTGGATGATGGACGCGTCAGGGGACCTGATCTTCTACAACGAGCCGGCCGAAATGCTGCTCGGGGTGCAATTCGACGACGTGGGACCGATCCGCGCCGCGGATCTCGTCGGGATGTGGAAGGTCACCGATCTCGACGGGGAGCTGATACCTGAAGCCGAGTTCCCCGTGGTCGCCGCCTTGAGCAAGAAGGTTCCCGGTCACCGCGCCGTCAGGTTCCAGGGCATGGACGGGGTGTGGCGGGACGTGGCGGTCACCGCGATACCCATCGAGGGTCAGGGTGGGCGTTTCCTCGGCGTCCTTGCCACTTTCTGGGAGGTGGAGGGCTGAGGGTCAAACTCTGCGGGACTCGAGGCTCGATCGCCAGCCCCGGGATGGCGACGGCCAGGTATGGGGGTGACACCTCCGCCGTCGAGGTCATGTCGAGCAGCGGGCGGTTCCTCTTCCTCGACGCCGGATCGGGCATCCGCACCCTGAGCGACGATGCCCGCGGGCTGGACCGTGTCGACGTGCTCCTCACCCATCTCCACATGGACCACATACTGGGGCTTCCCTTCTTCGCACCACTGCTCGACCCCGAGGTCGAGGTCCACATCTGGGGGCCGATCTCCACCACGAAGACCCTGCAGGAGCGGCTCAGCCGGTATCTCTCCCCACCGTTGTTCCCGGTCCGGGTCCGGGATCTCCCCAGTGTCTCGTTCCATGACATGCCGCCCGGGGTCTTCGAGATCGGCTCGATACGGATCACAGCCGACCTGGTGTGCCATCCCGGGCCCACCCTCGGCTACCGCTTGGAGGACTCGGGGTCGGTGGTCACCTATCTCCCGGACCACGAGCCGGCGCTCTCCTCGTCTGCCTTCCCCGGACCGCCCGAATGGACATCGGGCTACGACCTCGCCGAGGGAGCCGATCTGTTGATCCACGACTCCCAGTACACCGACGAGGAGTACGCCCAGCGGGTGGGATGGGGCCACAGCTCATACACCCATCTACTCGGGTTCGCCCGTCACACCGGAGCCAAGACGCTGACCACCTATCACCACGACCCGGCCCACAGCGACGAGATGCTGGACGGGACGCACCAATGGCTCCGACAGGAGGCTGCAGGCATAGACATCGTGCCCGGCATGCCCGGGGTGGTCCTCGACCTCTGAGAGGGAGACCGGGGAATCCGTTTTGGCGCGGAGATCTCGACCTATAGGTCGAGATC
>JBOGET010000108.1:0-5078 GCA_050741975.1 Acidimicrobiia bacterium
GCCGGTCGAGGTTCGAAGATGAACTCGTTGCGTGTATCCAGGTAGGGAGTGATCGAGATCCGAGGCCAGGTGTCGCCTTCGGCGAACTCCTCCATGGTGGGATAAGGGGAGGTGAACCACTGATAGATGCGGACGATGTCCTTGGCGATGTCGACTCCGGCAGCTTCTGCAGTTCGCTTGAGGTTTTGCATGACAAACCGCGACTGCAGCTCGAGCTGGTTATCGACGTTGGGGTTGCGCCCATCGCCACCTGCCTCTGGTGCCAAACCGGTCTGGAAGTCAGACGCCAGCTGGCCGGCGAAGAACACCCAGCCGCCCGCCTTGATTGCTGGGCTGTAGGGCATCAACGGCTGGGGCTCGTCGCCCCAGATCGCCTTGCGGTCACTTGCCATGGTCTCTCCTCTCTGGGGAGCGAGATGCGCCACTTAGCCGACTTGCCGTCTAAACCGTTGCCTTCTGAAGGAGACCGGTCACCTCGTTGATGTCGCCGACGCCGACCAAATCCGAGGGCAACTCCATGCCGACGCGGGCGCAGTACTCGCCCAGCAGGGCGGGAGCGTCCACCACCAACCCCAAGTGGAGTGAGATCACCTGAAGGGCGCCGTGCTCCGCCTCCTCCGAGTAACCGCCGACCACGTCCCTCGGCACAATCACACGGAAGTCCCGGTTGGCGGCGTCGAACGCAGTGGACAACACACAAGCGTCGGTCATCGTGCCGGTGAGCACCACGTTGTGGACATCGAGGTTGTGCAGCAGGAATTCCAAGTCAGTGGGATAGAACCCCGACAACCGCTTCTTGGTGCGGATGTAGTAATCGCCCTCCACCTCTTCGGTGATCAGGTCGAGCCACTTGGTGCCCTCCCAGGAGTGCTCGTCCATCAACTCGTTGTCCTCGACGTAGAGGTAGTAGAGAACCCGCCAGTTGGCCATCCGGTTGTGCTTGCGGTTATTGAGATCGTCGATCCCTCCGTATCGCTGCCAGTGCTGGACGTGGATGATCGGGATACCCAGCCTCCGACATTCTGCCTGGAAGCGGTTGTGGGCAGGGATGCGCTCTCGGGCACGTGGCACCGCCAGCGTCAGCCGGTCCTCCTCGCCCACATGGCCGCGGTGCATGTCGATCTCGAGGACCGCGGTGTGGTCAGGATCGAGCCAGCTCTCGAATGCGTCCGGGTAGCCGGGGACACCCGAAGGGAGGGTCAACTTGTTCCGATTCTCCATGTAGCAATACATGTCCGTCTTCATGGTTCCATCTCCTCGTCGGGTGTCCTTCGTGTCATGTCATCAACCGCAGCCGATGGACGCCGGGTCGATTGCAGCGCCGGACCCTTCGGCGCCGATGGTCGGATCGCCAGTGGTCTCGTCCGGAATGGTGATATCACCGGAGCGCACCTTGGCCACTATGTCCTCGTACTGGGCCAACTCATCCGCGCTCAGCATCGCCGAGATGTTGTCGTAGAGCGGGGCGTCGATCTCCGGGTCGTTGGTCGCGTCGAAGGCGATGAACGCGCTCTCCCCGATCTCACCCGCAGCCGCGGCCTCGATGAGCGAGTTGGAGGCGAAGGTCAGGCCGTGAATCGCCGAGGTCATCACATGATCCGGGTCGAGTGACTGGCTCTCGTAATAGGACGGCACCGCCCACACCTGGCCGTCGGCCTCGGCGGCAGCTTCGAGTATCCCGAACACTGCCGAGTCAGTCGCCGACAGGATCACGTCCGCTCCACCGGCGATCTCCGCCTGTGCTGCCGACTTGGCAATGCCAGTATCGGTCCAGGTCTCGATGTACTGCTGAGTGAACGTGATGTCTGGATTGACACATCTCGCTCCGAGGTGGAACGCCTCGGGCTGACGGGTCAGGGCTGGAAAGGCGAACCCATTGAGGGAGGCGATGTGCCCGCTTTCAGTGACCATGGAGGCCAGGGCACCGGCCAGGAAATTGGCGTTGTGTTGTGCGACGTCGCTCCAGCACAGGTTGGCCGGCCACTCCTCGCCTTCGGCGGGGTTGTACGGAGACAGGCAGATAAGCACGTCTGGGAACTGGTCTGCCAGGGTGAGCGCCGGTTCCACCATCGCGCCGTGGGCGATGAGGATCAGGTCGAAGCCCTCCGAGGCGAACGCCGATCCTTGTTGGACTACCGCAGCCGGGTCGTTCAACAACTCGACCGACTCAACGCTTATGTTGGGGTTGGCTTCCATCGCCTGTTCGGCCCCGTCGAACCATGCGTTCGACCACGAGAGGTCGTCGGCGGTCCCGGGGTAGATCAGGGCTACCTGGTACGGCTCGCCGTCCGGCGCCGCGGTGGTTCCTGATGCGGGGGCGGTGGTGGTTGTTGTGTCGCCGCTCGGAGCCGTCGTTTCGGAGGTCCCGGCGGTCGTGCTTGTGTCCGCGGTGTCACCGGCACACGCCGCGAGGACGATTGCAGTCACTGTCACCAGCAACAGCCATCGCGGAGCCGATCTCGGCTTTGTCTCTCGCATCTGCTCCTCCATGTCGTGTGGTGCCGCCGTGCAGCAGCACTCGATCTACTTTACCCACAGCAAACGAAGGGTTGTCCGGGGAAGTCTGGAAAAACGCGGGTGCTTGCCGTGTCAAGCGCCGGCTCGGCGATACGGAATCCCCACCGCGGCCGGGTAGGTCGAGCCGGGAGCGAAGACGACAGCTATCACGGTCACGAGGTAGGGAAGGGCTACCCAGAACTGCTTGGGTACCGATTGCAGGGCGGGGACCTGGGCGGCGAGGAACTGAAGGCCCTGGGTCAAACCGAAGCCAAGGGCGTGAATCATGATCCACAGCGGTCGCCATCTGGCGAGCACCACCACCCCCAGGGCAATGAACCCCCGACCGGCAGTCATGCCCGGTACGAAGCCGCCCGAGGTGGCGAGGACCAGGGCCGAGCCGCCGAGCGCGGCCAGCACCGACCCCACGATCACGGCTGGGTAGCGGAGTCGCCGGACGTCCAATCCGCCGGACTCCGCGGCGAGCGGCCGCTCACCGGCCGCTCGCGCGTAGAGCCCGTACCAGGTCTTGTTGAGCAGGTACCACACGCCGAACGCCATGGCTATGGCGAGGTAAAGCATGAGGTTCTGCTTGTTGAGGATCTCGCCCACCCAGGGGATCGAGCCGATGCCGGGGATGGTGATCCCCGTCAGCGTCTCCCCGTTCTGTCCTGCCAGGTAGAGCGAGTGGAGGGTCCCGGTGAGGCCCACGGCGAAGATGTTGAACATCAAGCCGGTGACGATCTGGTCGGTGCCCCGGTTCACGTAGAGGAAGGCGAGCAGGGCGCCGAACACACATCCTGCCACGATGGCGGCCAGGATCCCGAGCCCCGCGCTGCTTCGCGTGATCCCCATGTAGGCAGTGGCGAAGGCGCCGATCAGCATCATCCCCTCGATGCCAACATTGAGCACCCCCGACTTCTCGACGACAGCTTCCCCCAACGCCGCCATCACGATCGGCACCATCAACTGGATTCCGATCACGAAGAAGGCGAGGACCAAAGCCTCACTGAGCATCGACGCTCTCCGGATATCTGAACTTGATGACCTTGGTGACCATCAGGAGGATCACGAAGGTCGCGATCACTATCTCACCCACCACGGGTGATAGGCCGGCGCCGGCCTGAAGGCTGTTCGAGCCGACGCGGAGAACGGCGAAGAACCCGGCCGAGGCGATGATCCAGAGGGGGTGAAGCCTGGCGACGAGGGCCACGCCAATGCCGAGGAAACCGAGGTTGGCGGAGAAGTCCTGCAAGAGGGAGTGATCGCGTCCCTGGACGATCAGCGATCCGGCGAGCCCGGCGAAGGCACCGGCCATGAGGAACGACTGGACGGTGACACGTTCGGTTCGAATGCCGGATAGTCGTGACGCCGGGTTGTTGGCGCCGATCGCCCGAATCGAGAACCCGAGCCTGGTGTGCTTCATCACAAACCAGGCGACGACCGCGGTAGCTATGGCAATGATGATCCCGATGTCGACCAGGGAGCCTTCGATCGGCCGGGGTAGCTCGGCGTTGACGTGGATGGCCTCGGTGCGCTGGACGAAGCCCTCGGGGTATACGTCGAAGATGACCCATGCCGCCAGGCTGGCGGCTACGAAGTTGAGCATGAGGCTGGTGACGATCTCGCTGGCGTCGAAGCGGGCTTTGAGCCAGCCGGGGACCGCCCCGTACAGCGCACCTGCCGCCATCGATCCCATCATGACGACCGGGACCAGCAGCCACGCCGACAATATCCCGGGCAGGACGATCCCGAGCACGGCGGCTGCAACAGCCCCGACCGTCATCTGTCCCTCACCACCCACGTTCCACAGACGGGCGGAGAATGGTATGGCGGCCGCCAAGGCGGTCAGGATGAGGATCCCTGTGGTGACGACCGTCTGACCGATGTTGAACGGGTTTCCCAGGGCGCCGATGACGATGGCCTCGACCACTTCGAGAGGGTTGGCGCCCAGCGCCCAAACCAGCACCGACATCGCCACCAGGGTGCCGGCCAGCGAGAGAAGAGTCCTAACCCAGGTAGGAGTCTCCGTCTTGACTGGGGCCGCCACGGTCTCCACCGTCAAGTCCTGCTCCTCTCAATCACGCTTCCATGCGGTTCGGACCGGTCTCCCGGGATGGCTGCACGTCCCCTCGCGATGGCGGCGACCGTACCATCTTGGATTGAGCCTCGTGAAGGGAGATGGAGTCTTATTGAAGTCGGGAGGGGCGGCTGGGGCCGCCCGGGCTAGGTATGGGGTATGGGAACGGGCAGGTATGGAAACCTGGCGGGTGCTGACTTGGAATCCTGAAGCGAAGAGACGTAGCGCACAAGCCCGCCTCATGGGCGTTTCCCGTTTTTCAGTTGGGGATGGACCTCCCAGTTGGCGCATGTGGCATGCTTCGACTGGCCTTGCGTGTCACCGAGGTCGGACCAGTCAAAGGAGAGCATGAGCTCGAGACACGAGCCCCTAGTTATGAAGGCGGTTCGACTGCATCCTCCGGGTGGCATGGACAACCTTGTCTATGAGGAGGTGGACACACCCACCCCTCTCAACAGCGAAGCATTGGTGAAGGTTCATGCCGCCGCCATCACCCGGGACG
>JBOGET010000109.1:0-2559 GCA_050741975.1 Acidimicrobiia bacterium
CACCACGGTCTCCATCCACCGGCTGTCATTGCGGCGGTCGTCGAAGAAGGCGAACACGTCCTCGGGCGGGCGGTTGACCTCGATACTCTCTTCAATACGCATGGGCCCGAACCTACGGGCACGCCCTCGCCCCGGGAATAGGGGATTCTCCCTAAGGAACCAGCCCGTGCTCCATCGCGAACAGCGTGGCCCCTGCCCGGGTCGACACCCCGATCTTGCGGTAGACGCTCTGAAGCTGGTTGTCGACGGTCTTTGCGGAGACGTCAAGGGCTCGAGCCACCTGCTTGGTCTGCAGACCCCGGGCGATCAAGCCGAGCACCTCGGCCTCTCGTTCGGTGAGACCCGCGGGACGGCGAATTGCCGGTGGGGGAAGCCCCACCACCTCCAGAACGGCAGCCACCATCTCGGGGTCGTGTAGTCCCTGGTCCGACTCGCTGGTGAGGTTCTTCGCCGCGTCCTCGGGTTCAAGCCGGGCCCGATGAGCTCTTGGCTCGGTCATGGCATAGAAAGCGTCAGCAGTTGCGAGAAGCCGCGCCGTGGCGGGGAGCGCCGACGCCTTCAAGCGGCGGTGGTATCCCCTCCCGTTGAGACGTTCATGATGACAGCAGGCAACGGCGGCCACTTCGGCCAGGAACGGCGAAGAGTCGAGGATCCGTTCGGTGTGATAGGGGTGCAGCCTTACCTGCTCCCACTCATCGGCGGTCAAGGGCCCCTCTTTTGCCCACACGGCCGGATGCACAGCGACCCGTCCCAGGTCGTGCACCAAACCCGCCCGCCGCACAGTGGTTACCTCATCAGGAGCAAAGCCGTGCACCTCCGCTGTCCTGACGGCGAGATCGGCGACACCGGCAGAATGGCCGGACAGGTAAGGGGAGACGAGATCGGAGAAGTTCCCCATTGCGCCAAGGGCCCGGTCGATCCCATCGTCGGATAGCTCCAGCCACGGTTTAGGTTCGGCGGAGAGGACGCCCTCCCACACCGGCTGGTCACCTGCCGAGAACACCTCCCCGGCGGTCTCGGCGAACCGTTCGGCGACGCCGGGGTCGAATGCCGTGCCTGCCCTGGCTCGGATCACGTCCACCACGTCCTCGGGGTCGTAAATCAGACGCTGGTAGGCGGCGTCTCTAGCGACCCGGGCAATGCGGAGCGGAAGCGGGATCTCCTCGCCGGCGGCCCGGCTAAGGACACCACGGCCATCCCAACGTTCGGTCATCAGGCTGAACAGACCACTAATTGGGGCGGGAAGGCCGAGCCGGTCGGCCAGCATCTCGGCCACCTCGCATACCGCCACATAGTGTGGCTTCTGGAAGCGGGCCGCCGTCGGAAGCCGTCGAGCCTGCTCGTAGAGACGATGCGCAGGCGAAGATCCCGGCGGGGTTACCGCCCTCGACACGCCAATCAAGCGCTTCCCCGCAGACCCGTGCTCGACCGGCGCCAGATGTTCCGTCAGCCCTCCAGGGAAGATACGTGCCGATATCTCGGCGTCGGTAGTACAGCCGACATACATGAGAAGGCTTGCATAGAAGGTATGGATGGCAGTCTCCGAGTCCACCTCGAGCAACTCGGTCAGACGCATAGTCATCAACGTCGCCTCCACACCGTGCTGAAAAGGGAAGCCCATCCCCAGATCGGTAGCCAAGCACAGGGCGCCGACCACCTCGGCCGCCCGCACTCCACCCGACTCTTTGCTTGCTCGATCAACCACTTACATCGAGCATAAGACGTGGCACAGGAAGTGGGCCCGGTTGATGTGTCGAGGAGTAACGCTGCAATCGCGGCCTGTAGCCTCCAAGCCCCGTCCCAGAACCGACTCCCCACCGTTGTTACATAGATCGTGTCCCAACTAGCCGATGTCCCGAAGCAGCGCATAACGCGCGCCACCAGACTCTGAAAACCGACCAATAACCCGTCCGAGATCCGGCATTCCGGAGCACATCCACAGGCACCCAGGGTGGTTGTATGACCTGCGATCCCGACTGCCCGGACAAGATTCCCCGTCGCAACTCGTCGCTCGGTGCGTATCCACGCGACCGCGAACAAGGCCCGGCCGGATGCATCCCAGGATCTGGATGTTCGATAAATGTTCGATGAGACGACCGAGGCGCTGGCCGGAAGCCTGACTGCAAGCCTCTGACCAGCACCTTTGTGGTCGGGACGGCCGGATTCGAACCGACGACCTCAGCGTCCCGAAAGATGTCGGCCCGATTTTCTAAAGACTGATTTGGACGAATTACCAGGTCAGAGCATATGAGCGGACCCGCGTGGACCCCTCCGATTGTGGGCGGACGCGGGATAAACGCGGGATGAAGATCGCGAAAAGTGGCACTATTTCGGATCACCCATCCTGCATCGTTCTGACTTACGATCCTTTGAATGGTTGTTTTCTCACTCATTCCTTCTCGGAGTCTCGCCAATGGCCGATGAGCCCATCGACCTCGCTACCGCGCGAAAGCAGACCCTGAGCCGGGTCGGTAACCGTCCGACGAAGGACGTGGCCCGGCCCGCCTAGACGCGTGCCACTCTCACCCCTGGGCGGTGAGTTGCACCACGATCTCGGAC